>JBGCDW010000249.1:0-5616 GCA_045105775.1 Aureispira sp.
GGAGCGACACCTTCATAGCTCCAGAAGAGCGACACCTTCATAGCTCCAGAGGAGCGACACCTTAATAGCTCCAGAGGAGCGACACCTTTATAGCTCCAGAGGAGCGATACCTTCATAGCTCCAGAGGAGCGACATCTAATCGAATTTTGAAGATGGTAATCAACAAAGACGCAATTATACCTAAAACATCATCCACACCCTCCTCTCCCAAAAAGTTGACACGCCCAAGAACAACTAATTGCCCATTACATAAAAAAAAAGTTAAAATAAAAACGTATCATTGGTATTAGAACTAAAAAAACAGCACTACCAATGTCCAATACAACTCCTCCCAAAAACGATGGTTGGCACATCAGCACCCAAAACAAAGCCCCTTACACTGGCATAGCCTTATCCAATGGCCGCATTGGCCTACTCACAGCCCCCGAGCCCTTCCGAATACAGCACACCATCCTAAACAATGTGTTTGATGTAGAACCAAAGCTCCAAGTCAGTCAAGTGGTGCGTGGAATGGATTTCGGAAATTTGGATGTCTTTATAAATGGCGAACAAATAACCGCCGAGAATATTACCAATTGGAGGCAGACCATTGACATGAAGGGGGCGGCTTTTACCACCCATTTTGAGATAGAGGGCAACGCTCAAATTGCTTGTACCATTTATGCCCTTCGCAACCTGCAATACACGGGCTATATTGATGTACAAATTGCCGCATTGGCAGACATCAACCTCAAAGTGGTGGGCAAAATAACCACGCCTGACAACTATCAAACGCCACAGCACAGCTATCAGGTATTGCGTGACCTAGAAACCAGTATGCCCATTTTGCAGTCGGTGGCAACCACCCCCTTTGGCAAACATTTGGTCGCCACTTCAGGCACTTTTATTTGGCATCACATCAATTCTACACGGGCACATTTACGCCCCCCATTGACGCATCATATAGTTTCGCCTTATGAGCATAGCCTTTCTTTTGAAAGCAGCATCCAAAAAGGCAGCAACCTTGAATTTGCATGGACAGGGGCAGAATGTACGACTGCTGACTTTTCTGACCCAAAATCGGAGTCAGAAAGAATGGTTATTTTTAATTTGTTAAATGATCGGGAAGTCTTGTTGGGCAGGCATAGAGCCTTGTGGCAAGAACTGTGGGAAGGCGACATTATAATAGAAAGCGACTTGGAAGCACAGCAAGCTGTTCGTTTGGCCTTGTATCATTTGTATGCTTTTGGGCGTGGGGATTCGGATTTGAGTATTGGGCCTATGGGGTTATCCTTGCAAGTGCCGTACAATGGACATATTTTTTGGGATACAGAATTGTGGATGTTGCCGCCCTTGCTGCTGCTGAACCAAGATATTGCTCGTTCCTTGGTGAATTATCGTTTTGATAGATTGGCTCCTGCCCAAAAAAGAGCCATGAATTACGGCTACAAAGGAGCCATGTTTCCTTGGGAAAGTGACGATACAGGCGAGGAAGCCACCCCTCCTTATGCCTTGACGGGGCCTTTTGAGCATCATATTACAGCCGATATAGGCATTGCTTTTTGGAATTATTATCGAGCCACACAAAACAAGCAATGGCTGGCAGAAAAAGGCTATCCTGTCATGAAGGACATTGCTGATTTTTGGGTAAGTCGGGTTAGCCCTAATAGTGATGGCAGCTATTCGATCAACAATGTAGTTGGGGCCAATGAATTTGCCCACAATGTTGATGACAATGCCTTTACCAATGGCGCGGCCATCACGGCACTGCAATTTGCTACCCTTGCAGCCAAAGAACTGGCCATTGCTCCCAATCCAGCATGGAAAAACGTGGCGACAAATATCCGAATTTTACAATTGCCCGACGGAACGACCCAAGAACATGCCGCCTATACTGGAGCACGCATCAAACAGGCAGATGTAAATTTGTTGTCTTATCCTCTAAATATTGTTGATGATCGAGCCAGTATTTTGAAAGACTTAAAATACTATGAGCCTAAACTAGCCGAGGAAGGCCCTGCAATGGGCAAATCTATCTTTGCCGTTTTGTATGCTCGTTTGGGAGATGTGGAAAATGCCTTTAGATTGTTTAGAGAAAGTTATGTGCCCAACCAACAAGCACCCTTTGGGGCGCTTTCGGAAAAATCTACCGCCAATTATTCTTATTTTGTAACTGGAGCTGGTGGCTTATTACAAACAGTATTGTTTGGTTTTGGGGGCTTAGACATCGCTGACCAGGGCATTATCCAGCAAAATCCAATACTCCCCAAATCGTGGAAATCTCTAACTATTAAAGGGGTTGGAATAGATAAAAAGACTTATAAAATAGAAGCATGAAATAGAAAAACTAGGCAACTGTATTTTGCATTAAATTATGATTCATTCATTAATTTTTTCTAATTAGAATAACACATCCTATAAAAAGCAATTCACTTTTGGTTGGATAAAATATAGATTTAAAAAATCTAATTGCCCAGCACTGCCTTTTTCTAAATACATGGGTGCTTTTTTGTATTATTGCGTATATACCATAATACAAGCCCATACGCTCTCCTATCTCACCATAAAATAAATAGATTGGAGTACAGTTCCAACTTGTTGAAGGTTATATTCAAGCATTCATTGAAATAAATTATCTCAATAATACGATAAAACATGAAAACCAAAATAACGGAGCTATTTGGCATCGAGCACCCTATTATGCAGGGAGGTATGCACTATGTTGGATTTGCTGAATTGGCTGCTGCCGTTTCTAATGCAGGTGGCTTAGGAACCATTACAGGTCTGACACAAAGAACACCTGCTGATTTGGCCAATGAGATTGCACGATGTAGGGATATGACCGATAAACCTTTTGCTGTCAATCTGACCTTTTTGCCTACTGTGAATGCACCAGATTATCCTGGCTATGTGAAGGCCATTATTGAGGGGGGTGTAACAGTGGTAGAGACCGCAGGACGCAATCCACAACAAGTGTTGCCCTACCTAAAAGATGCAGGCGTTAAAGTCATTCACAAATGTACTTCGGTAAGACATGCCCTAAAAGCACAATCCATAGGTTGTGACGCGGTTTCTGTGGATGGATTTGAATGTGGCGGTCACCCTGGGGAAGACGATATTCCGAATATGATTTTGCTGCCACGTGCCCATGACGAACTAGAAATTCCATTTTTGGCTTCGGGTGGAATGGCCGATGCTCGTTCCTTGGTGGCTTCACTGGCTATGGGTGCCGAGGGCATCAATATGGGAACCCGTTTTATGGCTACCCAAGAGGCTCCTATCCATGAAAATGTCAAACAGGCCATTCTGAATGCAACAGAGTTGGACACGCGTCTGGTGATGCGTCCACTAAGAAATACAGAACGGGTAATGAACAATGCCGCCGTACAAAGATTGCTAGAGAAGGAAGAGCAGTTGGGCAAAGACATCAAATTTGAGGATATTATTGAAGAGGTAGCTGGCGTATATCCTAAAATTATGAAGGACGGAGATATGGAAATTGGAGCTTGGTCTTGTGGCATGGTCGTAGGTCTAATTAATGATATACCTACTTGCAAAGAATTGATTGATCGTATCATGATAGGTGCCCATGCCTTGATTAAGGAACGATTGAATAGCTTGATTTAGTGAAGCGTTTGAATGAACAGAACACGGGACACTTCTCTTTTGAGGGGTGTCTTTTTATTTTTTTAACAATCTACCAAATATTTTAAGTGATTTTTCACAACCAGTCTACAGATAAACATACAGTAATTGTCTTCAAAAAATCTGTGTATATAAATACACAAATTTAACACTAAAACTATATTTAACATAAAAAACATTTCATATATTGCAACTAGCAAAAATTATAAAATATAAGAAGCCTATAATTATGAAATGTTTACGTTATTTTTTCTTTATTCTGTTATTTGAAACAACCTTCATAATACAATTTTCATCCTGTAATACAGGCCCAACTCAAGAAGAAATAATTGAAGCTAAAATTCAAGAATTAAAAGAAAAAAACGAAGAAGAAATTGAAGCTAGAGTGCAAGAAGAACTTAGATTAAAAAACGAAAAAAAGAAGCAAGAGAAAACTAGAAAAAAGAATGGCTATTATAGAAAAAATATACTCAAATTCTTAAATCCTCATACCAATAACTTTGGTAAAGATGCTGTTTTTGGAGGCATCTGGGACTTGCAGGTAAAAATGGATAACAAAACACCCTATTTGTTAGATGTGGTGGGTGTAAATGTAAATTATTACAAGGCAAATGGTGGTTTATATAAAACTGAAACAGTAACGTTTAGAAACATACTTCCAGGGAAAAGAATAATTATTGAGGCTCCTGGAAGTGATAAAGGTGTTTCCGTGAAATGTTTTGTTCAATATGTAAAATCAACAGCACTAGGCTTATAAATGCTTTGGGAGATGTAAAAAAGCATTCATTTTTCCTACTTTGTATTTTTTTATTCGATTTTTATTGCGACTTTTAAGATAAAAAATACCAATGCTAAAGTCTGATTTACACATCCAATCTGTGAGCCATTTGCATCAAATCAAAAAGTATGCGCCCCCCGCTCATCCTCTTATTACCATTATTGATGCCTCCCAAATAGCCTATGGAGAACAGATGTTGGGGCTAAAATTTAGCTCCGAACTTTACTGTATTTCACTCAAGGATAAAATAACAGGCTTTGGTTATGGCCGCAATCGTTATGACTTTAGTGATGGTGTTTTATTCTTTACTGCCCCCCAGCAAATCTTCACCGTAATGGATACCCAAGAGCTTGGAGAAATGAAGGGTTGGATGCTATACTTTCATCGAGATTTGATTAGAAATACCTCCTTGGCTGCCAAATTTGATCGCTATAATTTTTTCTCCTATTCTGTTAATGAAGCCCTGCATTTATCTCAGGCAGAGGAAACCATACTGACCAGTTGTGTACACCTCATACAGCAAGAAATGGACTTGGGCATTGACCAACACAGCCAACAAGTACTCTCCTCCAATTTAGAATTATTACTCAATCACTGCAACCGATTCTACGAACGACAATTTCTCAGCCGAAAAAAACTCAATAAGAATATTGTGACAACAGTAGAAACTAAAATAAAAGAGTTTTTCAACTCCGATAACTTATCCCAAATTGGGCAACCTACCGTGAGTTATCTGGCCAATCAATGCCTGCTCTCCTCTGGCTATCTCAGTGATTTGTTAAAAAAGGAAACAGGCCGAACCACCAAGGAATATATTGACGATTTTTTGTTAGAGCAAGCCAAAGATTTATTGCTCGGAACCGATAAATCGGTGAAACAAATTGCTTTTGATTTAGGCTACAACCATCCTCATTATTTTAGTAGATGGTTTAAGAAAAAGACCAATCAAGCCCCTAACAATTTCAGAAAAAATTAAACACCAAACCACAATCCTTGAATAGTGCTCTCTTTTCCTTAAAAAGTGTGCTCCCTTATTGGCAAGACCCCCTAACTTAGCGTTTGTATTAAAACATCTAAGTAGGCGGTCAAAATAAATGTTACCTAAAAAAATGGAATATTTTTATTCAGATCAAGGCGAAAAACGGAGACTTAGCGGGCTAAGACGAGTATTTTCAACGATGAGCTGGAGGAAAATAACCGTTTTTTGGTAGTAG
>JBGCDW010000250.1:0-3571 GCA_045105775.1 Aureispira sp.
TCTAGGCCGTAATGAGTAAGCACCTGAGATATACTCAAGTGCTTTCTAATCTCCTGTATCTCCATCCTAATTCTGCTTTATTCGGTCAAACAATCCGCTCATGTCGTCCTGTCTCAACAAGTCCACATAAGACGCACTAAATTTGGATTGCTTCTCACTCACCGCCTTAAAGATGTTCATACACTTATCTACTGCTTCCTCTTCACTAATCCGCTCTATTCGCATCATATGCTCTACTATGTCTAGTTGCCCAGCTTCTTGCAAGGCTGCATAATACCGCAAGGTGGATAACGCGATTAGCTCGTATGGAATGTGTTCGTTGATTAATTCGCGCTTGAACTCACTTTTGTTTTTTGGTTGCTGGTCTTTTTTCATCTTACTTATTTTAAAATTTGATAGTTCATTACAGTAATTGTCTTTAGGACAATTGTAAAAATAGTAAAAATTGTCTCAAAGACAAATAAAGCAAAAAGAAAAATGCACAGACTTTAAAAACTTGTTGGTGATTGTCTTATTGACTATTTTACACGGTATAAAAATGCCATTTATGAAGATTGGGGAAAATGTTAAAAAGCTGAGAGAACAACATGGACTACAGCAAAAACAAGTAGCTGATGTGCTTGGAGTAGATCCAGCCAACTATAACAGAATAGAAAAAGGGGAAAGAAATATCACTCTTGATATGTTACTCAAAGCAGCTAAATTCTTTGGGTTATCTTTAGACGAAATTGTTTATCCTGATAAACAATTAAACAATATAGAAGAAGCCGTAGAAACTTCCTTGATTGCTCGAATTCGCTCAATAGAAGATTTAGATGAAGAAGACAAGGAAACTATACTCAATGTAATAGATGCTATAATTGAGAGAAAAAAGTTGAGAACAATAGTAAACAACCAACCAAAACCAAAGCTTTAACTAAAGAAGAATTAGATAAAGAGTCTACACCAAGTAAATCCCTTGGAGCTGTGGCAGTCGCGCGGCTGCTCCTGTGGCGATGGCAGCGACTGGCGCAGCTCCAAGTTTATTTTTATGGAGCAACGCGGAATAAAAATAAGCACACCACTATTAAGAATTAGGCGCAACCAGCGACTAGAAAAAGAGGAGACAAAATGGGTTTATCCCTGGCGTTCCCGATAGCGTATGGAGCGACCAGTATAGCACAGGAAAGCCCAATTCTTGGGCGATGGGTAACAACCTGAAAAGCCCCTAATTGCTTTTTGCAACTAGGGGCTTTTTTAGGCAAGGCCAAACAGCCTTTTATTTTTTTCAATTGAAAAATAAAGTCTTATCAATTCTGGCCGCAGCTGGGCGGCTCCTCGCAGGGACGCATACTAGGGCGGTGTAGTGCTTGTAACGTAGGCTTGGCCGAGGCTATAAGCAGGAGAACCGCCGTGACAACGAACATGTAGCACCCAGAGCCATGACAGAACGCAGCGACTAGCAAGTGGTAGTTTTTTTAACTACTGGCAAGGCTCTGGACTGGCTACTTCTGAGGAGGAACACCGCTTTCCTATTTTTCTATGGTTTGTAGTACACAATTTTTCGTGCTGTTTGGTTCAGTGTTAAATAAAAATGACCCATCCCTTTCTCACTCAACATACCAAAATAATTATGTCGCCAGTGTTCATAATCATTAATTCTATCTTTATGCAAACAACTCAATAGCATTTGTATTTCGTCTTTATAATGATAAGAAACAATTTGTACACAATAATCTGTAGCTTTAAGACTAAATTCAGCAATTAAGCTATCTTTTTCATAGTCTCTTTCAAAACGCGTTGCCAAACTCATATTATAATGAATTACAAATTCATTAAATAGCGAATCTACTACACAAAGATTAATAGAATCTTTTGGTAATGAATTCCCTTCTCTAAAAAAGTCTTTCCAGTTATCTGTACTTTCTTTCTGTAAAATTTCATAACACATTGAATCTATCTCACAAGGTTTTTGCCTATTTTCAACAGACGGTTCAAGATTCATACTACTGTTTAAAAAAAAGTAAACTATAATTCCACAGAAAGGAATAATTTTATTTACCATTATTGTCATCATTTTCTTTTTCTGATTGCATTTTTTTAATCATTTCCTCTCTCATTTTCTCCATTCTTCTGACTTTCGCAGCAGCTCTGTTTCTTATTTCTATAAAATCATCTCGCTCCTCTGTAGAATCAAACCTTTGTCCTCCTTCGTGCCCCATAACATTCTCTAATGGCAATCCTTTCCATTCTCTTATATCATTTGTGAATAAGTTGGATTCTAGTTCTAATATATTTAGTACTTCATTTGAGCCAGGTACAGTAATATATTCATGCTCTGGGATTTCATCTTCTCTTCCCTCTATAATTGCTGCTACAGCATCTTCTTGCGTCCATATTCTTTTAGTGAAATAATCATACACATGCTTTAGTTCATTTCCTAAAGTAGCAGTAAAATCATCCGCTACCCATGTTCCTTTTTCTTTTCCTGCATAAGCCACTCTATCTAGCACATCCGAATTAGGCCATAATACAATAACTCTATTCATACTAGAAACAGGAGGAACTTTAGGAGATATACAAACATCTGGACATGCTTTTATGGTAACTTCTAACTTATTTCCATATTCATCAGTTGCATTAGCGATAGTATTCATAACACGCCTAACGTTATCTGGTCCATTTTGTCTCATATCTTCAAACGCAGAAGTTACTTTCAATCTCATAGCTCCAGTACTCTCGCCAAAACCTTCAAATACGAAAACTGGGGGATCGTTTGGTTCTAAACCATCTAAATCAATAAATCTTATAGGACTATTCCCTGCAAACTGATAAGGTGTATAAAATGGATAATCACGAGCAAGCGGATCAACACTAAGGAATTTAGCTATCAAAGGATTATAAATCCTAAATCCATAATCCTGTATCAACTGCTCCCCAAAGTCACTATCATTTTCTTTGCCATTAAAACCATGTCGATAACTACCCGTATTAAACTTCCGACTAGGTATATTCCAACCAAAAGCATAATAGTCCTGAGCACTCTGCACCTGCCCCTCATAATAAGCCGCTACAAAACTAGTAGAGTCCAAAACACGCCCCAACTTCTTATCTGAAACCGTAGCCAAGACATTACCCAAATGATTACTCAACTCAAATACCTTGTTCCCTCGATCACCTACGGCCCTTTCTAGTGCATAAGAATCAGCACCAACAGCCATATTTGAAGGAATTTCAACGATTTCAGAATAATTCACCCAGTTATTACGGTAACTCTTCATTCCAATTCTGCTTGTCCCGTATAGAGCTGTTGCCCTAGCACAAGCTTTCAACCAACTACCAAACTTCCTATCTCAACCTTTCAAAGAACATTCTAAACCCCAAGCTTTCCCCACAACTACAAGATAAAAAGTTCTATTCATTCTTTTTATTTTTCAATTGAAAATAAAAGTATTCTTAGGCCAAAGGATGATATTTTTCTAACGCCTCTTGTAAGCTCTGAACTGCTTGTAATTGGTAACGCTCCGTACTACTCGCAAAACGGTGGCCTAGCTTTTCTTGCACCTCCAAGAGCGGTTGATGCTGTAGCCAA
>JBGCDW010000251.1:0-6736 GCA_045105775.1 Aureispira sp.
CTCCAAACAAAAAATGGTTATTTTTCTCCAGCTCATCGTTAAAAATACTCGTCTTAGCCCGCTAAGACTCCGTTTTTCGCCTTGATCTGAATAAAAATACTCCATTTTTTTAGTTAACATTTATTTTGTCCACCTACTTAAAAACAATTAAATTTAAAATAAAATAAGCATGTACGATATAGCTTATCACGAAGGCTCATTGGCCGATAAAACAATTTTGATAACGGGAGGTGCAGGGTTTATAGGGTCGAATATTGTAACCTATCTACTCAAGCATCAAGTTGGAAAAGTGCGCGTATTGGATAACTTCTTGACAGGACACCGAGAGAATGTCACCCCTTTTTTGGAGTATGAGAATTACGAATTTATAGAAGGAGATATTCGGGATTTATCAACCTGCAAACGCGCTTGTGAAGGCGTAGATGTCGTATGCCACCAAGCTGCTATGGGATCGGTTCCCCGTTCTATCAAAGAACCCTACAACACCACCGCCCACAATGTAGATGGTTTTGTAAACATGGCTTTTGCGGCTTATGAAGCAGGAATTAAACGGTTTGTGTACGCTTCTTCTTCCTCGGTATATGGCGATGAACCGAACTTACCTAAAATAGAAGATAGAATAGGCAAACCTTTGTCTCCTTATGCCATCACTAAACTATCGAATGAGCTTTTTGCAGAAAATTTTGGTCGTTTGTACGACATGGAATTTGTTGGATTTCGGTATTTTAATGTTTTTGGCCCTCGTCAGAGTCCCAAAGGAGCGTATGCCGCAGTTATTCCTTTGTTTGCAGATGCTTGTTTTAAGGATACAGCTATTTTTATCAATGGAGATGGCGGACAAACGAGAGATTTTACTTATGTAGAAAATGTGGTGCAAATTAACATCAAAGCCTTATTGACCACCCATTCAGAAGCACTAAATGAAGTATACAATGTAGGTTGTGGAGGACGTTACAGTGTCTTAGAATTATTTGAAGGGATTTGCAAAGCAGCAGGTGTACCCGACAAGAAACCCGTTCACAGAGCACCTAGGGCAGGAGATATTCGAGATTCTCAGGCTGATATTTCTAAAGCAAAACGTTTGTTGGCGTACGACCCTCAATTTGATTTTTATCAAGGCTTGCAACATACAGTAGACGCGTTTCGAGTTATCTTTCAAGAGGATTGAATCTAGGTACAAGACAAAAAAAAATGGAGGAGTTGTCAGGCACTTTGCTATAGTTGATAACCCCCTTGGAATTGGTTATCAACTATAGCCTCACCTCGTTTCGCAATAACGTTTATTAAACTAAAATTATCATAAGCTATAAAAGCATAATCATGAGTGACATTTATGTACCCAATGAAATTTTGCGCGTATTCAAAGAGTATTATCCTGAGGTTTCTCTAAGTGACGTGGAATGGGGCTGGGAAGTTCCTGCCAAAATTTATGAAGCTTCATTTGATAATGGAGAAGTAGATTTTGAAGTCGAAATTACGGTAACAGGCCATTTATTATTGACAGAAATTTCTTTAGATGTTGAAGATTTACCCGAAAATATTGTAGCTTCTGTTAGTACTCATTTTGAGGATCATAGCATTGAAGAAGCAGCAATGGTGCAATATAGTAATGGGGATATTTCCTATGAAGTGGATTTAAGATCTACTCAGACAGACGAAGAGTTTGAAGCACATTTTAGAGAAGACGGTGTGTTTATTGCCAAGGGTTATGATCTTTAGATCTTTTTTGGCGTGCTATGGCACAACTATTATCATACAAATTAGAGGAGTCTATTTATGAAAATATCCAATAACTTACTCCCAATAGTAGGGCTGGTCTTGATGCTATTCACGGCCTGTAGCAAAGAACAATTTAATTATCTAGAACGCAGTAAGAATCGACAAGAAATTGAGGAGACGGAAAATCGCTTGGATAAACTGTACTACATGTTTTTAGGATTATTTTCCAATAAAATTCAGGCAAGACAGGAAAATTCGCCACTGTATCGCAGTCAGGAATTGATCGCCGTGCCTATTTGGCCTAAGCGTGGACAGGAACGATGGTTGTACATTTGTTGGTTGCAAGAGGATCGTCCCAATGATTTATTATCACAAGAAGTATGGAATTTCAAAAAACGAGATCGAGAAACCTTAGAGATTGTGATGTATGATTTGCCAGACAAGGAACGCTATACAGGGGATTGGCGCAAGCGAGATCCTTTGCCCAATTTAGATCCAGAGGACTTAGAGTATTATGAAGGTTGTACAGCGGTGGTCAAACGAGCATCCGTCAATAAATTTACCATTATGGGCGAGCCCTGCAGTCGCAACTTATCAGATGTTATTAAGTATGTGGAAGTTTCGGGAGTTGCTACCCCTGATTCTATTGTTTTGTATAATAAGATGCTAGATGCAGATCAAAAGCCATTGTTTAGTTATGAAAAGGGCTTGCATTTTGACCGACAGCCTAATATATTTCCAAAGTATTTAGAAGAAGAAGAGTAGGATTTAGCTAATTTGTCCAAAACCATGTTTGCGTTGGCTGCGTTGCAATTCCTCTAAGAGTGGTTGGTGCTTGGGCAATTCCAAGGTAGGGTCTTCTTCCAGTATTTTTTTTGCAATATCTCTGGCCGCGCGCAAAATTTCGCCATCATCGACAATACTAGCGAGTTTGAGATTGAGTACGCCCGATTGTTGGGTGCCTTCAATATTGCCAGGGCCACGCAGTTTTAGATCCGCTTCGGATATTTTAAAACCATCTGTCGTTTCGACCATAATTTGCATTCTTGCGCGTCCACCAGCCGAGAGCTTAAAGCCTGTCATTAAAATACAATAAGCATCCCCCCCGCCACGCCCTACGCGCCCCCGCAATTGGTGCAGTTGTGCCAACCCAAATCGCTCGGCATTTTCAATAACCATAATACTGGCATTGGGCACATTCACGCCTACTTCAATGACGGTAGTTGCCATTAAGATGTGTGTTTCGCCACGTGCAAAACGCTTCATTTCTGCTTCCTTATCGGCAGGTTTTTGGCGGCCGTGTACCACCGAAATTTGGTACTGGGGTTTGGGGAATTCTCGTTCCATAGTAGCATAGCCCTCCATCAAATCTTTGACATCAGCCAAACCATCATAACTAGATTCCTCAATGAGTGGATAGACGACATAAACTTGGTGGCCTTTGGCAATTTCTTCCTTCATGCGGCCAAAAGTCCAGAGGCGTTGACTTTCGTATTTGTGAAAGGTATTGATGGGTTTGCGCCCTGGGGGCATTTCATCAATGACTGAAACATCCAAATCTCCATAGGCAGTCATGGCAAGCGTTCGGGGAATAGGGGTGGCTGTCATGACTAGAATATGAGGCGGATTGACAGGGTTTTTGCGCCACATGCGTGCACGTTGAACGACCCCAAAACGATGCTGTTCGTCTACCACTACAAAGCCTAAATTCTTAAAAATAACAGGATCCTCAATGAGAGCATGAGTGCCAATGAGCAAATGAACTGCTCCCTCTTGAAGACGTTGGAGAATATCTTTGCGTCGTTTTCCCTTGACGGTGCCTGTGAGAATTTCTATGGTAATGCCCAAACCTGCACCCATCTCTAACAACGATTGATAGTGCTGTTGGGCTAATATTTCGGTAGGAGCCATCAGTGCTGCTTGAAAGCCATTGTCTAGTGCAATGAGTAGGCACATAAACGCTACAATAGTTTTACCGCTTCCCACATCTCCTTGGAGCAAACGATTCATTTGCCGCCCTGTAGCTATATCAGCCCTAATTTCTTTGATCACCCTTTTTTGGGCATTGGTCAGTTCAAATTGGAGGTTGTTCTCATAAAAACGCTGAAAGTATTCCCCAATTTTAGAGAAAATAAAACCTTTGATGCCTTGTTTTTTTTTCTGTTGGGTATGCAGCATTCGCAATTGCAAAAAGAAAAATTCTTCAAATTTTATGCGTCGTTGTGCCTGTTCATATTGGCGTTTGTTGCGCGGAAAATGAATGCCAATCCAAGTATTGTAACGGCTGGGTAGACGCAAGCTTTCGATGAGATAATCGGGTAGAGTTTCGGGAATATTGGCGCGTTGGGGGTGCAATTGTAGAAATAAATTGCGCATGATGTTTAGTATACCTTTGGTATCGAGGCGTTTGGTGCGCATTTTTTCGGTCGTGGAGTAGAGTGGCTCCAAAGTCGGGGCATTGGCTTTTTTTGCTTCGCTAAGAACGGTCATTTCGGGATGTATGATACTCACATTGCCCTTGTAAATCGTAGGTTTGCCATACACAATATATTCTACCCCCACTTGTAGATTTTGCACCCAACTGAGTCCTTTAAACCAAGTCAATTCCATGAATCCAGTTTCATCTCTAAATACGCCTGTCATGCGTCGTTTGCGCCCTTCTCCAATGGTCTGAATTCGCCTAAGAATACCTTTGATTTGTACATACTCTCCCTCTTGCACCACATCTTTGATTTGGTGAAATTTGGTTTTGTCCACATAACGATAAGGGTAGTGCTGTAGCAGTTGGATGTAGGAATAAATACCCAATTCTTTTTTGAATATATCTGCTTTGGCCGTGCCTATTCCTTTTAGGTACTCTATCGATTTATTCAGCATGGTGGTGCTTGGTAATTTTTACAATAAAGACTCAAAAATACAAAAACGTGCAATGAAGTTGTTTAAATTTAGCCTAATGTCGCTAATGAAAGCTAATTTTGCCCTACTCATCGTTAAAAATTGACCCCATAGCGCTGCTATGAGCTAAATTTTCGCCTTGATTACTTTGTGAGCTCGCCTATGGCTCGGTTAGAACCAAATTAGTACTCATTATCAACACCATTCCATTTTTAAACAACTTCAATGAAAAACAAAAAAGTTTTCTCAGGACAAGCCCAAGAAAACTTTTGATAATTTACGATACGAGTATCGTGCTTATTTGTGCGCCTCATATAATTTAGACACTTCTTCCCAGTTGATAACACTAAAGAAAGCCTCTACATAATCAGGGCGTTTGTTTTGATAATTGAGATAGTAAGCGTGTTCCCAAACATCCAAGCCCAAGACTGGATAACCACCACAGCCAACACCTGGCATCAATGGATTATCTTGGTTAGGAGAAGAACAAACTTCTACTTTACCACCACTGTGTACACACAACCAAGCCCAACCAGAACCAAAACGAGTTTTGGCAGCCGCAGAAAATTGGTTTTTAAATTCATCAAAAGAGCCAAAAGCAGTGTTGATGGCATCAGCCAAAGCACCCGAAGGTTGTCCTCCACCATTAGGAGACATTACTTTCCAGAAAAGGCTATGATTGAAGTGTCCACCACCATTGTTGCGTACACCTTTGTTGTTCAGATCTAAATTTTTGAGGATATCCTCAAGCTCTTTGCCTTCCAAATCAGTACCTTCAACAGCTTTGTTTAACTTAGTAACATAACCATTGTGGTGCTTACCGTGGTGAATGGTCATTGTTTGTTCATCAATATGAGGTACTAGAGCATCTTTTGCATAAGGCAAATCGGGCAATTCAAAAGCCATAGTTGGTTTGTTTTTATAGTTGATAAATGGTAGAATTAGCAAGCAATTCTACAGATACATAATTATATTCCAAAACAAAGAAAAGAGAAATTAGTTTAAACTAAGACTAAATTGTCAGAAATAATCCGAGATAAATTTAAGAATCATTTTTTTGCTTGCGCCAACTAGAAACGAGCAGCACCATCCTATCATAACTCTCTATGCCTTCTTCTACTCCTTGCACTTTCAAAAAGACATCATAAACAGCAGGTTGTAAGAACGGAATGAAGGGCGGATAACTGTCCAAGGTAGCATAAATAGCCTCTACATCGTTGTGCATTCCCCTCGAAATCGTAGCGCGTTCTAGTAGGTAATCCTCCTCGGTCATAAACTCCATCAAAGCCCCATACACATAACGCCAATACATCAAATATCCCGAATATTGTATAGCTGGATGCTCGGTCGTGATACAAGCCATAAAGCCCCAAAAATTACACACAGCTTCATCTCCAAAACCATAGCCATGTGCCAATTCATGTGCCATTGTAAAAGGCTGTGAAATGGGATTCATCCCACCATCAATATTCCCCTCTCCAACAAAAGGAAAATACACCCCAGAACTGTTAAAACGCAACAAGGTGCCAGGATACAAGGCGCGACCACGTACTTGCCAACTCGTATCATAGCCATAATGCACCAAGACTTTGGTAAGCGATTGCCGCATGATTACTTCCAAATTATCAGGATATGCCGCCTTGGTCAGTGCAAAAGTATCCGCCTTGGGAATAGCCCTACGTGCTTGTATACAGACATTTTTAATATACTGTGCCTCCTCCCAAATCGATTCAAAATTCATCGCCTCTGGCACATCCAACTCCAATTGTTGGTGCATAGGCACGCGCGCATAGTTGTACCCCCACAACAACAAAAACCAAAACACCAAACCCATCAAAAAAGCAAAAAATCCCTTGAGATAACTGCCTTCGGGCGGCAAGCCAGCCTTTTTTCTATGTCGATGTATACGATAACGCCGAAAGACCATTACCAACCAAATTCCCAATCCTATAAAAAACAGATAGACAGCAGGAAAGGGCAACCATGCAAACAGTACATATAACAGCTCATGCAAGTAAGGATACAAGCCACGCGCATACCATGCCTCGCACCATTCGGGCTGCCAAGAGAATAGGATACGAATGGCAATGGCGACCAAGCCTAAGAGAATCCAGAAGCTTTG
>JBGCDW010000252.1:0-3430 GCA_045105775.1 Aureispira sp.
CACATAAGTACCCATACGCACAAGGCACGCATCTTGCTCATAAAGCTGGGTACATTTATTCAGAAAATTCTGAATTGTTTTTGCTGCCAAAGTAAGGTGGCAGTGCCTTTTAGAATGTCGAACCGCAGAAATAGGCCTTGTTATTACAAGCGGTTTAGCAATATGTTTTTTGATGACCTTTTGAAGAGGAACTGGTATTTCTTCCAGTTTTTCTTCTAAGGGACAACTTGGAGCGACTCCCTCCTCTTCAATACTCAGGTGGTGGCCTAAGAAATCAAAGCCTGCTGTAATACGCCCTATAGAAGTTTTGTCAGGGTGCTTTTGGAGTTGCAAGCCATTCAGCGTTTTATTCATAACCGCAATGGCCTTTTTTAGCTTCCAGCGGGTAGGGGCTAAAATAACCCAATCATCCATAAAACGTAGGTAATAAATGTCTTTGAGGGCGGTTATGTTTTCATCTAATGGCTTTAAGAACAAGGCTCCCAATAAAGGAGAAAGTGGAGCACCAAGAGGAATCCCTTGTTTACAAGTATGGATGTATCCTTTGTCATTGATCGCATGAGCTAAGAATTTCTTTAGCAACTTCATTAGATAGGGGCAATCCACATAAGGGCGAAGTTGCTGAAGCAGTAAGTCGTGTTGTATACTGGCATAATAGCCCTTAACATCGGTACGACAAACAAATGTATGGTTTGGTAGTTGTTCAAAGACTTTCTTTACCGCTTTTTTGCTCCCTCTTTTTTCTTGTCCTGCTTCCGCTTTCAAGTGATAAATTTGGTCACTGAGTGTTGGCTTTATCTTTTTTTCTAAATGTAAGGCCATTATTTTTAGGACTAAGGCATCTTTTGCCGTCCATAGAAAAGTAGTTCGATCAGCTGTGCTAATTTTTTTGACCAAATCAAAAGAAAAACACTGCGCTTTTAAATCCTCTAACAATTGGGCTCTTTCTTCTTGCCAATGGACACGCAAATGCCACACTTCATTGTTAAAATGATAGTCTTTGCGTTTTTGGCATACCCACTGGTAGGCGGCATCTATGTATTTTTCTGCCCAGAACATTTTTGATAGATCTTTTTTTGATGCAGTTGCAAAGCCTAAAGCTACTATACAATTTCCATTAGAACAAATGCTATATTTGGAGAGATACAAAAGGTTCGTTTTGCATTACTCATAAACCCCAAAAAGCAACGATTCCATTTCTAACAAGGCCCCCTCCTACCCCTAACCACCAATACAGCGATCAATTTAATGCTTGAATAGATGTTCTTTGCGGTGTTCCCTTCACATAGCCACAGATATGAATAGTACTGGTGCCGTTTTTTAAAAGTTGCTTTGACTTATAATTGAATACAGTCGAAAAGGTAATCATGGGTAGTTGCTTTTTAGTTATCATTTTTGTAGCAAAAATTGTTCTAAAAAGTTAGCTTGGCCCCAGACAAAAAAGTCCCCCCTTTACATTAGATCTGTAAAGGGGGGACAAAATCGAGAAACTTTCACTCAAAAAGGACTTTAAATAGCCTCTAGGGCATTTTTAGCACTTTAGAGTTTTCTCTTCCCGAAGGAAGAGCAATGAATTAAAAAACCGCTTAAACAGTGTGTTTAAGCGGTTTTAGTTCCATACATGTGTTACGATACTACATGCAGTTAGTGCCCCGAGGGGCGTTTATAATTCAGGTAATATCGTCTACGCTTTTTTAGCGTTTTATGACATTTATTTGACTTTTTTGACAATTGTAAGACCGAAGAATCGAAGCGGCTGCATCTATGGAGTTCACTTATCTAGTGGGGTTGTAAATCATGTAATATGGTTTACCATTTTTTGGGGTATGGGGTTCTTCCTAAGCTAACATCTTGAACTAATCTCAATCTTATTGCTCTTCAATTAGCCTAATTAATTCTTCTTTACTAGGGAGTACTGTTAAGTATTTACTTGCAAAAATCTGCTCATTGTCTTTGGGGAGCGTTATTTCAACTAATGTATCGCTTTTATCCTGACATAAGATAATCCCTACTGTTTTATTCTCCTCCTCTAGTTTTACAAAACGATCATAGTAGTTTACATACATTTGCATCTGGCCGAGATCTTGATGTTTTAATTCACCAATTTTTAAATCAATAAGAACAAACGATTTTAGAAGCCGATTGTAAAAGACCAAATCAATTTTAAAATGCTTTTCATCAAAGGAAATCCTTTTTTGTCTAGCAACAAATGTAAACCCCTTACCCAGTTCAAGCAAAAATGCTTCAAGTTTATTTATTAGTTCATTTTCTAAGTCACTTTCAGAATAAGATCCCCTTTCTTCTAATCCAACAAACTCCAAGATATAAGGATCTTTTAGCGCATCAGAAGGTTTGCTTATTAATTGCCCCTGCTCTGCCAATTCTTTTACTTTACTTTTTTCAGTACTCAATAACAGCCGTTGATACAATGCACTGTCAAACTGTCTTTGCAACTCTCTTAGGCTCCAATTATTTTGAATCGCTTCAATTTCATAAAAACTCCGCTCTTCTACATTTTTAATTCTTATAAGCTTTAGATAGTGTGAAAAACTTAGTGCAAAAGAAGGAGTTTTAGTTTTCCTAGACACTGTCTGGGATTTTGAATACACAAGATAGAACTTGCGCATGTTTTCAAGATTTTGTACGGAAAATCCTTAGAGAGTTTTTCAGAAAGCTTTTTAAGGAGACTAGAACCATATTCTGCACGCTCTTTTCCATCTTGTTCATATTCAACTATCATTCCTCCAATCTCAAAATAAGTAGAAACCATTGTCAAGTTCACCACTTGAACAATACTTTGACGAGATCAGCGAATTAATTGCTCTAGTTGGGAATAAAGGTTATCTACAATAGGCCTCTCCATTTTTAGTGTACTTTTATTTAAAAAAAAATAGTCTTGTTAGGCTTAGAAGCAGTGTTGCGATGGGAGTTGATTATTTTTTTTCTTACTTGAATATCTCATATAGCTATCAATTAATGGCTGCATCTTATTCTTTACTCCTTTTTTGTTTTTTAATCTATTAGACATTATTACGTGATCGGTTATTTCATCCTTGACTTTGACTTTCCTATAACTCTCTCACTGACAAGTGCTTCAATGTACAAATTTTCCCGTTTTTGTCCCTCCAAAACTTCCTACAAAACAAAAAAAGCCTGATAATCAAAAGATTATCAGACTCTAAAGTGCCCCGAGGGGGAATCGAACCCCCACTCCCTTGCAGGAACTGGATTTTGAATCCAGCGCGTCTACCAATTCCGCCATCAGGGCTTGTAGACTGTGTGCTTGTTCAACGAAGCGATTGCAAATATACGGCATATTTTGACAACTGCAAATATTTGGGGCTATTTTTTCTATAAAAATCAAAAATTAAGGTAATAATTTAGCCATTTTGGAGGAGTTGGACTACCAATTCCTTGCTAAGAGGCTGAT
>JBGCDW010000253.1:0-21045 GCA_045105775.1 Aureispira sp.
TTATCACGACTGGAGTTGTACAGAGACAAAAAGTAAGGTTTTTTCATCAATCAAGGCACTCGCAAAGCGATCTGCGTGGGTTGTACCTAAAAGGTACAAAAGTACTAGCGTATTTAGTTCATAGCAGTGCTATGGAATCAATTTTTAACGATGAGTGAGGGAAAAAGATGCTTTTTTCGCTACGAATTTAGTCGTGATAATGTCTATTACACGACCAACATTTTTGGGATTGTATTGTTGGTCTAGTAAGAATTATCGAATTTCACAAGGTATAATTTTATAAAATGAGTAAACAAGATTCTCCTTCAATAGAAGATTTACGGATAGATTATAAATTGGCCACTCTAGAAGAAGCAGACTTGTTAGAGTCTCCAATTGCACAATTTGAGCACTGGTTTGCACAAGCCCAAGCAGCAGACCAATTAGAACCCAATGCCATGACTTTAGCTACGGTCAACAAAGATGGCATTCCATCTGCTCGTATTTTGTTGTTAAAAGGAATAGAGGAAAGAGGATTTCGTTTTTATACCAATTATGACAGTGCCAAGGCAACAGAATTGGCCGAGAACCCCAATGTATCCTTAGTGTTTTTTTGGGGAACCTTGCAACGTCAAGTCCGTATTCTGGGAACAGCACAGCGTCTTGCTGAAGAGGTTTCTACCGCGTATTTTCAGAGTAGACCTAAAGGCAGTCAAATAGGAGCTTGGGCTTCGGCACAGAGTCGTATTATTACTGATAGAAAGATATTGGAAGATAACGTGCAGGAGTTGGAGAAGAGGTATGCCGATCAGGAGCAACTGCCTAAACCACCACATTGGGGCGGTTATGTAGTACAGCCTTATCAAGTTGAATTTTGGCAGGGAAGGAGCAGCCGATTGCACGACCGTTTGCGCTATACTTTAGTAGAGTTAGAGCCTAAAAAATGGAAAATTGAACGATTGGCTCCGTAGAAACAAGGAAGAAAATGGTATTTATTGTTTGGTAGGACGTAGGTATGAAGGAACAAAAATGGTATATACAACGCTCTCTTGGCATTCTTCTCCTTTTACAATGAGGATATTGCGATCTCTTTTAGACGATAAAACCATTTGTTTGGTTCGCTCATTAATTCGGCAGGTCAACTCGTAGCGACCGTTATTCATAATAAAATTTAGCAAAGCCTCATTAGGAACAGATAATTCTACTTGTGTTTCTATAATAACACGCCTTCCTTTAGTGGTACGCCAAAAAATCTTGGCATTGGGAACATCTAACCGTAAGGTTTTGGCACTTCCAATCTCTATTGTTTGAGAAGTTCGCTTGGTCATTTGAGCATAACACAAACTCACACAACACCAACAAAAAAGGCCGGTAAACAATAGGCGCCAGTATGTAGAGGAAAAAGTATACATGATAAAGCAACTTAAGGGACTAAAACTAACTAACCATCATATGATATTCAACATTCAATAATGAGGATTAATTTAGATTAAGATAGGTAATAAACAATTGTCAAAACAATAATTTATTGATTTTGTCAAAAAAATTTAAGTTAACATTAAGAATAAAATTGCAGAATAATTTAAGTAATATATTTTTAACAAGAGTTAATGTTCAATTTTAGTATGTAATCCCTGAGTATTTGATAAGTTTAATTAAAAAATAATTATCGAGTACTAAGCTGGATCGTCAAATTAAAAGAGTATTGATTTGATTAATAGTTAGTTATCAATGCTAGACATTCTTATTTGATGTGCTTTAATTTTACTTGGTTTTTCTATCCAATAATAAAAAAAACTAGCCGTTAGTACACTAACTCCATAGCCTATCAAAAGTACTAAAACTTTTTCATAAGGCAAACGATAATGGTGTGATAAGACATTTATTAGTGCCTGTCCAACAGTCCAATGCAATAAGTATAAGCCATAAGAGCAACGACCGAGCCAAGCTAACCATTTAGGATTAAAAAATGGAAAAAAATGCACAAGCAGTAAAGTGCTTACCACCACAATGCTGTGCTCTATTGTTAACAGATAGTTTAGAAACAAGAGACAGACGATGAAAATACCCCTAAATTCTATTTTTGAGAGGTATTTTTGCTGATACAATATATAGTTGCCACTGATTAAAAAAAGTGGTAGCCATCGAAAAACGAGATCTTTCTGATTGCTGACTAAACTCAGCCCCAATAGGAATATATAACAACTACAACGCAGTATTAAATGTGGGGATGTCCAAATTGGAAAAATGAGTCCTAGTAAACAATAGTATTGAAATTCTACAGCAAGTGACCAATATACAGGGTTGAGCCAAGCTTCTTCTTCAAAGAATGGAATGAGATAACCAATATGTAAGCTTATATTCAACCATGAGAATTCTAATGGATGTTGGTGCCGCCAAGCTTGTAATGCCAAGTAAATTATGGTGATTATAATAGAGCATAAGTAGGGCGGCTCCAAACGCCATATTCGCTTCTTTATAAACGTAAAAAAATGTGTTATTTGGTACTGGTAACGCAATAGAGCCAAGGGCAAGACCAATCCCGACAAGACAAAAAATAAGGTCACGCCATATTGTCCCCAATAACTTAGATTACGTGCCCAAGGTGCTTCAATATAATTTACCGTTCCCCATACAAAATGATAACAACAAACCGCAGATGCTGCACAGCCGCGCAAGCTTTCTATAATTGGGATATATGGGCGATTAGACAAGAGGACTAAGAGGATGGTGATGAGATGGATGGGCGTTTTGATACCAAATATACGCCTGTAGCAATAAGAATACCCGCAATGAGTAGGTATATCGTCAACTCGTCTTTGCCTGCACCAATGGCAATTACACTAGCCAATAGCGGTTGCAAATAGATGTAGGTACTGGCTACAGATGCTTTGACAATGGATAAGGCCGCACCACCCATAACATAGGTAAGGTAGGTGACAAAGAATAACACAAAGCCAATATTCCAAAAAATAGAAGTGGGCATGGCACCAAAATCGGCTTGCTGCAAAGGTGCCCACCCAAAGGGAATGACGTATAAGGTTCCGAACAAAAAGACCCATTTGAGTGTGGTAAAAGGAGAATACTTAATCATGAGTGGTTTTACCAAGACCAAGTAACCTGCATATAGAGCGGCATTAATTCCCACAAAAATATTTCCCAAACTAGGATTAGGGGCATCTTTAATTCCCGTTTTTCCTGTGAGAATGAGCAGGGCAGCGCCCGATAAGCCCAAAACAATTCCCCATGCTTTGAGACCCGTAATTTTTTCTTTAAAAGCAACCATCGAAAGCAAGAGCACCAATATAGGACTGACCAACATAATTAGGGCACCATTGATAGGAGTAGTGAGATTTAGACCATAAAAAAAGCACAATTGGTTGCCTGCAATGCCACATACGGCACACAAGGCCATTCGCCCCAAATCCTTTTTTTCAACGGGTTCTCGCACAAACAGAAAGTGCGTAATCCAAAGCAAACTCGTGCCTACCAAACAGCGTAGCATAATAAAACCAAAAGGATCGAGATAATAGGTAGGAGCTGCCATCACAGGCTTGGCAATGGTGAAATTAGCCGCGTAAATAAAAGCAACCCAAAATAGGGCAATATGTGCCAGTAAGAGTTTCTTATCCATCGAAGTTGTTTGAGATCAGAATGAAGTTGTTTAGCAACTATTTGGGGGTTTTTAAACCACTTCAATAAAAACAAAGGAATCAAAAATAACCTTGAAGAACAAATTACAGCGTTGATTTGACGAAGACTTAACCATTCAAGGAATAAGCCGTTTCTACCAAATCCTTATAATGTCCTCCTTCAATTTGTAGTAGTTCGTGATGAGAACCCAATTCTTTGACCTGCCCTTTTTCTAAAACCATTATTTTGTCAGCATGTTGAATGGTAGAAAGACGGTGAGCAATGATAATAGAGGTGCGTTTGGCAATCAATTTCTCAATAGCATATTGGATAATACTTTCTGTTTCGGGGTCAATAGCAGACGTGGCTTCGTCCAAAATGAGAATCTTGGGATTGAATACCAAGGCTCTAACAAAGGAAATCAGTTGGCGTTGGCCCATAGATAAGGTAGCACCACGCTCCATCACTTGATAATCATATCCTTGAGGTAATTTTTCAATAAAAGGATGTGCGCCGATTATTTTGGCTGCGTCAATCACTTGCTTTCGGGTAATGTGTGGAGCTTTGAGGGTAATATTATCCAATACAGAACCCGAAAACAAAAAGACATCTTGCAAAACAACTGCAATACTATTGCGTAAAGCAAACAATTCGTACTCCTTCAACAATACGTCATCAATGGTGATGTTGCCTTTGTGAATTTCATAAAATCGGCTCAAAATATTAATCACCGTTGATTTGCCTGCACCTGTGCTCCCTACAATGGCTAGGGTTTCACCAGCCGTTATATCAAAGCTGACATCGTTCAAAATCCATGTTTGAATGTCTTCGAGGGGCTTGTCTTGTTGGTAAGAAAAATAGACGTGCTCAAATGACACATTGCCCTTCATAGTTTCTGGCGCAAAAGTGCCCTGATTTTCAATAACATTGGTGTTGTCTAGTACGCCAAAAATACGCTTGGCCACAATAAAACCCATTTGTAAGGTATTGAATTTATCAGCCAAAATTCGGATAGGACGAAACAGCATACCCAAATACAATGGAAAAGCGACCAAAACTCCTAAGGTTACTTCGCCTCCAATCACACCTCTGGCCCCATACCAAACCATCAAACCCAAAGACGTTGCCGAAAGAATTTCTACCGTAGGAAAGAAAATCGCGTAGTAGAAAATAGAATTGATATTGGCCTTGGCATATTGGTCATTAATCACTTTGAACTTCTCAAATTCTTGCTCTTCTGCATTAAATGTCTGTACAATACGCATTCCTGTAATGCGCTCTTGCAAAAAGGCATTCATATCCGATACCTGTGTACGCACTATTTCATAAGCCTTCTTTACGGCTTCCTTAAACCAATAGGTAAACACAATTAATATGGGAATCGTAACCAAACAAACCAGCGTCACTTTCCAACTGGTAAACAGCATGATTCCCAATACAAAAATAAGAGTGAGAATATCGGCTATAATGGTAATAAAACCCTGAGAAAAAACAGTATTGATGGTCTCTATATCATTGATAGTGCGTGTAGTAGAGGTGCCAATAGCTGTGGTGTCAAAATAGTTGAGCCGCAGACTATTGATGTGATTAAAAACACGTGTTCGCAAATCGCGAATGACCGATTGCCCTAGCCAACTTGTGGAGTAAGAGAAGATGTAGTACAAAATACCTTGCACCACCAAAATTCCAAAGAGCAACATGACCATAAAAAGCAAGCCTTCTCCATTGTTGGTTAGAATGCTTTCGTCTACGGTGCGCTGTACCAAATAGGGGCGCAAGATAGCAATTGGTGCTAAAATGATAGACAGGAAGCCTGATAGAATAAAAACGCCCTTGTAAGGAGCCGCCAATCTAAGAATGCGTTTGGCTAAGTCCCAGTCAGCGTAGGAGGGAGGTGGAGTTGTTGAATTCAAAAAATGTTATTTTTCGACAAGATAAATGATTTCATCATAAACGCGCAGGGATTGGAGAAGTTCAAATTCTGCTAAACTTTTGCATTTCAACATCAGTCCTTTGAAGTTGGGATCTTCGTATTGATTGATAAAACTGGTGTGCAGTACTTCTAGAATATCCCAAGTGCCAATGATAGAACCACTCTCCAAGGTAACCTGAATAGCCAAATCCTCGTGGAGTTCTCCTGATTCTAAAGCACCCAAAAGAACGACTTTTAATTTTTCCTCAAATCCATACACAACACGTACCCGAAACTTGCCATGAATAGTTGCTTTGTCTGTTGCCATAATTAGAATTTCTTATTGAAGTTGTTTAAATACAGAGCTGTTTTATCATCAACGAGCGAATCAAAAGTACTCCGCAAAAGTACAGTAATCTACTTATAATATAGCGGTCTTAAGAATTATTTCACGATTAGTTTTTCAATTCCTAACCCTTTGGAGGTGATAACGTGCAAGCTGTAGACTTTTTGGGAGAGGGTTTGAGTGGGAATGATGGTGCTGTTGCCTTTTTGTACCAATTGACCACTAGTATTGTACAATTCCCAACGTTCAAAAGTGCCTCCATCTACAACCGTAATGATACAATTTTTATGCGCGGGTTGTGGGCTAAGTTTTATAGTAGAAAAAATAAGCGTAGGTTTTGTAGCTAGGGGGCTGTTGCTGGCAGTAAGGGGTGTTTTTTGGCACCAAATGAATCCGTCAGAATTGCCTTTAGCCATACTTGTGTATGTGTCATCAAGCTCAATGCTATCCTGAAAACCACCAATTAGCCATTTATTGCTCAATGCATCCAGTGCCACGCCACGCGCGACATCAAAGCCACCACCTTGTCCTGTCATTAGCCCTGTAACTTGTCCCTGGTGGTTGAGTTGCACCTCAAAAAGCTCGGCTTTGTGCTGACTTCCTGCTCGAAACCTGCCCCACTCCAAGGAATCTAAATAATACCCTGTCAAAATTATTTTTTGGCTATCAATAGCCATTCCTGTACTATAGGCATCGGCAAAGGCTGTGCTCTGTGTGGCCCACTGGGTTTGTAAATTGCTGTCTAGTACAGCTACAAAAGCATTTCCAAAAGTTTTGAAACCTGTTTTGAGCCAACAACTATCCAATTGCAAATAACCACTAAAACGTCCAGCCCAGTAGAGTTGCTGGTTATAATAGGCCAAATGAGTACATTCATTATCATACACCCCTGAAAACTGCTTCTGATTTAAAACTTGCCCTGTATGGGTATTTATAGTTGCCAAAAATAGATCTCTATAAACATTGTTGGCTTTTTTGAAAGAAGCCTTGAGCTGAAAATTGCCTTTAAATTCCCCTGCCCAGAAAAGGGTATTATTCGTATTAATAGCCAGACTTTTGCCCCTAGCTTCTTGGCAGTTGGAACTCGTGGTGCCCCAAACTATTTTTCCTTGAGCATTGATTTTGAGCACAAATGGAGCCGTGGCACAGGGCGCAATAAGCGGTGGTAGCTGATCTAGAAATAAGGTGTCCTGAAACTGTCCAGTCAGATACAAGGCTCCTGAAAGATCTTTTATGGCATCCCAAACCTGTACAAAACCTGTATTGGGCAGTTGTCGCACCCAATCCAATTGTCCATTTGTTTGCCATTTGCCTACAAAAACACCCGTACTATTCTGATACAGCGTAGCCTCATTGTCTCCAAAAAACAAACGATCACTGAAACTGCCTACCCCATACCAGCCCCCATTAGGAAGTGCCACCAAGGCGGCTAGTTGTTCTTGTTGTTGACCCCTCACGTAATACTTTCCTAGAAGCTGCTGTTGTGTATTGTATTGGTAAAAAAATAGATCACTGCCTCCTTTTGCTTGCTGCCCATGTAGTTCCTGCTGAAAAGACCCCCCTACTGTAATAATTCCCTTGGCTGAAACAATGTGGTTTGGCTCCACGGTAGCCTTATTGTGCAACCAAATAGGTGCTTGTCCCCACAAAAAAATAGGGAAAAATGTTATACAAAAGTGAAAAAGTGCTATTTTCTTATTCAAAATCAGTCTAAATAAAAGATTTGACAAAGACAGCAAGTTGGTGTCCTTAAAAAGTAGTATTTTCGTGATAAATTTACTTGTTGATCTACGGTTCAATTAGGAGCAAAAAGTGTACCTGTACATTTATTAAAATT
The DNA here is from genome assembly GCA_045105775.1 of Aureispira sp. Classification (GTDB taxonomy): domain Bacteria; phylum Bacteroidota; class Bacteroidia; order Chitinophagales; family Saprospiraceae; genus Aureispira. Next base: position 7,708 of record JBGCDW010000253.1, read on the forward strand.
AGTACAAGCTATTTTTACAACAATACCACAAACAACAAGTTTTGTTCAATAACGATCAATCTTACAGCATTATAATATAAGCAATGAAAAAGACACATATATTAGGATTAATTGCCATAGCTATTGCTATTGGTGCTTTGATTTCAATTGCTGGTCAAGCCAGTACGTACACGAACTTTACAGAAGCGAAGCTACATCCAGATGTCACCCACCAAGTTGTGGGACATCTTTCTGTTGATAAACCCATTGTGTACAATCCTGAGAAGGATGCCAATTCCTTTTCTTTTTATATGAAAGATGAGGCTGGTACAGAAATGCAGGTTATTTGTCAGAAAGAAAAACCAGCAGAGTTTGAACGTTCTGAGCAAATTGTACTGAAGGGAAGAATGAAAGGGGCTGCTTTTGTAGCACACGATATTTTACTCAAATGTCCTTCTAAGTACCAAGATGAGATGATTCAGAATAAGAACATTATTTATGAAGATGCTTAGTAGTGGTGACAATACCAAATACCAAGAGCATTACAACAAAAATAGAACATAGACGCTTGAGTAAAAGCTCAGGCAAGTCTGTGGAGTACACATCAAAGTAGTCATAAAAATATGATTGAATATATAGGAGAGCATTTGTGGGTAGGCCAATTGGGGCAATTTCTTATATTTTTAGCATTTACCACAGCTGTTTTGGCAGCTACCAGTTATTCCTTTGGAACTAATGCAAAAGAAGCAGAGCAGAAGGCCAATTGGAAATTGCTTGGTCGAGGTGCGTTTTTGGTACATGGAGCGTCCATCATACTGATTATTGGGTTAATCTTTTTTATGATGATTAATCGTTATTATGAGTATGATTATGTTTGGAGCCACGTGTCCAATAGCTTGCCTTTTCGTTATACCTTTGCCGCTTTCTGGGAAGGGCAAGAGGGCAGCTTTTTGCTGTGGTTGTTTTGGCATTCCATTTTGGGATTTGTATTGATAAAGCGTGGCAATGAATGGGAACAACCTGTAATGGCCGTGTTGTCCTTTGCACAAATTTTCTTTGTCTTTTTTATTTTGGGCTTGTATTTTGATGGGGGCGACCTCAACGATACTAGCAATACCTTCTTAGGCAATATTTATGGTCGTAGTGGCTTTGTTTGGGCTGTACTTACAGCTGGATTGGCTTGGGCGGCAAGTAGAGCAGCAGGGCAAACGCGTCAAATTTTGACAGGAGTAGCGGTGCTTCCTACGGTTGTGTTATTGGGATTGGTGTTTGCAGGGTGTTATCATCTGGGAGAGGTTAGAATTGGAGGAAGTCCTTTTATGTTATTGAGAAATGTGCATTTTGCACCGTTATTTAACACGCCCAATTATCTGGCATCCATAGAAGGCACAGGCTTAAATCCACTCTTGCAAAACTACTGGATGACCATTCACCCGCCTACCTTATTTTTGGGTTTTGCCACCACTATTATTCCTTGTGCGTATGCGATTGCAGGGCTTTGGACAGGCGAACACAAACGCTGGATGGAGCCTGCCTTGAAATGGGCCTTGCTTAGTGCTGCTATTTTGGGTATTGGTATTTTTATGGGAGGTGTTTGGGCTTACGAAGCGTTGAGCTTTGGAGGTTACTGGGCTTGGGACCCTGTTGAGAATGCTTCTTTGGTGCCTTGGATTACCTTGGTGGCAGGGATACACACTACTTTAGTGGCTCGTGCAACAGGCTATTCTACCAAAAGTAGCTATATCTTTTACATGCTCACCTTTTTACTGATTGTGTATTCTACGTTCCTAACTCGAAGTGGGATTTTGGGCGAAACCTCTGTTCACGCCTTTACAGAAATGGGCTTGGAATGGCAGATGGTGTTGTTTATGGGGGTATTGACCGTTTTAGGTGCTCTATTTTATTATAAAAGTAGAAAAGAAATCCCTGCTCCAGCACGAGAAGAAAGTATTTACTCTAGAGAATTTTGGATGTTTGTAGGTGCTTTGGTCTTGCTATTTTCGGCTGGCCTAATCACCGTGACTACTTCTATTCCTGTTATTAATGCCATTGCAACCATAGAGCCTTTTGAAACAATCATTGCTTGGAGCAGCAATGCTACAGCAGGCTTAAAAGAAACCAATTTGGTAAGTGTACACCAATTTTTTGCCAATTTGGAGGGCGGCAAAATTGCCCCACCAGAGGATGTAGTGGCCCATCATAATAACTTCCAATTGTGGATTGCTATTTTGGTGGCTTTGTTGTCAGGCGTAGTACAGTTTGTCAATTATAAGAAAGAAAACATGAATGGTGCTTATGGGAAAACCTTTGCCATTTATGTGGGTAGTTCTTTGCTTTTATCTATTGCCTTGACCATTCCAATTATGAATGCTACGGGCATACAAGCGTGGCAATATTGGTTATTAATAGGCTGTGCTTTGTTTGCTGTATTTACCAATGTGTGGTATATTTTTGGGGTAGCCAAGGGCAATTTGAAGTTGGCAGGCTCTGCTTTGTCTCATACAGGGTTTGGATTGATGCTCGTTGGGGTGGTGTTTTCGGGCGCACTCAAAACGGCCTTGGAAGATCCCTTTGCATCGGCCAATCTATCGGGTATACTTGGGGATTTGAACAAACAAACGAATAAGAATATATTGGTGCCTTATGGGCAAACCATCAACCTCAGCCAAGATTTTAGTGTCAGCTACACGGATCGTTGGACAGAGGGCAATGCTTTTTATTACGAGTTGAATTTTATTCGCAAAGACGAAAAAGGCAATATTGTAGATCGCTTTATCACGACACCCAATGTCTTGCACGATACGCTTCCTAGTGGCTCACTCAAATTCCGTACTGCAAATCCCAATACCAAGCACTATTGGGACAGAGATGTCTTTACCTTGGCGGTGCCCCATTGGGCATTTGCAGATCCCGAAGCGGAGGCTAAATTGGATACCAATGTTTGGCAGCCTGTAACTATTTCTATGGGCGATACTTTTTATACGCAACGTTATTTTGTAGTATATGAAGATAATGACAGAGTAACATATCAGCATCCAGATTATGAACCAGAACAAGGGGATATGCCCTTAACAGGTGTATTGGGGATTTATGATCCTACAGGCAATAAAGTAGAGGAGGCGCGTGTATTGTATTACATTCGAGGACAACGAGAGTTTAGTTTGCCTACAGAATTGCCTGACTTGGGTTTGGAACTCAAAATGTCTAATATTTTGGTGGATGAGGAAACCAAAAAAGGGCGCATTGTTTTTAAGGTCAAAGAAAAAGCCCCTCTCAAGGATTATGTAGTGGTACAAGCCTTAATTTTCCCTGGTATTCAGTTGGTCTGGATTGGCTGTATTATGATGATGGTTGGCTTGTTTTTTAGTGGGGTGCAGCGTTTGCGTGGCAAGCGGCAAACGGTTGAAACGTAAGTTTTTTTGTTGGGTGCAATGGTGCCCGATAGCAATATAAAAAATAGTAAGAATCGTCTAGCTTGTTAGGAGCTAGGCGATTTTTTTTGGGGGGGGGAGTTGCATTAAGATTAATGGAAGGCGATAGTGTAACAATAATTTTTTTATAAAAAAATAAAAACACGAAAGTATAGATAATAAATTATTATTTTAAGTAGAGCTAATTCATAACAAGCACTATTCTTTCCCTAAAATAAAAACATTATGAGAACATTGATCTTTGGGATACTCGTTGTAGTATTCTATCTCTATGCCTGCCAGAAAAAGCCAGAAAACTTTTATGATGTAGTGCCTATAAAAGTTTCTAAAGAACTGGTTTGTCAGAACACAGCACTTCTCTTAGAATTAGAACAAACGCTTAGTCAACGGGGTGATATGGTGAAATTAATCATTCAAAACCAAGGTAGCCAAGCCCTAAGTGGTAGCGATTCTATAGTGCTTTCTATTCATTTTTATAAAAATGATACCCTAACACTTGAAAACTTACATGCGCTACATGTCGAAAAAATTAAAGCTCCTTTTGCTGTTGGCGATAGGATATATCAAGTAGTGAACGGCTTTTTTCCTTATCCTATTCACGCGGATAATATAGAAGTAGCTATTCTTAAATGCCCCAACTTTAATAATGCCTTTTCAGGTATTTATACGGGGGATTATTTGGTGCCTAAATTTCAAGCGACACGCAAGGATACTGTTCCGGGCGAAGCGCGTTGCCAAGTGGATGCCGATGGAAATTTCAAATTATGGCTAGAGCAAAAAAGTACCAATGCCAACTTTAAAACCAGAAACATTATTGGTAATGTTAATGATAATGGCTTATTGGCAGCCGAGGCCTATGAGGGAAATCAAACTTTTGTAAGCTTTATGAACACGGATAGCTTGACAGTTGCGCCGCTTGATAGCAGCCAACAGCTACAATTCAACTTATTCTTTAGGGATCGACAAGTTATTTACGATTCTGATACCTGCACTAACCTAATTCTAGACCTTTCAAAAATCTACTAACCATGAAAAATACAATTGTTCTATATGCAATAGCAATGCTTATGATCTTGACGGCAAAGGTGGCTCAAGGTCAAGGCAAAGGGCAAACCCAAACTTTTAATTATGATTATACCCACAATTATGTCGTGGAATGGAAAGAGGAAGATGGTAAGTTGAATATAAAAATTACTAAAGGGGAGCGTTCAGATTCTTTTACTATAGAAAAGTCGTTGGATAACGCCATATTTACCACAGCGTTTAAGGGGGGGTTTAAAGAGGTGGTGTTGGAAAAAGAAGCGGAGGAGAAACTTGATAATCCTACCTTCACCAAGGTGATACATCAAGCGAATAATGTCCTCTTTTATATCAAGGCACAAAGCCTTGCAGATGATGACCGCCCCAAAGCAGGAGATATCACTATAGCAAAGGAGTTAGAGATTATAAAGTTTACCGAAGATTGGCGATTGAAGTGTAATAGAGTTAAGAAATATCGCCGCACGAGTAAGCAAAACTTGGATAGTATGCCCGATATGCTTTCGTTGGTTATTATTCCTACATTTTTCAAATCAATGCTTCATTTGACGAAGACACTAGATGATTTTACTAAAAATAAAGCAACGATTAAATATGCTATTCAAGAAATAAAAGTTGTTCTTCCTAATTTAGATACTAATATTAAAAAGGATTTAGATATATGCTTTTTGTATGCAGGGGAAGATGTTATAACACAAGATACATTAGACTATTTGAACGCTAAATTTAGATCTTATGAGCGTGATTATAGTAAACGATTGTTAGACTTTACTACAAGTGTTGATACTAGTTCTATAAGTAAGGTACCCCTTGCTTATATGAAAGACTCATTATATTATAGATGGAAAGCTTCTGGAACTAAAAATATCAGGAAGCAATATAAAGTCCATGAAATAAAAAAAGAACGGGAATACCTCTTAGATATGGATAAGAGAAAAGAGGAATGGAGTAATCTTTTTCTTATTCATACTCAGCAACGTCTAAAAGAAAAGCAAGATAGTGTTAAACAAATACAAGACACACTCAACAGATTGAAGGTTTATTTGGATACAATCAATAATAAATATGCAACTATTAATAGTAAAGAAAAACAAGTACAAAGCTTAACTAAGCAACTCAATGAGTTAACAAGCCGTATGAGTGAAGACCGCCTGCAATTAGATTCTAGTAGAATTTTTAATAGGATAAAAAAACAATATGAATTAGATAGAAAATACTACAATTATTTATTAGAGAGTATTGAGAAATTAGAAGAAATAAAAATAAATTTTTGGAGAGCAGAGGACGAGTTTGATATTGCAAAGTTTAAAAAACAAAAGAAACTAGTACAACAAAGAATTTTGGATGTGTTGTGGGTTTCGGTGGATGATATTGACCAACTAAGTGCTGATGATTTCTCTGATCCATTTTGTCGAAATCTTGAGTCCTGTAAAAAAGAGTACAAAATTAAATTAAAGGACATTGAAGCTGAGTTAGCAAAAAACGAAAATAAATATAAGTATTTTGATAATGCAACTAAAAAGCAACTCTTATCTAGTATAAAAAAGAAACAAATAAGTATTGCAGACTTGAAACAGAAGCGCAGTGGCTTAGATGATTCTATTCAAATATTAAAAGAAGACCCTATAATTGAAGAATATTGTGTTTCTAATTCTTTGGAAGACTGTACCAAACTACTGGATATTAAAGACCATATAAAGGGCAAGCTAATAAAGCTTAAAGGAAAGAAGAAAGAATTATCAAAAAAAATAAAATATCTTGAAACTTTATCTCAAAAACTAGAGCAACAAAAAGCAGAAATTGAAAAAGAATCCATTCAACAAACGTTCATTGTAGATTCCATTCAGCTAGAGTTTTATGAAGGGCTTATTGAAAATATCTGGGTAAGAGGGCATTTAAAAAATGATAAGAGTACTTTCTTAAAGTTTGAAAATAGGTCGCCGATCCGATTCTCTAGCAAAAAAGCGTATGATAAGAATAGTACCATTTGGCTCACAGCATCTGGTGATGAGGATGTGTATTGGGTCTTGTATATGGGAGAATTACTCACTTATTTGCAAAATCATGATAATGGGACAAAAGATTTCTCGCCAGCCAATGGTTCTATCATCATCAAAGAATTTGATAAAGCGATTGCGCTAAAAAAACAAGCTACCTTCAAGATTTTGGAAGCCCATGTATACAGTGATTTTGTGGGGTTCAATACCAATAGTCCGAATGGTTTGATTCAAACAGAAATCAGTAAGCGTTTTAATATTTATACCAAAAGATATGGTTCTTTTTTAAGGAAAGATGCCGTTTATTGTAGATGTGCAGGCCCTATGTATAGTGTTAATTGGGGTTTTTTAAATTTTATTCGACCTTCTTTTGTGTTTTCTAAATTTGAGGACAAAGAGCGACTTTTGCCAGCCAAAGCCTATCATGAAATTATCAATGGGCAACTCCAAAGTATAAAGTATGCTTCTACTAAGGATATTTTGCAACATGAGATATTTAGTGTGGGGACTGTTGTTAACATAGTTACCTTGGATATGCCGATACAGAAGTCGATTATTAAATTGAATGTAGGGTATAGGTTTGGCAGAACAGAATTGACGGATAGTGTTTATCAGTATCAAGACAATAAAATTAGTGCGGTTGCGGATAACAACTATGGTTTGAATACGATGAGAGGGTTTATAGAATTGGATTATCGAGTTACGCCTCAAAAAAGATATGGTGTGGGCACCTCTATTCGCTTCGTTTATATGCAAAGCTTTACGGATAATGCAGAAGACTTGTACCAGTTCAATCGTGTAAATCAATATTCTGATATAGATTTACGGGCCAATCAGTTGAATAATTGGATGGTTCGTTTTGATGCCTCAGGCTTTTTCAAACCAGCAAAAGAAAGTGATAACAAATTGTTCTTGCGTTATAGGTTTCATGGACAATTGAATGACTTAAATTATAATTTTCATCAATTGCAAGTGGGCTATTCTTTTTATCTGCTTCGTAATAATCTAAATAGCAATAAGGGGCCTAAGTAAAGATAACCACAATTTCGGATGAAGAGCATTTTGATAAAAGAGTCCTACACTAACCTTTGTTAGTGTAGGATTTATATTTTAGATGGTAATTGATGCTTTTTATATTGAATTTTGATAGCATTAGATTATCTGTCTATGGCAGAGGATTGCCCCAATTCCAAATAAACACCATTCTTTTACAGTTTTGTCCGAATTTAATTTGTGGAAAATTACAGCTTCTTTTTTTTCTAAACATAAGGCAACTTTGTTTTCTCCTTTTAGTTTTTTATTAATTAAATTGTGTAAAGTAGAGTGTAAGCAGAATAAATATTCGTGCTTATGTAGACCAAGCATCTATTTCTAAAGTCGTTACCTTTCGTAACCAAATATAAGCATTATGACAACGTCCAGAAGCTTCACCAACCCCACCGATTGCCCAGTCGTTCACACTATGTCCTTAATTGGCGGAAGATGGAAACCTGTTATCCTACACAGTCTAAAAGATGGAAAACAAAGGTTTGGCACATTGACCACTCAAATTCCCAGTATTTCTCACAAAATTCTAACCGAGCAATTGCGTGCCTTGGAGGCCACTGGCCTAGTCAAAACCAAGCAATTTGAGCAAGCATTGCCCAAGACTGAATATTCCCTCACCAAAAAGGGAAAATCACTACTTCCCATCATTAATGCTATGTCTGATTGGGGAAGTGCTGAATTGACGCAAGTACAAGCGTGATTAGCTACCGTGTTAGGGCAACCATAAAAGACAAGGATTGTGTAAAGTTTTAGGCTGTTTAGTAACAGTTGGTGGCATTGCTTTGTCTTTTTATAAGAGTTGGGCAAGTTGTTGTGATTTGTGCTAGACTTCCTGTAACTTTATTAATGGAGTGGCTTTTCTCCTATTATCTGCTTAACCTAATACATGGCATGAAACGTATCTTTATAACCCTAATTTGCTGTTTGCATATATTTAATGCTCTAACTCAAGATATACACTCACCTGCGGAGTTACTAGAAATTCTTGAAAAATCTACTCATAATTACCAATTAAATCAATTGGAAGAACCTATAGAATTTGATGATAGGGTAGCTATTAATAGCAATACATTTTATCGACAAAAAGAAGGGGATGGGCTTATCGCGGTAGAGGTAAAATTGGGAAAGAAGGCGAAAGTCCTCAAAGAGGAGGCAGAAGAATTATTTCAGGAAAAAGAATATGAGCAAGCGCGATTGCTGTACGATGAATTGTTGCAAATGCACCCAGAGTACACCAAATTATTGGTTTACATTGGGCAAACGTACCATTTGGAGGGAGCAGTAGAAAAGGCCATTCCTTTTTATACCAAAGCGGTAGAGCAGAACTTCATTGATTATATGGGGCATTGGTTTTTGGGGCGTGCTATGTGGGATATAGGGAAGGTCGATGATTGTTTGGCTTCTTATATGGTGGCGCATTTGCTCAATAGGAATCATCCTTTATTAACAAAGGAGTTGGTAAAAGTATTGGCTGTGAATGGATTGGACTATGATGATTGGCGATTTGTTCCTCAAATAGAGTTGGAGCGAGAAGATTCTATCAATATTAACGTAACTTATGCCGATGGTTGGATGGGTTATGCCTTGGCCAAAGCGGTATGGGCGTTTGAACCCAGCCATAGCGAAAAAATGGGAGAGGTGTTTGGAGCACCTTCTATGCTACAAGAGAAGGAAGCTCTAATTGCTTTTTACCTCACTTATGAGATCGGAGATAAGAAATTATCAAAAAAGTCCTTCGTGAAAGCATTTAAGTATGCTGTGGACAATAGACAGGTAGAAGCATTTATATTGTATGAAATCTTTTTGGTGCAAGCACCTTCTATTGCCTATCAATTGTCATTAGATAATTTTATGTCTTTGTCAGAATATGTGATTGATAATCATTGTACGGTTATTAAAGGAAAGAAGAAGCGTAAGAAGAAGAAAAAGAGCAAGCAATAACCATTATTACGAATAAGATTACTCCATCCATTTATGAAGCAGCCATCAACCATCAATCAGGGCTTGTATTATATTCATGCTAGTGTATTGCTGTTTGGAATGGTGGGCTTATTTGCTGAACTGTTGCCCTTGTCTCCAACGGCTATTGTGTATGGGCGAGTGGTCTTTGCTGCTATAACTCTGTGGATAGTTTTGTGGTGGAAGGGGGAGTCCTTACGATTGACCGAGAAGAAACACTATGCTTATTTTTTTTTGTTAGGGGCCTTATTGGCCTTGCACTGGGTGGCTCTGTTTGCCTCCATCCAACAATCGACGGTAGCCATAGGCTTACTTACCTTTTCTACCTTTCCAATTTTTACTGCTTTTTTGGAGCCTCTCTTGCGTGCAACGCGCCTCCACCCCCAAGACCTTCTATACGCCTTCTTCACTTTAGTAGGCGTAGCTTTGATTGTACCGAGTTGGAGTTGGGACGACCCCAATATGTCAGGGGTATTGTGGGGGATTTTTTCAGGGGCTAGTTTTGCTTTATTATCCATTCTCAATCGCAAATGGGTGGCGGAATATTCCCCTTGGCTTATTGCTTGGTATCAGGATAGCAGTGCTGCTTTGGTTTTATGTCCTTGGGTACTTGGACAATCGTGGGTATTGGGTACAGGAGAGTGGGGCTTATTGATTCTATTGGGCGTGATCTTCACGGCTTTGGCACATGGCTGGTTTATACAAGGTTTAAAAACGGTATCGGCACAAAAAGCCAGCTTGATTGCTAGTTTGGAACCTGTTTATGGAATTATAGCTGCTATTGTATTATTAGGTGAATGGCCAACAGGACGCGTTTATGCAGGAGGAGTCATTATATTGGGAGTGAGTTGGTATGCCACTCGAACAGCCCAGCAAACAACCACCACTACACAATAGCCTCTAATTGCTGGAGCAACCAGAGGACGGCGCATCTTACAGTGCTTAAACCACACTAGGTTTTGTAGTTCTTTTTTTGAGAATGAATAGAAGGATTAACAACAGTGTTACTATTCCAGCCCCTATCATCCACCAAGTTGTGTGTAGGGCATTAGGAGGCCCTATTATTACGACGGCTTGATAATTGTTCTCTTTACTTAAGATTACCTTATCAATGTGGTGGTTGATATTGTAAGAAAAAATAGTTTGATGCTGTGCATTTTCTTGAAAGGCTGGAATATGGATGCTTAATTCCTGTACATTGGAATCAAAAGGCTCTAATAGAAACTTTAAATCTGTTTGATGATTGCCCAATTTAATGCCGCCTTCTCGTAAGGCAACCACTTGCCCATTTACAGCCAACTCAAAATTATCCTTGATATAATCAACAATCAATTGCTTAAAAGCTAAGGGGCTTTGTTGTTGAAGCATTTCCTCGCCATATTGCTGAATCATTGCTTGATTCACCCCATCTTGACTAAGATAAATATTGATAAAGGTACCCTTTTGGCCATGTTCTAAGTAGTATTTGGCAGAAAGTGGGTTGTGTGCAAAAAGAAACACAGGAGCTAGAATTAGTAAAAAAATCAAACGTAGCTTATTCATAAACAAAGGTGTGTTAGAACTAAAAGATAAAAGAGGTGGTTGGGAGTGCCACTAAATGAAGCACTCCCAATAACCACTTATTCATAACGGAAAGCATCCCTTGCAACAACACCCTTGAGGCATTTGGGAATATTGGGCGCAACAGTAGTACTGGCAACATAGTGATAAACACCATCTGGAAATTCAGCTGTAGCGGCAGTTCTTCCTCCACAATCATCCAAATCTGTTGGCTCAACGGCATAACCATAAATTGGGAAACCATCCTTGGCAAAGCCAAATAAAACCTTATCCGTAGTTTGAGCAACATTGGTACAACTAATAGCCGTAATATTATTGGCTACTAATACTTGATTAACTACTTGAGGTACAAAGTGCCAGTGGTAATAACCAGCAGGATCGTGGTGTCCCCCACAAGGATCTAGGGCGGGCATATTGATTTGAGAACTACTTCCACCCATGCCACCAGGGCCATTAATTGCCGATGGTGGTTCACCATTAATAGGTACACCGTCCAAAGAAAGACCCACCAATTCCACCGTTTCAATCGTATTATTAGAACTAGCTAGTTTGGGTTCGACAGGAATCAGAAAAGTTAATTGCAAATCGTCATCTGCTGCCGCATCCAAGCAATACGATTTGTTGGGATCAGGCATGCCGCCACTAAAGTCATTGATATTGACGGTACCATTGGCATTGACCATATCATAGCCATCACCTTCAATAGCATTGAGCAAATCTACATCAAATGCTTTCAAGCCAGGGTTGGTGGCCCCATCATACATGCCCATGCCCCCTACATCATTAATAGTACTAGGGCAATAAGGGCCATCAGCTACAGGGTTGGCCGAAAAGGTCAATTGAAAACAACCTGCTGTACTACCATCTTCTAGTGTAGCATTGACCGTAGAAAAAGAAATTAATGAACTACTGTTGAATAGATCTTGCTTGATAAGTGCATTGCTGGTGTCTATTATAGCGTCTTCTTGGCAAGAACTGAACAATAAACAAACGCTAGCCAATGCCCAACTGGACATTTTTAAATACTTCATGTACTAATTGGTTAGAATAGGCGCTCTATCTTCTTCAAAACATGAATGTTTTGAAGAAATATGAAAGACTATTAAGATGAAAAAGTAGAACTCCTTAGGATAATGGAGCTTGTTTATGATTTAGACCAGTTGTTTCTTAAAATCCTTTGCACGATAGAGGGATTTTTTACAAAAAAATAAAATTATACCTAAAGAAAGCCCTCTTGTTCAAAAATCAATGCTTCAATACGAGCATTATCTGCTGCATTGGGAACATGTTTGGCGTTTGGTAACAGAAGGGTAGTCTGTAGATTGGGGAATAATTTTTTGGAGCGTTTAATCATTTTGGAGCCAGGAAAGAGTAAATCATGCGCAGAAGCAATCACTGAAATAGGGGTTTGGATACGTTTGGCCTCCTTGATACTTAGATTGGGAATAGGGCTAAAATCGAGCTTGTAATTTGGTAATACAGCCCCCATAAAATTTAATGCAAACAAATCTTCCTCCGTAAACATAGCCTCCAAAAAATTTTTCAAATAAACCTCTTTTCTTGTTTTAATGTATTTTTTCATTGGAAAAAATAATTTAAAAATACCGTTTAATGGATTGCCGCTTACAATACCTGCCGAAGCAGCCAAGTAAGCTGATTTTACACGTCGTTCATCTTCTATCAATGCCTTAGTAATGATCATTCCTCCCAAGGAGAAACCTAACAAAACGACCTGTTCTAAGTCTAGTTTTTCTAATACATCATTCAGCCATTGCCCATAAGCAGGCCCTTTATAAGGTAGGGCCACTTCAGCACTCCTATTAGGCTGCCCCAAAACATCCACAGCATACACACAAAAATGTTTTACTAAGTTGGGGTAAACCTCTAAGGCCACAGGGGCACAACCATTAGAGCCATGTACCAAAACCAAGGGTGGTTTATTCGGATCTCCTGTTATAATTATTCTTGTTTGCCCAAAAGCCGAATCAATATCTTTTTTGCTATAAGTATGGGGCCACTCATTCAATTTTTGGTCATAAAGTTCTAGAACAGCCGTTTTCGATTCAGGAGAGGTATATAAAGACATAACAGTAACATTTTTAGTTTATTAAGTAAAGTTACAGTTTTGAGTACGAATAGGAAAGGTTTGTGCATGCTTTTAATCAAACAATATTTGTATTCATAATTGGGGGTGTACAAAAAGTAAGGCAGTAAAAAAGAAGAAAGAAAAAAAGAACAACTTAGAAAAAGTGTTAATTTGAAAGTGACCAAACGATCAAATTATGCAGCTATTATGTCCAAGTTGTTCAAGTACAAATATAAAGAAG
>JBGCDW010000254.1:0-20275 GCA_045105775.1 Aureispira sp.
TCGTACAATGAAAAATGAGAGATTTTGGTCTAGATCAAGGCGAAAAACAAAGCTTTAGCGGGCTAAAGCGCGTATTTTCAACGCCGAGCTAGGGCAAAAGAATCGTTTTTTAGTACGAAAACTTTTTTAAGACTACTTAAACGTTTACAACGTCCTTTTAGTCTGTATTATAACAAAAATGTGGGTGGTAGAGCTACAAGATCTTGTAGCTCTACCACCCTTTAGGAGCCAATACAAAACCCAATTCTACCCCTACATTGGCAATTTCAAATTGATAAGTGCCTTCTTCTAACGTTAGGCTTTGTACCGTAAATTTTCCAGGTGTTTGCTCTACCTAATAGTAGGCACTTCAGTAGGGGTGCTTTGAGCAGTTGCAAGATTTAGGCAACCAATTAATAACATAGCCAAAATCAATAATCCATTTTTCATTGTTGTTGTATTTTTTGTTGTTGTAATAATGTTACAATGCAAATATGGAGCAAAAAAAGGCTTGGTTGTTAAGTTACATTTCCTTAGAAAGTGGCAATATTTCCCATTATCCAATAAGTTCTATTTCATCGAGCTTTTTGCGCGTCAAATACCACTCGTAACTATCATAAAAGGTATTCTCACACTGAAAACGATACACCTGCAACTGTTCCGCATACTCTAAACTTGGCTCTTCTTCAAAGTAATCCTCATCCTCTACTTGTCTGTACGCCTTATTTTGTGCCACGAATTGTGCTTTGACACGGCTAATAAAAGCTTGTGCCGCTGCTTGTTTGGATAAAAATACGCCTAAAATTTTGGAAGACCCCCCACCTTTGGCGTTGTAAAAATTTAAGGAAATAACATAGCAGCTATCTGGTTCTTCTGCTGGAGTTTTAGAAAAAATAGAGGCCACCAATTCCTCTTCGGGTGTTGTTATTAATCGTAAATCCGTCATGATTTATTTTTTTAATTAAAAGCTAATTTTTTGCTTGGAGCAACTCCTCACAGGTGATTACAAGGGTACTGTCTGTGTTTTCCAATCTATTGGGATAATAAAGAATGATATACCCCTCGTAATCAATGGCACAGTTGCAAAATTGACGACCAACTTCCTTATAAGTTGCATCAGAGGCCAAGGGTGGCACATTGAGGTTTTGCATGCCCCAGTTGTCCAGTGACAATAACCCTTGCTCCCCATAGTCCAAGATTTCCTTTTCCAAAACAGCAGGAAAACACTTAGATTTGCCCTCCTTATTGACCACCAAATCACACTCCATAGTGGTGCCTGAATATAGGGATAAAGCAATCCAATTGGGAGCCAAATGGAAAAGGTAGAGTAAGGGGACAAAACCAAATAGTACCGTGATTAATTTGTAAGGTAGATTTTGTGTAGAAATATTGGATGCAGCGGGCTTAGGAGACCAAAACAGCGTATAAAGCAGTAGCATCATGGCTACATTCCAAGGATAAACAACACTGTTCCAACCATCGGTAATAAGCAGCAGCAGAATAATAGCATGTAAGCATACCCCTAACACAACAGCTCCTTTTCTAGCCTTGGGCCATAGCAAAAAAAGCGCAATAACGACTTCAAAAAGCCCCATACTATAGCCAATATTGGGGAATTCGCGCAACCAACGGGTGCTTTCAAAAATGCCAATCAACCAAGGAAAAACATCGTGTATAAATTGCACATTGAGTTTGTGAATACCCGACCAGAAATAGACCATGATGACCACAAATTGTAGGGTCGCCACTAAGTTCTTAGCCGTAGACCGCCACTGCTGCCAAGCTATACTACCAAGTATGACCACATACACATAAGCCCAAGGCTGAAAACGATTGACATCCTCTATTACCAACAAAAAAAAACAACTCAAAACAACCCCCAATGCACGTTTGCGCCAAGCAGCTGAGAAACAGGCAAGCCCTAAACCCAACAAAAAGCAACCATTGAATAAAGCGGTTAGTCCAATGGGATAGCGAATAGGAAAGAGCGGAAAAAGGGGATAATGACGGTCAAGAGGAAGCCATAAATTGAACGATAAGCCCATTTGGCAGACAAATGCAAGCGTGATGATGTACAAACACCATTGAGTGATTTTTGCAGTAATCTGCTGTTCCTTGTCGAGGGGGCTTTGATCGTTCATGCAGTAAAGAAACCAAGTTGCTTCAAAAATTAATACTTGCCGATAAAAGTACTCTTTTTTGGTCTGCTTACCAATTTATTGCAAATATTCGCCTCCTGTCTAGCTGGCCCTCAAATGATGCACTAAATCTTTGGCCAATTGTCGATTGAGTTGGCCGTTGGCATTGAGTATGTCTACAAATACCACCGTGCAGTAGTGGGGCTGTGCTTGTTGTGCCAACAACAAGGGTTGGGCAAAGGCTGCTCTGCGTTTTTGCAAGGCAAAAACATTGGGATAGACCAATAAACTTTGAGTGGCCTCAAAACTATGATTGTAAGCAAACATCTGGCGCAAATCCTCATCAGAAGGGGCGGGGCGTTTCAAAATTTTCCATTTGGTATCTAGAATATAGTGCTTGCCTTGGTGGCTCAACCACAAATCGGGGCGCAGTTTGCGCTGTGCCCAAAAAGGCTTGGAAGCCTGTGCCCGAATCAGCCATTCTTTGTCCAAATATTGCTGCAATTGTCGCTGAATATAGCGTTCAAACAACTGATTCATATCAAACAAAATAGCCAATACAGCATGATTGCCTGCCCTTAAATCTGGACTGTAATGCAAGGTAATCATTCGAGCCAGCTCCAAGGCGCGGCGATAACGATCAAACTTGGGCTGTGCATACAATTGCTCAAATATACTGCTTTGTGCCTGTATAGGGTTTTGTTTGGGAAAAGCGCGTAACAAGTAGCGCACCCGTTGCTGGAGGGTTACATCGACTGCCAAATGTTGTACAATTTCTAAGGCATAATAAATGACTTGATGGGCTGGATGCTGATAATCATAATGCTGAAAACGGCTGTAGACACGTTCTGGATGCTGCCAATTGTGACGGATTTGTTTGGCAAAATTTAACTGCCCTTTCCAGATTGTTCCATTGCTGCTTTTGTTTTGATAATGCTTAACCAAACCTTCCTCCATCAGCGTTTGAACTTCGGTAAGAAAATGATGCAAATAAAACCAGAGCAGGGGACTGTTTCGCGTTTGTAGACGCGCTTCTGTTAAGGTATCCAAAGGAATGAGCGAGCATACTTGTAGCAATTCCAATAATACCCGTTGCCATTGTTGTCGATTGGCATATTGGTCGGTCTTGGGTAGAATTTCTATAGTAAGTCCTCCTACTTGTAATACCCCAACATACTGTCTAAAACGGACTCCTTTGTGCAGTAAAGTAAAATATCGATTCTCGTGCTGTTCATTAAAATGTGCCAAAGCATCTAGGTGTCTTTGTGTCAATCCTTGTTCACTCAACCGTAGTACTTGGTGTTCAAAAACCTGTAAGTAGTTTGTTGTTGCCATAATGATGAAGAATAAAGGAAGAAGGTATAATCGAAGACGACTTAAGCCAGTACTTAACTTCAGAAATAGAAAAAAACACCAAGTGTAAAACACCTGATGTTATAGGTAGGTAATTGGTCGAATTATAGTATTATTTACCAATACACAGAACCATTACCTTATAGAGAGGTAAGTATTGACGCAGTACTTAAATATACATATTTCTTCATAGAAAAAAAATATTTACAACTGCTTTTTTTATTAAAACAATTTCGTTATCATTAGGAATTAAGTAGGTGGTGAAAATAAATGATAATTTAAAAAATAGAATACGCTCCAAGCGATCTGCGCTGGCGTGTACCTAAAAGGTACACGCCCGAAGGACTTACGTAAGTAAAGATTCTAGCATATATTCAGCTCAAGGCACTCGTGAAAGGATCTGGCTTATGAGATACAGTGTATCGAATAGTCAGGCTCAACGATGAACCGAGGCTCTGCCGAACCGAGCGATAGGCGAGCTCATAAGCAACGCGCACTAGCTCATGAGTTTTGCGAACTAGCTGTAAGAAGTACAGGACAATTTTTGAATAACTTGTACATAAATCTATCTACTCCCATCACTCTATTAAACGTGAAGTATAAGCCCCCAAAATATAAAAATGAAACCAGACAGCACTCAAAGAATACATTCATTAGACGCTCTGCGTGCCATTATGATGTTACTAGGCATTGTGTTACATTCATGTATGCCCTATATGGTTACAGATATCGGAGCCAGTAGAGATTTGAATGCAATGCATATATCAAATGACGTTATTGCTGCTCTAATACATATGTTTCGTATGCCTGTATTTTTTTTAATAGCAGGTTTTTTTGGAGCATTACTATTTTATGAAAGAGGTTTTATTGAGATGCTAAAGAATAGAACTTCTAGAGTACTTTATCCGTTTGTTGTATTTCTTTTACTGATGTATCCAATTGTTACCTTTTCTCGCAAGTATGAAAAAGCAGTTTTTGCAGGAAGTGAGCAAGCAGTAGAAGCAGCAGCTTCATACTTTCCTAATTTTCTTACTTTCTTACCCCATAGTATATTGCATCTTTGGTTTTTGTATTATCTTATTTTATTTATAATAATCTCCTCCCAATTAGCTTTAATATTCAAAAAACTACCTCAATTATCCTTACACATTTCAAGCACATTTAATTGGATTATTCAAAAACCCGTAATAAGAGTTTTCATTTTTGCAACAATGACCTCTTTGCTCTACTTGATCATGGGAGGTTCATCGTTACCTACACCAGATTCCTTTATGCCTACTAGAAGTACTTTTCTCTTTTATTTTTACTTCTATATAATAGGCTGGGTTTTATACAAATCTAAACATCTACTAGATCATTTGAAGCAATTAGATTGGCTCTGTATAATTTTGGGACTTGTAGTTTTTATAATAAGTATAGCTATCAATGATTTAAAACTTGTAGACATTTCGCCATATCAAGAAATTTCTAAAATATTGTTTCAATCTCTTATTGTATGGTTGTTTATTTTTGGAATTATGGGTTTGTTTATTCGTTATAAAAGTGAGCATTCTGCTAGAATGCGGTATATTTCAGATGCCTCTTATTGGGTCTATTTGGTGCATTTTCCATTTACTATTTTTATTCCAGCACTACTTTTTCATTGGAATATACATGGAACCCTTAAATTCTTAATAGTAATGACTAGTACCAGTATCATCTCTTTTGTGACTTATCATTCTTTTGTAAGAAGTTCTTTTATTGGACAATTTCTCAATGGTAGAAAATACACAAAAAAGCTTTCAGATATAAATAAGTAGGCGCAAAACAAAAACAGCTTACTAGCTCATAGTCAGCTCGTTTTAAGAGTGTTTGTGCGTTCGCCACAGGTTCGGGTTTAAGACTACATTATTACCAGTATTGGAATCTATTTTGCAAAAGTTAGATTGTGGTGCTTAGTATAGTTAGGTATAGATGTTAATATAGGCTTGTTTGGGTAGTGGAAAGCTTGCTAACTCGTAAAGTGGTCGATCCCAAGAACGGTCTAAGCCTTCATAATCAAAATCGGCAAAGCGTTCGTAATGTACGGATCTAGTCGTTAGGAAATCCCGTCCTAACACCAAGCCAAGTTTGCCCAAATCGCCATAAAAATATTCCAATAATAGCGGTAATAATTGGGTTTGAAAAACATGTTGCAACTCTTCTAAACTATATACTTGCATCAAGTAAGCATGACCAATAAGATGTTGTCGATCTAGCAAAATGGCAATACGCTCATTGATGCTTTTGAGTAGGGCTTGCAGATCTATGCCTTCTATATTTTGTGCCAGCAGAGTAGGGCGTGGCATCAATTCCAAGAACGCAAAACGACGGCGTAGAGCCAAATCTAATTGTTCAATGCTTCGATCACTGCTGTTCATGGTGGCCAGTACATACAAGTTGGGCGGTAGTGCAAAACTTTCTTTAGAATAAGGCAACTGAATTTGCAGCGCATTGGCCGCATATAGACGTTTGTCTTTCTCTAGGAGCGTAATTAATTCCCCAAAAATATTGGCCACATTGCCTCGGTTCAATTCATCAATAATGAGTACAAAAGGCAATTCAGGCTGTTGTTGTGCTTGTTGGGCCAATCGTTTTAGAATGCCTGCTTCTACGGCATATTGCACTTGTTGGTTGACCACAATAGGCTTGATCCCTTCTACAAAATCTTCATAGGACATCGATTGGTGAAAGGTGGTAAAAACCAGTCTGCCCTGTTCTTGATAATGCTGCAAGCGTGTTTGTATGGTCGCATCAGGCAAGGCCATGATGTTGTCCAAGGCTTGTTGATCGACCAAGGCCAAGGCGCGTCGCAAACTTTCATAGGTTTTGCCACAGCCTGGAGGCCCGTACAAAATCTGATTGAGCGGCGCGTTGGGGAGTGCTTGGGTTTGGTAAGCAGGTCTCGGCTCATTCACCTGTTGCCCTAGCAATTCCTTCTGATAAATGTCCTCTTCGGTATAATACCAAATATTGTAGACAGGAGGCGTTCGCAAGAGATGTGCCAGCAAATAGGTGTAGTTGCTATAGTCCTTGATGGGCAAATCAAAATTGCTAAAGTAACTGCGTAATTGCAGATCGAAATTATTGGCTTGATACGCCCGATTGAGCAAATTATTAACAATAGCACAGCGATTATTTTTACGCAAAATAGGGCTGTGTTCTTCTGGATATTGCAAGTATAGAATGGCATGACGCACGGCTTCTATTTGTAGGGCATCGGGATTATTGCCTGCTTGATGATAGGCCAGCAGTTGCTTTATCCAACGATTTTGACGAATACCTGTTTTGCCCAAGGTGCGTTTGTCAGTATAAACGTTCCAAACTTGTTTGTTGGCGGCTTTTTCGTCTATATAGGCAATCACTTTGCCCAAGGCCAAGGCCAATTCATAGGCTGGTTGCCCCTCCAATTGCTGCACAAAGTCGGCATAACTGCCCTTGAATGCCTGATAGTGTACTAGAAAATGTGTATAAGTTTCTTCGCTTACGGTTAATGTTTGTAGTGCTTGTAGGGCGCGTTGTCCTTGCAAGAACCAAAATTCTGTAGCCGTTTGGATTTGTTGTATGCTGGTTTTTTGTAATAATTCTTGTAACGCTTTTTGAACAATACTTTGGTAAGGATCTTTTTGAGCAACGCTTGCGAGTATATCTTGATGGACAAAGGGATCTATGGCTGCTTGGTAAATCCATTGTTGGTGTATCTTGCGATGGCGTGTTTTCTTTTTGGGTTGTTGCTGCAACAATTGCAAGGCTTGCAACCAGGTTTCGAGTAAAGGGGAGTCTATCAGCAATTGACGAGACAGGGCAAAATAAGCCAAACCAACCACTTGGTTGTCTACGGTTCGCTTGTGGCGTTGAAACTGCTGCAAACGAGGGAAATTCTTTTCTTCCTTGGCCAAAATCAACAAGCCTATTCTCTGTTGGCGATGGTGTAGTTGGTGTACGAGTATTGGAATATTATTCAATTGGACATACAAGGCGTTGTTGTCTTCTTGTATAAAACACAGCAAATTGGACGCATCTTCCTTGATAGACAATTGTTCTAATCCAAAACGCAATACTTTGAGAAATTCCTCTACCAAACTAGAAGAAGGAAATTGTTTGAGGTATTGTACCAGTTGCTTTTTTGGTGTCATACTAGGAAAATAGGTCGTAAGTCGTTGATAAGTGTGATAAGGGCATTTTAACTAAAACGAATGGCTTTGACAGGATCAATTTTGGAAACCAACCAAGAAGGAATCAACAGCACCGTTAAGGTAATCAATAAGGTTCCAATATTCAAGCTCACTACCATCAACCAGTTCAATTCAACAGGGGCAACCGCTACATAATACAAATCTTCTGGCAAGGTTATAATACCAAACTGCGCCTGCAACCAACACAAAGTTAATCCAATAATATTGCCCCAAAACAAGCCATAGCCAATGATATACGCTGCATTGTACAAGAATATTTTGCGAATAGACCAATTGGCAGCCCCCAATGCTTTTAAGATGCCAATCATATTGGTGCGTTCCAAAATTAGAATCATCAAGGAAGTGGTCATATTGATAATAGAAACCAAAATCATTAGCAGCAAAATAACCCGTTCATTCATATCGGTCAGACTCAACCAATCAAAAATATTGGTCTCCAACTCCTTGATGGTGCGGGCATAATGATCCACATTACGCAAGGCTACATAATTGACATAATCGCCCAAGGGATCCAAATCTTCTATATGATCGACAAAAATCTCAAAACCTGAAATTTGAGCAGGCAATACTTCATTGAGCTGGTTGATAGAAGGCCAATGCACCAATGCCACTTGCTCTACGCCTCGATTTTCGGGCCCTTGGTAAATTCCTTTGACGTGGTAATGAAAGGTGTATTCCTCTTCGTCATCGTCCAAGTAGGTGAGTTGTAGGCTGTCGCCTACAGAAAGATGGTTGTATTGGGCATATTGGTGGGGAAGGAGTGCCGCCTTCAAATCGGGCTGCTCAAAATCTAAGCTGCTTCCTGCTTGTATATTATTTTGCACATAGTCCCAGAAGGCCTCATCAGTGGCTGTTGCTTGTGTCAGACCACGCAAGGTCAACCCCTCGGCTGGAAAATCCAAGCGATCGCCATAATTCTTGAATGGCCGCCAATTGTTGAGTTGTTGCAAGGTACGCACATCTACCAAGGCAAAACGCCTGTCGTATTCCTCCAAGCCTGTTTTGTAAATTCCCTTGATCTTAAATTTTCGGCCAAGTGAATTGCCATCTTTTACAAAATAAATCAAAAATTGATCGTCTAGTTTTAATTGCAAACGTTGAGCGGTGGTTTCAGAAATGAGAATACTCTTTTGAGCATTTTCCGCTTCATAGTCTAGTATGCTGCCTTGTTTGATGTATTGGCGCAAGAATTCCCAGTCATAATCCTCTCCAACACCCCGCAATACGATGCCTTCAATTTGGTCATTGGTTTTGATAATGCCCTCTTTGTGAATGTAATACTGTATGTGACGAATGCCGCCCTCTGTTTCTTCTACGACTTCCTGCTCCAACAATTGATAATGCACACTAGAAAACAGAATGCCGCTAGTTAGAGTCAATAGAAATGCCAACAGCCATCGTACTTTACCACTCATCAGCTTACGCAAAAAAGGAAGGAGCACCAGCAATAAAGCCAACAACAAACACCCCAAACCACCCAAAAATAGTGGATCATTGCTATTGAGTGCCAAAGAGGCAGGCCAGTCAATACTATCGCCCAAATACTGTACTTTGCCAATGGTATCTATACTGGGATAATAGTCTTGATTTTGGTTGATAGGACTGGTCTCAAAGGCATAACTAGAGGCGGTTGCACTCGTTGTAATATGAACATGCCCCCAAAAGCCAAAAATCTTCTCACTAATCGTATTCTTAAAACCAGCTACAATGCTGGTAGCCAATATCATAACCACCATACTCAAGGCAATGGAAACCACTGCTAGGCGCAAAATAGAACGAGAAAAAGACTTCTTGGTGGCCGTTCCCACTCGCTTGGCTATTAAAAATTCTATGTTCAAAGTATAATGGCTTTAGTACTGATAATCGGCTTGGAATATAGGTAGAAAAGTGCAAGAACAAAAAAATAGCTGTGGATAGTTGTATTTCTTGTTGGGGAGTAGTTTCTATATCAGGTAAAATGATTGTATATTATTGCAATTAAATTTTGGAATGATTGATTTCTTGCGTTGATACAATCAAAAAAAAACACCTACATGAGTCTTGAAGAAAAAATAGAGCATTTTATCAGTTTGAATAAAGAAAGTACAAACTGGGATTTCAAAAGTATACCGCATGAAAATAATGCTTGTCTTTTGCATGATATTATCTCAATGGCAAATTGCGATTGCGAGGATGACAGATATATAATACTGGGTGTTTCAGATCCAGACTCTGCCTCTGGATGCGAAGTTGTTGGATTAACTAAGGGGCAAACAAATAGAAAAACTCAAGCAAATCTTATTGATTTCCTGCGCGAAAAAAAAAATGCTGGAGGTATTCGTCCTGAAGTTGAACTGAGAACAATCAATTTACAGAACAAAGAAATTGATGTAATTGTAGTTTTGAATAAGCCCAATAAGCCTTATTATCTTACCGCAGATTATAGAGATAAAAACAAAGTAGTTAGGGCTAACTACATCTACACTAGAATTTTAGATACAAATACTCCAATTAACCAATCCGCAGATTTAATGCGTATAGAGAAGATGTGGAAAGAACGATTTGGATTAACTTTACCACCATTGGAGCGGATGAAATTATTATTAAAGCAACCCGAAAATTGGTTTAAGAATTTAGGGAATAAGAGTTATACCTATCACAAACAATTCCCTGAATTTAGAATTGAATTTTCTGAACCTGAACCTAAAGCAGAGGTCTATAGTTTTTTCTATACAAATAGCAAATCCTTTCTTGGCAATGCTGTATTGAAATATGGTTCAACAATCTTAGCTGAACTTGGCTATTTATTTGTTGATGAAATGCGATTAGAGATCGGCAAGCCAGAATCTAAACGATTGGACAAACTGGAGAATTGGTATTACTACTTTGATCTATCAAGCTTAGAGGGAATTTTTCATTATTTCTTGACAAATAGTAATGTTGAAGCTAAATCAAGGCTAGAGGAGTGCCAGTTCTTGTTTTTTAAAAATAAAGAGGAGCAAGAGGGATTTAATAATTTTCTAATAGAGAACGAAGAAGAATTCCTTCAAATTAAGCCAGATTCTATTGCAATTAAAGCTAAAGAAGAAATGCAAAAACAAGATTTTAAGCCCAGTGTTGACCCAATTTTTATAAACAAATCACGGAAGATGTATGAAAAGTGGACAAAGGAAAAGGAAATAGATAAAAAGTAAAGCCAGCCTTAAAGGAAAAGCAGTTGATGAAAGTGTTATCAAAGAGGAAATTTTAGAGTATTATAAAAACGAAATCAATAAATGAATTCATTAGAACTATTCTCTGGAGCTGGAGGGTTGGCAAAGGGATTGGAAAGGGTAGGATTTAAGCACCTTGGATTATTGGATGTGAATAAGTACGCTTGCCAGTCGCTGCGCTTCAACTATCCTAAATCAGAGGTAATAGAAACAGATATTCGTGCTTTTGATTTTTCAAAATATAGCGGCGTAGATTTGATAGCAGGAGGCCCACCTTGTCAGCCTTTTTCGATGGGAGGCAAAGCCAAAGGATGGAATGATGATAGAGATATGTTTCCTTATGCGATTAAAGGTGTGAGTGCCCTTATGCCTAAAGCCTTTATTTTTGAAAATGTAAAAGGCTTATTGAGGAAATCGTTCAGTACTTATTTCAAGTATATTTTTTTACAATTAAATTATCCTGCTATCCAAAAAAAAGCAAAAGAAGATTGGATAAAACACCTTTCTCGTTTAGAAAGTATACACACCAAAGGGGAATTGGTTGGATTAAAATATAATGTGGCCTTTCAATTGGTAAATTCGGCCAATTATGGTATTCCACAAAAGAGAGAAAGAGTAATTATTATTGGGATAAGAAATGATATAGGTGTAGAGTGGTCTTTCCCATCAGAGACACATTCTTATGAGCGTTTGTTGTGGGATAAGTTTGTCAGCAACGAATACTGGGAAAGAAATCTTGTACCTCTAAAAGAAAGAGAACAGTTATCTCTATCTCAAAAAAAATCTATAGAAAAATTAAAAAGTAAATACGGGCTTTTTGAACCCGATAAAAAATCTTGGATTACTGTTAGAGAAGCATTAAAAGGGCTTCCGAATCCAAAATCAAAAGACCATAATCTAATAGATCATCAATTTCGGGATAATGCCAAAACTTATCCCGGGCATACTGGAAGCTATATTGATGCTCCTGCTAAAACATTGAAAGCAGGCGTTCATGGTGTCCCTGGCGGTGAAAATATGATTCGTTTTTTTGATGGAAGTGTTCGATATTTTACGATTAGGGAAGCGAAACTAATACAAACCTTTCCAGATAATTATCTCATTTCGGGTTCGTGGACAGAGGGAATGCGCCAATTGGGAAATGCAGTACCAGTAAAACTAGGAGAAATTATAGGAACGGAACTAAAGGCAAAACTTCAAACTACTGCAAAAAGTGTTTTCATAAAAACTTAAGGAAAAGAATAGAAAAATAATGATTTGGCAGACCATTTCAAAAGCAATTATCAACTTCCTCCTGCCAACAAAATTCTTTTTTTACATTCTAATAAAACCAATTCAAATTTTGATAAAACCCTACTTAGGCGAATTTTAATTTAACAATAAGCTGAAAGTGTAAAATAATTATGCTGTAAAGAATCTTAGGCTAATTATTTATTTTGTCTGCTCAAAAAAACGATTCTTTTTAGTGTGTATTATTTGCTTATCTTTGGTGCGAATTTTAATACCAGATATAAAAGTTGTTTATCAAGATAGGGGTATTGATGTAATACAACCATCATTTTGTTGCAAAAGAAAAGGTTCTAAACTGACCAACAACTTCACTAAAAAAAATCTTAGTTATGCCATACTTTTTCACATCCGAATCTGTTTCGGAAGGTCACCCAGACAAAGTGGCTGATCAAATTTCAGACGCTATTATTGATGCTTTCTTAGCACAAGATTCTTTGTCAAAAGTGGCTTGTGAAACCTTCGTTACTACAGGCCAAGTGGTTATTGGTGGCGAAGTACGTTCCAAAGCCTATGTAGATGTTCAAAAAGTCGTGCGCGAAACCATTCGCAAAATCGGTTACACCAAATCCGAATACCAATTTGATGCGAATTCTTGTGGTGTTTTATCGGCTATTCACGAGCAGTCTGCGGATATTGCTCAAGGGGTAGATGTTGGTAAATCAGAAGATGAGCAAGGAGCAGGGGACCAAGGAATGATGTTTGGGTATGCTACAGATGAAACAGACAACTATATGCCTTTGGCTTTGGACTTGTCCCATCGCTTACTCAAAGAATTAGCGCGTTTGCGTCGCGATGGAAGTCAAATTCCTTACTTGCGTCCAGATGCCAAATCTCAAGTTACTATTGAATACGATGACAACAACCAACCTATCCGCGTAAACACCATCGTATTGTCTACACAGCACGACGATTTTGACGAGGATGAAAAAATGTTGGCGACAATCAAAGACGACATTATCAAGATTTTGGTTCCTAAAGTAGTGAGCGAATTGCCAGCGCGTGTTCAAGCTTTGTTTGATGACAAGATCATTTACCACATCAACCCTACAGGTAAGTTTGTAATTGGCGGGCCTCACGGCGATACGGGGTTAACAGGCCGTAAGATCATTGTAGATACCTATGGTGGCAAAGGCGCACATGGTGGTGGTGCTTTCTCTGGAAAGGATTCTTCTAAAGTAGACCGTTCGGCTGCTTATGCTACACGCCATATTGCCAAAAACATGGTTGCTGCTGGTTTGGCCAAACAGTGTTTGGTACAGGTAGCGTATGCTATTGGTGTAGCAGAGCCTGTTGGTTTGTTTGTAGATACTTATGGTACGGCCAAAGTAGATATGACAGACGGTGAAATTGCTGCTAAAATGAAAGAATTGTGGGATTTGCGTCCTGCGGCTATTGTACGCAACTTGGGTTTGAGAAACCCAATCTATTCCGAAACGGCTGCCTATGGTCACATGGGACGTACTCCAGGTACGGTAGTAGTAAACGGTGAAGAATACGAAACGTTTACATGGGAAAAATTAGACCGTGTAGCGGATGTAAAAGCTGCTTTTGGTTTGTAAAATCGAGCACATTTAGTGAAGTTGTTTAAATTTAGCCTAATGTCGCTAATGAAATCTAATTTTGCCCTACTCATCGTTAAAAATTAGCTCCATAGCACTGCTATGAACCAAATACGCTAGGGCTTTTGTACCTTTTAGGTACAACCCACGCAGATCGCTTTGCGAGTGCCTTGATTACTTTGTGAGCTCGCCTATGGCTCGATTAGAACCAAATTAGTACTCATTATCAACACAACTCCATTTTTAAACAACTTCAGTGCCTTGTAATAAAAAGCCTTCTTGTTTGAAACTTATTTCGAGCAAGAAGGCTTTACTTTTATAACCAAAAGATGTTGTACCCTTCAACCTTAATGCGGTTTTGGGGTTATGACATTACAATGTATTCACCATTAATAATGTATTATGGCAAACCGCGAACAATCCTCTATTATGAATGACAATAAAAAACAATTGGGTCCTATTGGCTCTATTGTGATGTTGCTAGTATTGCTGGCTTGTATTGCTGGGCCTAGTTATTGGTATCTGCATAGTTTTCCTGAGGGGCAGGCACTGGCTTGGTATAATTACCTAGTCTTTGTAGTTATTTTGATAGGAGCCGTTATTTTTGCGTATGGAATGCTATTGGTCATACACATTGTAGCTGCTGTAGAGCACGATAGCCAACTCCGACAGTCTATCAAGACGGCTATTAATCAGAAGTACCAGAAGAAAGAGGAAGAGGCTTAGGCACATTTTTTATGTGTTCTATTTTTTTGCTAATCGAATAATTTTAAAGCAGAGCAAACTACCCAAGGTATAAAATAACCAGATTGTAGCTGCCGCCATAAAATAATCGCTACGCCCCAATCCTAATAGCTCAGACAGTACAAAAATAGCACAAGCACCGCCTATCATAAATCCTAATACACTAGTTATTAGTGCGCCAGCCGAGGATTGTATAACTTTTTTGTATAAGTTAAAGGTGGTCAGCCACAAACAAAACATCAACAACCAACCCACAGGCATTTCAAACAAAGGAAAAGGGGCTACAATATCCCAAGCACTGAGTAAAAAAGTACCGCCCACAATCACTAAGATCACGCAGCTATACTGAATGTAGGTCTTCTTTGTAATGGGGGCAGGAGTGGGGCTTTCTTCAAAATGATCGAGTAGTTGCATCTGTTAATGGGGAGTATGGTTGTTGTTATAATAAACGATAGAAAAAAACAATATGCTTCCTGTATGGGATACATAAATTAGGAAACCAGTTATGATAGGGGCATTTTTTGCCGCCTTAAATCCCGTATCCATAAAAAATACAGTAAGAAAGTAGCTGAGTAATAAGGCCAAAATAGTCATTGGAAGCTGCCAATTCTTTCGCATGATTTTTTTATAAAACCTCCACACCAAACCAGCGATTCCCATTAACCAAATTAGCGTACCCAACCCTCCTCCAAATAAAAGTGGTGTTTTTATGAATTTCCAAGTTATCAAGAGCATAGGCCCCATTATAATTATCCATGAGGATAATAAATAATGGTAATAATGCTGTGTTTTTGAATCAGAGGGCTGCTCTTCTTGATCTAGTATTTCCATGTCTATTAGATGGGGCAATTACCGAATTAGCAAATGTTTGTACAACTCTTTTTCCCAGTTAATGACTTGATTAATAGCAATTTTGGATGGCTGCCAGTCTTCTTTGCCCAAATCTTCTAACAAATGAAAACAAAGGGCTAATTGACGGTACAAATCCTTCAGAATATCTGATTGCAATAGGGATTGTTTTAAGGAGGTTTCTAACCAGTCGCCTTCATATTCTAAAAATAGATAGATGGTTTGCCCAACAATAGAGACATGCAAATACTTGTTCCATTGTTGGTATAAATTATAAACCGCTCCTAATAAAGCAGGTGTCAATACTTTGGGGAGTACAGAAGGGTTTTCACAACAAATAAGATAAGGCGCGTGAAAATCCTTATCCTTTTGCCAGTGCTTAATGTTTTGTTGTTCTAAAAAAGAAGCCAAAGAGAGTGTGTGGGTAGAAGAAGGAATTTTATGGTCTTGTGCAATAGGTAGGAGCAAGACAGGCTCACTAATGAATGCTTGTTGGGGCAAATTTACCTCAAAAAAAATGCCTCTGGAGGGCGTACCCAATCCATTGTCTAGTTCAGCAAATTTAAAACTCACTTGATCTGCCGTCTCTCCTACAAAATAATCTTCGAGCTGGTACTGTTCACTGACAAAGGAAAAAAGTTGTGAACGCTCCAATGTTTTTTTGGCAATAGAGGTGTAGTGGCGGTAGCTGGCATTAGGATAAAAATGTTGAATTAAGGCACCTAATACTTTTTTTCTAAAAATGGATAAATAACGATTTTCTTTGGTAGAAGGAGTGTCTTGTAGTGCCTTTACAAACCACCAGAGCACAACAGGGAAAAGCAAAAAGAACCAAGCACCATTTTTGCCAGTAGCGTAAAGGTCATAACCAAAGTACAGGGATAATGCCGTCATAAACAAAGGAATGAGTTTGCCCCAAATACTCCCTCGTATTTTTCCACGCCTAATTTTTTCTACACGTTCCAAAACAGGCTTAATCTCAGACTCGATTTCACTTAGTGACAGCATAATAATAGGAATAGATGGTTTACAATCGACGACTCAACTTAGGCACCATCTCATTTTTCCAAGCGGCAAAATCACCTGCAATAATATGCTTTCGAGCTTCGCCCACCAACCACAGGTAAAATGACAAATTGTGAATAGAGGTAATTTGAGGCCCTAACAATTCCTTGACCGTAAATAAGTGGCGCACATACGCCTTGGTATAAAAACGAGAAGTAGGGTTGGGCGCATCAGGATCCAAAGGAGAAAAGTCGTTCTTCCATTTGGCATTTTTGATATTAATGGAACCTTCCTTGGTATAAATGAGGCCATGTCGGGCATTTCTGGTGGGCAATACACAGTCAAACATATCTACGCCCAAGGCAATACATTCCAAAATATTAGCAGGTGTACCTACGCCCATCAAATAGCGTGGTTTTTCCTTGGGCAGAATGCCACAAACCAACTCCGTCATTTCGTACATATCCTCGTGTGGTTCGCCTACAGACAAGCCACCAATGGCATTGCCTACACTATCGTAGGCCGCAATAGTTTCGGCCGATTGCTTGCGTAAATCTTTGTACACCGATCCTTGTACAATGGGAAATAGTGCTTGCTCATAACCATACAAAGGTTCTGTTTTGTTAAAATGTGTCCAGCAGCGTTTGAGCCAACGATGGGTCATGTGCATGGAGCGTTTGGCGTATTTATAATCACAAGGATAAGGCGTACATTCATCAAAAGCCATGATAATATCTGCCCCAATTTTGCGCTGAATATCCATTACTCCTTCAGGCGTAAACAAATGTTTAGAACCATCAATATGAGAGGCAAAAGTTGCTCCCTCTTCCTTGATTTTGCGACGATGTGCCAAGGAAAATACCTGATAACCACCACTATCTGTCAGAATAGGTTTGTCCCAGCCATTAAATTTGTGCAACCCACCTGCTTGCTCTAGTATATCCGTGCCAGGGCGCAAATATAGATGGTAGGTATTGCCCAAAATAATTTGTGCTTTGATGTCTTCCTCCAATTCATGTTGATGTACGCCCTTGACCGTAGCAATGGTGCCCACAGGCATAAAAATAGGCGTTTGTATGTCGCCATGAGCGGTGTGCAAGGTGCCTACACGCGCACTAGAATTTGGATCGTTCCCCTCTAAATCAAATGTCATCTTCATAATGTATGGTTCTTCTAATTTTGTATCTTTGTGTGGTATTCAACTCGTAACTTCAGCGCAACAAATTTAAGGGATAACCATGACGTACTTTTTCCTCTTTTGGTATGGTGTAGGAGCCTTGCAATGGTTGTTTTGGGGACTGTTGTTTATGCGTTTGGCCTTCTATAAGCCTGTAATTGCAACAGCCAAACACTACCCCCCCGTTTCCTTGATTGTTTGTGCTAGAAATGAGGCTGTAAATTTACAAAAAAACTTGGAATACTTGCTACAGCAAGATTATCCTACCTTTGAGGTCATTGTAGTAGATGATGTTTCCGAAGATGCCACGCTTTCTATTTTGAACGCCTTTCGGCAAAAGTACAGCCATTTGCATATTGTGCATTTGGTACAAAAAAAGACGGCTGGAAAAAAAGGGGCCTTGGGGGAGGGGATTGCCGCTGCACAATACCAGCATCTTTTATTGACAGATGCCGATTGTAGGCCAGCTTCCAACCAATGGATACGCCGCATGGCTGATCAAGCAGTGGTGCAGAACAAGGCATTGATCTTGGGTTATGGCCCTTATTGGCCAGCGCATAGTTGGCTCAATAGATGGGTGCAATTTGAAACGGCCTTTGTATTGTTGCAGTATGCTGCTATGGCCTTGTGGAAACAACCCTATATGGGCGTAGGACGCAATTTGTGGTATGAGAAAGCATTGTTTGAGCAAGCAGGAGGGTTTGAGGCTCATGCCCACCTTATTTCTGGTGATGATGATTTGCTGGTCAATCAGGTCGCTACAGGAGTCAATACAGGCTTGTGCTTGCATCCAGAAAGCTTTGTTTATTCGGAAGCACCCAGCACTTGGAATGCCCTTTATCATCAAAAAACAAGGCATTATTCTAGTAGTGGACATTATAAATGGTCACACCAATTGCTTTTGGGACTGCTCTCTATGACACAATTCTTTTTTTATGTAGGATTGTTGGGAATTATAGTTACTAATGCTTGGAATTATGCTATTATTGTAATGGTAATAGGCAGAATAATGTTGTTTTTATTCGTATATTACAGGTTACTGCATCTCCTACAACAACGTAACTTATTACCCTATGTAGTGCTATTAGATGCCTTACTACCTTTGTATTATATTATTTTTGCTGGTGCTGCCATTGGTGCAGCACGGCCAAGCACTTGGAAGGGCCAATAAGGCTTTTCAGAAGAATAGACCATGAATAAAAATTTATCTGAACGCGCATTAGAAGATTATGACTTGGTACGCCAAGCGGTCGATCACAAAAATCAATTGGCTTATGCTACCTTGATGGATCGTTATCGTGACTCTGTTTATCATACCATGCTCAAAATGGTACACAACCAAGATGATGCAGATGATTTAACTATTGAAGCATTTGGCAAAGCTTTTCGCAAACTACACACCTATACCCCCAATTATGCTTTTAGTACTTGGTTGTTCAAGATTGCTACCAATAATGGCATTGATTTTTTACGCAAAAAACGCCTAAAACTCTTATCTATAGACGATCCTCTAGCACAAGAGGGAGAGCAAGATTATTCTAATAATCTAAAATCTACTGCACTTGACCCCGAAGAGCGTTACATTCGCCAGCAACGTCAATCTATTATGCGGACGTTGCTCAATAAGTTGAGCGACAAGTATAAGATCATGATCGAACTGCGTTTCTTTGAAGAATTGTCTTACCAAGAAATTTCTGATCAATTAGGGTTGCCTATTGGTACGGTCAAAGCACAGCTCTTTAGAGCAAAGGAGTTGTTATACGATGTGCTCAAAGATAACAATGCTGATAATGCCTTGTAAGGGGCCTTAGTTTATTTAGAGGGCTGCGGCTTGGGTTATTTGCTCAAAACGGCAAATACTAGAACCCGAACTGGTACTACTACTAATAGATGTAGTGATGGATGGATTGGCAATTTCAAAAACTTCCTTTGTTGCCCAAGTTTCTTGAGGCCCCAAACCATAAATAACAATAGCCAATAATTGGTTGTCTTGATCGTAATAATGCACTTCTCCCGCCAAGTAGTAATTGGCATTGGAGGCACGTTCTAGTGGCTTGACTACCTCTACTCTCAAGTTGGTAGCAATGTTGTTCAAGGATTGAAAACGCACATCTACAGCCTCGCAAATATCATATCTCAAATAAATATTTTGAAGCTCACTTAGTTTGCCGCAAGAACTACATAATAATAACAATAGAAGTCCTAGTGTATTCTTTAAGTAGGTGAGAAAAAGAACCCAGCTTGCTGGCTCATAAGCGCGGCGTACTAAATCGCACGATAAAAAAACTTCCGCTTTTTTAGTGCAAGAACTTTTAGCGCACTTTGTTTGTGAGCTCACCACAGGCTCGGTTTTAAGACTACTGAGAATGGTATATAGCATACAACAGAATTGATGGAGAGTTACTGAGCTATGGGATATAGTTGTAACGCTATCTGTTGTTTTTTATTGAGTAGATTAGCAGGAAATTGTTTTTTATTAAACGAGGGTAAATATAGTGTAATAAATGCTTCATATACCCACAAAAAAAAATCTAGCAGATTTCCCGATCTGCTAGATTTTTTTCCTTGTTAAAGCGTTAATTTCTTTTTGGTAATAATTGTTTCCCTAAGAATAGTTGTAAGGCTTCCCGACCTTTATTCTTCAATTATTTACTGAAATTTCTTTGGTTGTTGGAAGTTGGACTTGAAAAGCTTCCCGACTCTTCAAGTCCTAATCACCCCAATTAAAACCCAAATTTATTATCGTGAGTTGAATTTTACTTCCCAATAAAAGCCA
>JBGCDW010000255.1:0-13322 GCA_045105775.1 Aureispira sp.
GTCCTTATTACAAGGCCAAAGCAGCCGTTGCCAAACGCTGGGGCATACCCTACGAAACACGCCTGATGGGCAATCAACGCACAGAACCTTTAATCTATCAACAACGAGATTTGATGTGCCAAAATGCGGTTTACTTTGCCACACTCAACCAGCATTTTAATCGCATTTGGATAACTGCTTTTTATAGAGAAGTGCAACAGGCTTATGCACAGGAATTGCAAGAGAGATAAATTACATTGTAAGGTGCAATTGCGCTCTAATTTTATTGAAGTTGTTTAAAAATGGAGTTGTGTTGATAATGAGTACTAATTTGGTTCTAATCAAGGCAAAAATTCGGTTCATAGCAGCGCTATGGAGCTAATTTTTAACGATGAGTAGAGCAAAATTAGATTTCATTAGCGACATTAGGCTAAATTTAAACAAATTCTATATTATTTGAGCGTTTCTTCTAGCCATTTGAAGAATTCCTTTTGCCAAATCAGGGCATTTTGTGGCGATAAGATCCAGTGGTTTTCCTCAGGAAAGTACAAGAGTTTACTTTTAATTCCTTGCAATTGGGCCGCATTGAAAGCCTCTAACCCTTGTCCAATAGGTACTCTAAAATCTTTGCCACCTTGTATAATCATGATGGGCGTATCCCATTTTTCTACTTGCTCTACGGGATTAAATTCATTATAAGAACGTTGGGCAATTTTGTTGTATTTGTCCCAATACGCACCTTTCAAATCCCAATTTACAAAGAACAGTTCTTCGGTTGTACCATACATAGATTTCCAGTTGAAGATGCCATCGTGCGCAATGAAGGTTTTGAAACGTTTTTCGTGGATGCCTGCCAAGTAGAAGCAAGAATACCCCCCATAACTGGCTCCTACACAGCCCAAACGTTCTTTATCTACATAGGGTTCTTTGGCTAACTCATCAATGGCGGCTAGGTAATCTTTCATGTTTTGACCACCATAATCGCCACTAATTTGCTCGTTCCATTCCACGCCATAGCCTGGCATTCCACGCCGATTGGGGGCGACCACAATATAGCCCTGTGCTGCCATCAACTGAAAATTCCAACGGAACGAATAAAACTGGCTCAAGGCACCTTGTGGCCCTCCTTGACAGTAGAGGAGGGTTGGATATTTTTGGGTTGCATCAAAATTGGGCGGATAAATGACCCAAGTCACCATCTCTTTTCCGTCGGTTGTTTGGACCATACGCTTTTCTACCTTGCTCTTGTTGATGCCCTTATAGATCGCATCATTCTCCTGCGTCAATTGCTTCATTTCATTAGAAGTCAAATCCACGGTATACAATTCCGAAGCGTGGTTCATGTCGCGACGATACACGACCATGGTGTTGCCACTTTGTCCAACAATACCATTGACATCAAACTGTCCTTTGGTCAACTGCTTGGGCGCGGTTACTTTATCTTTATAAGATTTGGGAATAGCCAATTCGAATAAGTGAATGGTGCCAGCTACGGGCGCGTTAAAGTAGATTTTATCGGCTTTTTCGCCCCAAACAAAACCATTTACCGTACCATCCCAATCTTTGGTTAGGTTGACATCGCCCTCTTTGAAACGAACAATAATATCATTCTTATCCGATTCATAGCCATCGCGTTTCATCTGTGTCCAAGCGAGCATTTCGGTAGAAGAAAACGCAGGAGCCATGTCATACCCTTTGTTGTACTCGGTTAAATTTTGTGTCTTTCCTGTTTCCAAATCATACTCATAAATATCTGAATTGGTGCTTTTTGCGTAAGCTGTACCGTGTAGTTTTTTAGATACGTACAGTATTTTTTTGCTATTGGGATGCCATAAATAATCCTCGTCCCCACCAAAAGGCATTTGTGGACAGTCATAAGGTTCATTTTGCATAATATCTACCACAGGAATTTTTCGCCCGTCATTGGCTTCTACTAGAATATGGCTGTACGCCCCATCTTCCCAGGTATCCCAATGTCTATAATTTAAACGCTCATAAATTTTTACATCCGAATTTTTGAGTTTTGGATACAAGTCTTGTCCTGTTACTTTTTCAATCTTAACCTCTTGGGTTTTGATCTTATATTGGCCATCTGGCGAAATATGTTTGTCTGTGATTAGTTTGGAGAAATCGTCCAATTCCTTCTTTTTTCCTCCTTTTAATTTTTGCAGGTAGTATTTGGTGGTTCTTTTATTCGCATAAACATCATATTGACTCACTCGGTAAACCACGGCTTTTTTATCATTGGTCAAGCCAACAGAGGACACACGATTTAATTCCAGTAATTGCTGTGGACTTAGGTTTTTTTGTGCCATAGCCCAAGCTGCCAAAGTAGTTAGTGCAATGGTGAATAGTAGTTGTTTCATTTGTGTAAACTAAGGATTAGTAAAAAAATAGAGCAGGGCTAATTTAATGAAAATAAGCTAATAAAATTACAAAAGAAAAACCCGATGTATAAAATCAGAAAACGTCGCCTTCAAAAAAGCTTCAGAAGCACTCAATCTATGGTTGTCCTCTATCAAGTGCAACCTTGCTGCATGTTTTTTGCCAAATTGTACAGAGTGCTCATAAGGTACCACCTCATCTTGCCAACCGTGTACGATTTCAATTTCAGGGCTTTGCGGAGCAAAAGTTTGTTGAGCATATCCTGGCAAATAGAAAGCAGGAGCCATCAAAAAAAGCCCTTTGACAGGTATTTCAGAGGCAAGCGCGGTAGATACATAACCGCCCATGCTAGAACCAACCAAGACGATATCCGCTGCTTGTTGTGCTTGAATGTTGGTTCTTAGTAGCACTAGACGCTCTTCGGGATCGAGGGTGCTGGTATAATCAATGCTATGAGTAGTGCAGCCCAGTGCTTGAGCAATCTGTGCCAAGTAGGTGATTTTGGTGCTGGTAGGGTGGCTGTGCTTGCCGTGGGAGAAAAATAATGTTGGCATTTTTTATAAAAGAGTTGATCATAGGAATCATTACAAGAAAAAATTACCCTGTAACCAAAATCGCTTTTTCTTTGGCAATACCAATGGTAACAATAGCTCCAGAATTGAATTCTATAAAATCATCCATCACCCCATCACTAAAAATTACGCCTTCCTTGGGCATACTAGATTCTAGTTGCAAAGGGTGTTGCTGGCTGATGAAACCTGTGGTGAGTTTAATATTAGAAGAACGACTTAAGAAAGGTTCTCGAACTACAAAAACAAGTTTTTCTGTTTCCCAAGGCAAATGTTGTTGCTGTATGGGAACCTGATTGCCAAACTGAGCGGCTATGGAATTGGCCATATTAATCAAAGAACTCAACCAACCTGTAGAGCCTGCTCCTGTAGAAACAATAATCCCGCTAGAGGATTGGTGTTCCTCTTTGTTCTGAAAATTGACTTTGTATCGGGCAGATTTGTGAGATTGGTGTCCAATAAAAAAATCATTAAAAGCCAATAGGCGTTGTCCATCATTGAGTTTGGCTTCGGCCATCGTCACTTTCTTGGATTTAAAGTTGTTTTTCCGCACTCTTTCAACCGCTCTTTCATAATTATCAAGCGTAAAAGGAAGCAAAATACCATCGTACAAGGAAGGATCGGGATTGACCCCTAAGATGGGTTTGTTGTGGACGTATTTTGCAGTATTGGCTACTAGGCCATCATGCCCAATAACCACTACTACATCATCTTCACCAAAGGAAAAATTGGGCAAGAAATTTTGTTCTACGACCTGTGTACGCATCATATTACTAGAGATTTTTTGTGCCTCCTCTACAGAACGCTCTATAGCAATATCCTCATTTTCTACTTGATCTATATTAATACCCTTGGTCTTCATATAGAACTTGGCTTGTTTCTTTGTATTGAAGCGTTTTTTGAGTTGCTTCATCCTCGATTCGCCTTTTATAATAATCAGATTGTCTTTTTGTAAACCCATGAAATTGTTTGTTAGATTAGGAAATCAGGTCACTGAGCAAATCAGGGCTGATATTGAGATTTTGGATATTGCCTGAATTTTCGGCCAATTCTCTGAATGCCAAAGCTACATTGAGTTTGGGGTCATTTTTGCCATGGAGCGCCATAATGGTTTTCCAATCCATACCTTGATAAAGTGCCAGCATTTTTTCCATGCGATAAGCTTCCGCATCAGCAGCTTTTCGTTTGTTTTCTGATTGCAATTCGATCAATTGTTGGCGGTTTTCTTCAATGGCAATATCTGCACTGATTTTCATTTCGCGGAGCTCTCTATCATTTTCAGCTTTTTTGATTTGAGATTCCATTTTCTTATCAGCAATTTGCTTTCTCTTTTCTTCAACAGCAATCTCTGTATTGAGCTCTGACTCTTTGATCGCACGTTCTTGCTCTACGGCAAAATTTCGACGTTTGTAGATGGCTTGATCCGATTCAATTTGCAAAGCTTCGCGCGTTTCGGCCTCTAAGGCACGGGCCATTTCGGGGCTGGGTTTGATAGACAACACAATAACACTCAGGGGCTGAATACCGATTGATTGAATGGCCTCTGATTGTTGTAGTTGATTGAGAATCGCTTTTTCTAGCGTTTTGGAACCCGCCATTGCTTCTCGAAGGGTACTATCTCCTAGAAAAACACTGGCAGCTGCTTGTGCTTCATTTACAATACGTTGGGATAGTTTTTGGTAATCATCAGATAGGCGTTTGCCGTTTGCACCGACCGTAAAGTCTAGTAAATCGGCCAAACGTTTGGGGTCTGTAATTTGGTAGGTAATTTCTCCTTGTACGGTAATCGTTTGAAAATCCTTAGTAGAATCTTCAAAAATAAAAGGAGCATCGTCACTTCCCATAGGAATGGCAACAATGGAAGTGGTGGGGCGATAATACCAGAAGGAGAGCCCTCGTCCTTCTTGTTTGATACCGCCATTTTTGTACTGCAAGACATACGTCATTGCATCAAATTTTATAAAGTTAAATCCGAACATAGTGTGTTAATTTTGTGGTGTTATTGTAATAGGATGTTTACTTAGTTTGGTTTTTAAACTAAGGAGATTTTGATTTAGTTCCCGAAGGAGATAAATAATTAAAACTAAAATAACGTATTGTATAGTACCCTTAAAATTAGACCAAACTTAAGTTAAAAAAAAGCTTAACTTAGAAGTATGAAAAAGCAAAAAATAGTCCGTCAACGTCCTTACTAGCCGATATTTTATTTAAACCAACTTAATTTGATCTTAATATCAGGGTGCCGTGCAGCGGTTAACCAACATTCATCGGAAAATTAATATAAATTGCTGTACCTTCTTTTGTATTACTTCTTATGGATAGTTTTCCATTGAGGGTTTTAACAAATGTTTCAATACGTTTTATCCCACTATTTTTATGGTTGTTTTCAAGCATACCGTTCCCATTATCCTGTATTAGTAATTGCATGAAATTTGTTTGTATACCCTCGCTTGTAAAGGTGAGTTGTATGGTTGCATGGGTGTTGTGTTCTTCAAAAGCATGTTTGGTGGCATTCATAATGGCTTCATGAACAATCAAGCATATAATTTCGGCAGTACGATAATTGGTCTCAAAGGTTGGTATAAAATCACTCTCAAAATGAATAGCAGGGTAGTTGCGTTGAAAATCGCGTTGTAGAGATGTTAGGATAGGGACAACATCTATAGATAAGTTGTCTAAATGTTGTGTAGAAAGGCTACTTAGAGCTTCGTTGATATTTTTAAAAATAAAAAGTTTTTGTTGTAAATGGGTCAGAAAATCTTGTTGCGTATCCGATAATTTATGGCCCGCTTTTCGATGCTTTCTAAGTTCTTTATTAATGGCAGCACCTATTACTGCAAAATAGTTTTTTATACGATGAATAGATTCATCATAGACCTCTTCCAACAAATGATTGAGTTTTGTTTCCCGTTGGTAGGCGGTCTGAAGCGATTGCTCTTTTTCTTTTAGAACCTGTTTTTGTCTATACAAATAAATACCAATGCTTGTTGATAAGGCAACAAGTGCAACCAACCCCAATAGCAGTGTCCAAGTGTTAGATAATTGTCGGTTAGCTGTTTCTTCTGCCTGTTGTGCTGCGAGCATTGCTTGTTGTGTAAATTGCATTCGGGCAATAAATTCTATTTCTCTATTCCTAACCTGCTGCAAAGAATCTTCTAAAACCTGTACTATTGTAGTGTAGTCCTCTGCTTTTTTACAATCTTGTAGTTCGAAAAAATGCTGCACTAGTTGTTGATAAATGCGGATTTGTAAGGGTAAATCACCTTGAAATGCTGCCAACATTCGGGCATTATCCAAATAATCTATAGAAAAATTAATATTACCCTGATCAGAAAAGAGCGTTCCTAACTGGTAATACACTTGACTCATCGCATAGACATTGCCTTCGGGCAAAAAACGCAATCGAGCTGTATCTAAATATTCTATAGCGAGAAAAGTGTCGTAATTTTTTTTGTAGAAGGTACCCAAATGATAGGCAAAACTTCCCACATCATTGTTATTGCCCATTTTTTGAGCCCATTGAAACCCTTTTAGGAGCCAAGCTTCTTCTTGTGCAAGATCGTTTTGTTGTTGTGCTACATAGGACAACCAGTAAAGAGCATTGAGTTGTTTCTGGCCTTGGCTTTTATCAAAATAAGCTTCTAAAGCTACACGAGCAGTATCATAAGAAGCTTCTTCTATTAGACTTAATATGTTAGTGTAAGGAGTAGTATAGGGTTGTTTTGGGTAACGATTTAAGTTTCCTAAACGAAATAAGCATTGGGTTAGTTGTTGCTGCGCTCGATTTAGTACCTCAGATTCGGTAGTGTTTGTGGTTGTTAATTGATAAATAGAGCGCAGGCCATATTCCAAATAGTTGCGTTCCCAATAATACCAACTGGTGTAGAAAGAAAACCAAGATTTTAGACTTTCTTCTGGAATGTTTTCTTGATAAAAAGCCCATTTTTCTTCTGTAGAGGCATTGGGAGGGGCAGGGTTGTTTATTTGCTTGTCTGCAAAGTCAAAGAGTTGTTGGGGGTTGAGTTGTTGTATCAAATAATCTCCCGATCCTAGCAATTGGTCTATGGCAAAGGAGGGAATGCGAACATGAATGCTAATAGGTGTCGTATAAGCCGAATTTCTGGCACTGCGTCCCGCTCTACAGGTAAAAAAGTAAGTGCCCGATTCGGTTAGTCTCAATGGAATGATATGCTGGGGCTTGCCTGTTCTAAAAACATCGGAGCGATTGTGCAAAATGGTTTCATTGGTATAATTCCAGTCATTCTCCTTGCAAACAAAGCCACTACTAGGCGTAAAAACATAGGCATTGGTATCTGTAGAAACTTGTAGTCGAATAGCCCAAGCTGCCGTATCTTTATTGTCCACTACAATAAAAACATTCTCGGATGCAATGGCAATAGATGATGGAGGGTAATTAATAGAAGGCATAAGGATGGAGAAAATATCTCCTCCACAGAATTGAGCCTGACTTACAAATGATTGTAAGACAAAGCATAAAACAATAGGCCAACTATTAGGTGAATTCATTTATTTTGCTTTTGTTATGTTAAAATAATTCAATAAATTTTTATTGGTTACTCTAATGATACTTTTATCGGTCATTATAATTTGATTCTGGTCTATAATACCTTCTACATAATCGAGATTAACGAGTGCCGCATTACTTGCTCGCTTGATGAACCAAGGATTGGTAAAGGCTTCAAATTTTTTGAGGGTAGTAGACAAACAGTAACAGTCCTGTGCTTCTAAGGAAACATAACCCGAACGATTGATTTTGTGGTGGATAGTTTTTAAGAAGAGGCGGTTATTGCTTACGCGAATCCAAATAATGTCACTTTGCATGATTTTAGATTTGCCAAAATTGTCTTTGGCTTCCACCAATTTAAATTTACCATTTTCCAACGGAACCAGTTGGTTCTTTTTGATAAAAATGGAATCCGTCAGTGGTTTGGGAAATGTTCGGAAATTATTCTGTTTGGAGTAGTTGAAAAAGGCCAGTTCTATAATGGGTAATAAAACACGAATATCATAGGGTTTGGGCAAATAACTGTGTGGTGCTGCCACAAAAGCGGCTTCCTTGATTCGACGATCATTATTGGAGGTTAAGTAAATAAATGGAATTTGTATATGCTGCTTAATGTAAGAGGCTACTTCTATTCCTCCCTTAAGGTCATTGCCCAGTCGGATATCCAAGATGGCTAAGTCAAAGGGGATGCTGCGTAATTTTGAACAAGCTTCTTGTTGGTTGATAACATGAACCACTTCAAAATGAAGCTCTTCCAGTTCTTCGGCCAAATCACTAGAGACATAAGAATCGTCTTCTACGAGTAGAATTTTGTTTTTCATTTTAATGAGAATTTCGATAGTAAAATTAGTGACGTAAAATGACTTTCAAGCAGTTCCAAGCAATAATTTTGAGCAGTTGTCTTTTATTTGTAGCACAAATAAATTACAATGCCCCAGATTTGATGCCTTCTTCCTTTAAGCTGGAACGACAAGGCAATGGGGTACAGTTGTACAAACGAATAGACAGAAATGGCTACCCAGAATTATTACAGGTAGTCAATTTGCAGGCTGGTGCAAGGGTTGTTTTGTTGGCCGAAAGCCCCATCAATGGACGGCAAAAACTACCTGACCCTACCTTTCAGCGCAATCTCTTGACCGTAATCTGGAAGCGTTTTCGAGCGCAATACCCCCATGCTTTTTCGCTCTCTAGTGGGGCTTTTTTTGGTTGGTATACCCAAACAACTGCTCGATTGCCCTTTCCTCTAAAAATTAATAATCAAATCAAAACTTATGGCTATGGAGAAGATCAATATGACCAATGGCTCTTGGCACTTTACAAAAAAAATGCGGTAATCAAACCCTATAAACGCAGTTCCAATATTCCTTCCTCCTTGGCTCGGGCAGCCAATATTGTTGTTGGCTTGGGGCCAAGATGCAACAAAGATGGTTTGGGAGACCAATCGGTGGGCCGAACCTATATTGCTGTTAAAGATAGCCCTATTGGAGGCACGACTAGGGGAGATGGGATTTATGAAACCGTCTTGATTTATCAAGGTAACTGCACAGAAAAACAAGCTTATCATGCGCTCAAATCTTGTGGTGGTGCTCAAATTATGATGCTTTGTGGTGGCCCTGTGGCACAATTGGTTTGCCAGGGCAAGTTTTATAAACTAACAGAAGAAAAGCTGCCGCAAACTATTGGTGTGATTGAGGCAACTTCTTATGCAGTGGAGTGATGCGTTGATAACCATTATTATTTAAGCATTATTTTTTGAGTTTTAATAATTCCATTGGGCAAGACTAAACGAACTAAATAGAGGTGTGCATAGGCTGCATTTATAGTTTGCAAGGGTATTAATTCATAACTAGATAAATGGATTGTTTGATGCACTAGAAGCTGTCCATTGTGGTTATAAAGCATCACTTCAGTAGGAGATGAATGCTCCAAATCCATTGTTTTGATATAAATGTTTCCATTGTGACTAAATACTTTGATGGCCTCCTTTGTTGTAGCCCAGCCATTGATTGCTTTCCAATTAGAATAGGTTACTGCACCATCTTGCTCTATCATTCGGAGTCTGTAATAAGAAGTTTTATCATAGGTATTATTATCATTATATTGATAATTTATTACACCAAGTTTACTTTCTATTCTAGCAATGGTTGATGAACTGTTATGCCCATCTAATAGACGTTCAATTTCAAAAAAACTGCCACTATAATGTTTATCTATGTTCCAAGATAAATGCACGGAAGCAGTATTAATTCTATCAACATCAAATTTTACTAAGTTGATGGGTAAAATGAGGTCGATAATACGAACGCTGCCTGGTGAAGTGTTGATATTCAGTAAATTAAAATTACTATTAAAGGCTTCTAAAGCTAATGGCGTATTCACAAAATCAATAGGAGATACCGCTCCCACAGAGCCAATTGCTCTAATCTTTACAATAAATAGCGTGTCATTCGCTCCAAGTGTAACGGCTTGGCCTACAAACCAAACCACGCGAATAACACCATTATTGACAGTGACATTATTAGCAGAAAAACTGTTTGCAAAGTTATCTATATCAACCAATTCAATAATGCTTGGATCAAATTGGATGGAAGCCTGAAAGGATATTAAATTATCAAATCCTGTTGTCGTAATAGGTATTTCGAGCGTATCACCAGATGTTATAAAGAAATGCCCACAGTTGAGTGCTAATGATTGAGCACACAAAGAATGACTTTTGATGCTCCAAAATAGTATAAATAGAATAATAAGTCTCATTGATATTATGGTGATGATAGGGAAGTTGTTACCAACTCCCCCTTATGAAGCAATTAAATGATTATTGGAGCTGTATCTTGCCTGTTGCAATGTTGTCTTGGTATCTCAACTGGTACGAATAAATACCTTTGACATGATTTAAATCTTTTGCCTCAATAAGCAATTCTTGCTCGCCTCGCGACACACTTTTATTACAGGAGTAAA
Source organism: Aureispira sp. (assembly GCA_045105775.1). Lineage (GTDB taxonomy): Bacteria > Bacteroidota > Bacteroidia > Chitinophagales > Saprospiraceae > Aureispira. The sequence goes on from JBGCDW010000255.1 coordinate 10,417, forward strand.
CTTCTTGACCTAATAAATCAAAGATTGTTAGCTGTATATTGCAAGCAGCAGTAGTGTTGTATCGTAGTATTGTTGTAAGATCAAACGGATTAGGAGCTACGATTAAGGACTCGGCTGGAGGTGTGGCAAGGTTGAATGTATTAACTAAACCAGATTTCCTAACGAGTTCTAAACTAGATAACTGCAAGTTTTGCCCGTGATAAACTTCGGCATAGAGCCTTGAATAATTGAACTCCACTAATGCCTGTGATAAATCAATAGCACCATTTACATTCAATCGAATACTGAATAGTAAATCTCCTTTTTGGTAATTGGTAGATTGCTCACGGTAATTGACATAGTGCAATAGATGTTGTGTGGTATCCATATTGAAATTATACGCTTCAAACCCTTCTACACCATGCGTCTCTATGGTTGCAAAACTGGTATGGTGTGAGACGAGATCAAGGCTAAATTGGCCCCCAATAACATTGGTAAAATGAGTTCCTGCATAGATGTTGAGCAGCACCTCATTGCCTTGTCTGGTAACAACTTGATCGAATTCTAAGGCTGCTGCACGGCTTGATTTAATAGATAAAGAGCTTGCCTGTGTTCCTCTATTGTAATTGGGCAATAGATTTGGATTGGCATTGCCACTAACATCGAGCACCTTGACGGCAATAAAATCGACAGCAGTATCTCTTGTTAGATTGTTTAAAACCTCTTGCTCTGGAAACCCTGAAGCAAAAGGATCCGCAGGATTAGGAAAGACATAACTAGCAGGAATAAAACGCCAAGACTTGGGTAAGGTGGTAAGATTGTTGAGTAATAAAGCACGACCCATAGCCAAATCAGAAGCGGTTATAGCACCACTACTATTGGCATCCAATGCAATGATTTTATACGGAGAATTGATTTGGTAATAGCCTAGCAAGTAATTTTGCCCAAGCCCCAAATCCATAGCAGAAATACCATTGGTATAGCCTGTGTTTTTGTGTGGCGTTAACTCACAACCCAAATTGGGCTGTACATTGCCAAAGGCATAATCTCCATGGTTATTTGTCTGGCTGCTACTAGTGGTATTGTTGGTCAGGTCTCTATTATCAACCGTAACGAACGCTACACCAATGCCAGCTTCTGTATGAATATTGCCAGTGACACGGATGTTGTTATCTATAGTAATATTTCCAAAATTTGTGCTAAATGGAGTCACTGGAATTAAGTTTTGTGTGACCTCCAATACAAAACTACCTGATCTCATGAAGTCTAAAGTAGTTTGACTGCCCGACGGCCCTAATAATTCCACTTCCAAATGAAACAGCACTTGTCCTTGATTGAGTGTTTGCCCTCCCAAAAAGTCATACCATACAAATCGTACTTCATCACCAATTAGATTAAAGTTGCCTGTACTAGCTCCATTAATAGTAATATTAGTCACATAATTGGCAGTCAAAAATTGAGCAATAGCGGTATCGGCTATAATAAAGTGTCCTTGAATAGAAGTAACATTGGTTAAGGTTTGGTTCATTCTTATCGGGATACTCACCACTGACCCAGTAGTTCCATTGGCATCATCTACAATCAAGTGACTATTGACAGGAACCACCATAACTGCACTATCTTGTACAATGATAATCGTTGCCGTTTGTCCATGTGTGGTAGTGAGGGTGATAGAGCCTGTTCTTATTGCATTGGTATTGGGTGCAACCACTATAGACAACAATCCATTCCCCGTTCCATTGGCAGGATTAACATTAATCCATGAATCGTTCGCGACCGCAGTCCATCCATCATTAGATGTTATGTTAGCACTCAGTATTGCCCCTGTATCACTGACATTCAATAGGGTATCGGGATTGACACTAATGACATAATTGACAACTGTAATGGGTATGGCAATCCTGTTATTTTGTTCATCAGATTCATTAATTTGATTTGAAGCATCAGCTATGAATAGTAAATAGTAAGTTCCTGCTGGTGTTCCTGAAGGAATAGTTATCGTACTACTCAAACTTTGATTACTGCCTGCTGCTATCGGCAATGTACTTTCAGTATTTAATATATTGTCGGTAGCATCCCAAATGGCATCCGTTGAAAGCACAATTTCAGTAGAGGACGCAAGGGCATTGGCATTCCCAATGTTAGCAACTATATAACTGATAGTTGTTGTTGCTCCGTCTCCTAGTGTATTGCTGGGAAGTGAAATGGCATTATTGGTTAGGGTTAGATCGGGCACGGGAGGGGCTACTATTGCAAAAGGAATACAATAACTGTTATCAGTAGTAGTTGATTCTTGTCCACTGAAAGGTGTGTTGGTATTGCCTGTAACTTCTAAAGCATAATTCCCGATAGCTATTGCAGCAGTATTGTAGCTAAGTGTACTGTTTTGAGAAAGTATAGTGGGGCCAATTAATGTATTATCTGTAGCAACCAATACTCCCCCAGATGCGCTACAAGTTGCTTTAATTCGATATTCTAAGTTGACGGATTCATTAGAGGAGTGATTGCCTGAAAGGAGGCCATAAGTTTGATCTATATTGAATTGAAGCAAGTCTCCTTGGACAATATTAGATTGACTAAGGTTACCATTTGCCAGTGCAATGTTGTAAACAGGAGCATTGGTCGTATAGTTAGCAGCCCATCCACTGCGAGTAACACTTCCATCACTAGTAAATTCCACCAACATAGCTCCTCCAGATGAGGTTATACTAGAAGGAATAGAAGTACCATCAAAGGTACCAAGAAGCGTTGCAGCATTGGAATTGCCATCATAAACACGTACAAAGTCAAAACTATTTTCCGTATTAAACTGTGAAAAGTTCAAGGTAATGGTATATCCATTGGCAGGCTGAATGAGCCAAGAACAGTTAGCATTATTCTGATAATTGGAGGTACCACTACCATCATCAAAGCTTCCAGAATTGGCT
>JBGCDW010000256.1:0-14106 GCA_045105775.1 Aureispira sp.
GATGGCTTTTCCATCCTAATTCAATTTTTTTGGTCGGCGTAAATATACTGCTTTTCAATTGAAAAAACCAGATCAACTTCCCAATGGTCTCTTCTCACTTCCCAATGATTGTCAGACTATTAACAAATTTTCATGCCATTAAAAACATACATAAAAAAGCATCAACTTTTTTAGTTGATGCTTAACAATTTACAGTAGTTATTTTTTCTTATAAGCACAATGCTTACAGCCATTGCCACAACAGTAGCCCCGTTTTAAATGGTAATATTCTGTAAAAACATAAAACCCATTTTCTATGTAGAAGTCTCTGCCTTCTACGAGAGATTCCGCTGCTTCTTGGTTGGTGCGCTGTTTTTCATTATCAGCTTTTTTATTTTTCAAGAATCCAAACATAAACCATTGATAATTTATTAAGGTACAATACTGGTTATCTTGGCACTTCTACTTTTGCAATAATATCTTTGATTACATCTTGTACATCTAAGCCCTCCATTTCGCGCTCTGGTGTCAGAATAATTCTATGGTTGAGTACTGGATAAGCTACATACTGAATATCATCAGGTGTCACAAAATCACGTCCATTGATCGCGGCTACCGCCTTAGCCCCTTGCATAATGGCCAAAGAGGCACGTGGAGAAGCCCCAAGGAATAAATCGCCATTATTACGCGTATTGTGAATCAATGCAGCAATGTAGTCTAATAATTCATCTTTGATGTGAATTTTTTCTACCAGTTCTTGGCAGCGTTTTATTTCTGCTGCATTGAGTACGGCACGTACTTTTTCTACCTGACGTTTGTTGAAATCATCACGGAAACGACGTAAAATGAGTTTTTCTTCCTCTAGCTGTGGATAATGGAGTTGAATTCTGAACAAAAAACGGTCTAATTGTGCTTCTGGCAACTTATACGTTCCTTCTTGCTCAATAGGGTTTTGGGTAGCAATGACCATAAATGGAAACGCCATTTTGTAGGTTTTTCCATCTACTGTTACTTGCTTTTCTTCCATTACCTCAAACAACGACGCTTGTGTCTTGGCTGGTGCTCTATTGATTTCGTCAATCAAAACCATATTGGAGAATATTGGTCCTTTATTGAAGGTAAATTCTGCCATTTTCATGTTATACACACTCGTACCTGTCACATCTGAAGGCATCAAGTCAGGCGTAAATTGTATCCGTGAAAACTCCACACTTAAGGTTTGCGCCAACAACTTAGAAGCTAGGGTTTTGGCTACTCCTGGTACGCCTTCCAAGAGCACATGGCCTCCTGCAAAAATCGAAACCATAATCAACTCTATCAAGTCATCTTGTCCGATGATAATTTTCTGTACTTCGTTGCGTACGCGATCAACCGTTTCTTGGATATTGGCTACGGAAGCATTATCATCTCCCCAAGCATAATTTTCACTCATGTTTGCTATTTTTAAAAATTCTCAGCAGCGTATTTTGCTGTGAAAAGGCATTTGTTTTAATATTGGTTTTCTTATCTTAATTTATTCTACACCTTTGCTTCATTGGCTTTCTGATACTCATTAGCGGCCGTATGAAAACGCTCAATCAATAAGTAAAAATTATTGAGCATTTGAGCCGTTATATCTGTATTGGGCTTTTGCATCAGTTGGCGCAAACGATTATATTCTACAAAAATATCATTTACAATTTTACGATCCACCCTTGCGCGCACGGCTATACGATCAATTAAGCGATCATCCATCTCTCGGGTGACCAAGTGGTAACGCTGACGAAGATGTGCCAAGAACAAGTGCATTTGCTTTTTGATAATGCTCTTGTGATCTTGCTGTTGAAAATACAAACGTCCAATGGTTTCAATAAACTCCAATGAGGTATTTCTATTGGCCTCCAAAATTGGAATAATACGTTGACGGCGTTTGGCTCCAAATAGAACATAAATCAATCCCAAGGCTAAAGCCATATACCAACTCCAACGCAAAGCCGGTTGTGCAAAAATATACTCCAATGGAGATTGTGCGGCTACCTTAGGTAGCATTTTTCGGCTATCTTTTCTCTTGCTAGGCAACACTATACTTTGGCGATCCCAATATAGGGTTTTGTCTAGAATGTGAGAGAAAATATAATTGCTATATTCAAACCCTACACTATCTACCAAATACATATTGGTAAACATAATTGGATTGGTATGAAAATAAAAATATCCATCGCCTACTCTCATACGTACAAAGTTAGCAAACTCTTCCTCCTTTTTATCACTGCCATTGGCAAGAGATTTAAAGGTTCCTAACTTGGCCAACGCATATTCTCGCACGGGCTTATCCCCATAATAATTGTAATCATCCTCAGGACGGGTATCACAAAACGCAGCCTCTGGAATATAGTTCCAACTTCTATTCTCTACATAATTCAAATTCAAGTAATTAAAACTATAATAACTCTTGGTCATATCAGGGTGTAATAAGGCTGACATAACTTGTGGGCGATAAATAGTTGGATTATTTTTTCCTTGCCAAGTGGTTTTTCCCCCACAATCCTCTGGATAAAGCAACAGCTCTGCCAAACTATCGGGAATATTAGGCGCAATGATAAACACTTCGCCGCCCGCTCGAACATAATCGCGCAAGTACCAAGCTTCATCCTCTGTATACCGAGGTGCTCTGCTACTCAAATACAAGTAACTGGTATTGGCCGCCTCTTGAACATCTAGTGTCAGAGTCTTGTCCAAACGATCTTCCATAACCTGCAAATCAAACTGGTGCTCTAACAAGTCGTACAAAATACGTGCATCGTAAGGCTTATTGCCATCCGTGGTGTATTTTTCTTGCCAATACTGCGGGTCTGCTTGGTTTTGGGCAAAAAAAGCAATCAATCCCAACAACACCAAAGCACCAACTATTAAAGGAGCAAATTTATTCATGCTGTTTATTTTATGGATTGTAGTAAATTATTAAAATCAATGCGCACTTCCTCAAATTGTCCACTATCAAAAGCCATATTACTATACCAAACATACTCAAAAACACGCGTAACGCTCTTGAATGCCTTGAGTTGAGGATATTGTTTTCGGCGCAATTCTCTCAGATATTGTCCGTTGGTTTTATCGCGTTTCCAATCTATAATCCCCTTTGCTGCCAATTCTTTGATAATCGCCAAATAATACAAACGTATGGCTAGGCGATAATCTTTTTGTTGAAGCGATTGAGCCAAGAAACCTTCTACGTCTGCTTCTTGCAGATTGGTTTCAATATCCTTGAGGGCAATAGGGCGACGATGCTCTATTGGTTTATTAATTAGAATGGCATTGCCTGCAACCGCTTTGTAGATGACAAAAATGAGGAGCAATACGGCAATAAATAATAATAGACTGCGCGCACTAAATACTGTTGAGGGATTGGTCCTGGGTTGAATAGGTGTAGAATTATTAACCTGCTTAGGGATTTTTTTCACCTGTGGCTTGGTCGAAAATTTCATATCCTTAGCCGTCTTCTGCCAAACATTGGCATCAAAAACTTGCGTTCGCAAACGTTCTTGTTGGTAGGATTGGGTCGCATCGTTTTCTTGTGCCCGTACAACAGACTGCCCCAGCAACAACCAAAGCGTCAAACAACAAAGGAGTATTTGATAATTTATTTTCATAATAACAACACGTTAACTGTTTAGTTTTCTTGTTCCATACCATAAGAAATCTTGCGCTTACCTATCTTTGGAATAGCGGACAATAAGCTATCTGCTTCCTTGATTTCTTTAAAACTATGGAAAGCCATATTCATTACAACGGCAATTAGTGGTAATAAAAAGGATAATAAAAAGGTATAAACAAAAATGTAAAATCCTTGCTTCACCATTAAAATATCTTCTATAGGAAATAAATTTACAATTACTCCCAAATAAAAACCCGCCAAAGGTGCGGTAGCCATAAAGATGAAGATCGTACACATCCCTATAATAATAAAGTAGGCTCCCATCATCACCATCCAGTTGCCTCCTAGTACTTTGAATACACGCCCCAAGGCACTTACAGGATTGATGTTCTCATTAAAAGTAGCCACCAACCACATCAATACAATAGGGGCACCAAGAATTAACAAGAAAAGCCCAACACCTTCTTCGGCCATCATCACTACTGAGCCTAGTAAGCCCATTCCCAAAACGGTGGAAATAATCGTATTAATGAAAAAAGAAGGGCGATAACTCAACTCTTTCTTTTGTACTATTTTGACGGCCTGTTGAGACAAGAATAAAGCCGTGTACACAGAGATCGTAAAGCCAATAAAAAAGAGTAGGACAAACAATTCGTGTCTACTAGAAAATAGTTGATAAAGGTTCTCTACCGTGTATTCTACCAAGAAGAAGGCAATTTCAAAAGGATTTTCTACACTCTCCAAGGTCTTAAAACGATATACATCATCTCCCAACAGCATAATAGTGGTCATCAGCGTAGCAATACCCACTGCCAAAATCCCAATAGGCTTGATAAATTTTCTATAGGCAATAAAAGCATCACTAAAAATCTGAGGAGTAGTTTTTATTTGGTTGTATTGAATGTCGAGTTGCTGGGCTGGCGGTAATTTTACATCTCCAATAAAAGAGATAAAGCCTTTTTGTGCCTTGAGATAGGGATAAATAACGTAGTAACTGATAATAAAGGCAAAAGAGCCAAAAATAACAATACCACGTATAATGTAAGACGCTTCTGTATAGCGCGTAATAAAGCCTTCTATGAAGGCCGCTAAAATAATAAGCGGTACTACTGTTAATAAAATTAGCAACCCACGCCGAGCAGATAATTGTAAGCTCTGCAATCGAGTGAGTGTCTTTGGAAACACCAAACCACTGCCCAATGTCAATCCTGCTGCGCCTGCAATAATGATACAAGAAATTTCAATGGCGCCATGCATCCAAATAGTAAAAAAAGAATCCATATAGATGCCTTCCCTAATAAATAGATACTGAAAGGTGCCCAGCATGATCCCATTCTGTATCAATACAAACAAAGACCCAACCCCAAAAATCAGCCCCAGTGCAAAACACCATATAGACACCCTCAGATTGTTGAAGGCTATCCTCAAAAACATTTCTTGTTGGTTGGGATCTTGATAAACGGCCATTGGATTGCCATTCTCAATATTACTCATCGTCATATCAATGTACTCATCCCCCAAAATAACCCGTGGAAATTCACTATCCATGTACGTAGAGAATACCCCAATAATGGTGGCTCCAATAAATACAGCCAATGCCAACAAAAAAGAACGACGCGATTCGTAAATAATCTGTGGTACGGTTTCTTTCCAGAAATTCAGTACACGAGAAAGACGACCACGTCTATTTTTATAAACATTGTAAAAAACCTTTTGAGCAATGTTATTGAGATAAACTCGCACCGAACGATTGGGATAAAACGTTCTGGAATAAGACAAATCATCTGTAATTTCTACAAACTGATCACTCAATTCATCAGGGTTGACATAGCCGCCCCCTAGATTGCGTTCAAATTTGGCCCATTTTTCTTTATTTTGCTCTATGAAATGAGTTTCGCGCATAGCCAGTTCTATTCTTAATTCACCAATGAGAATTAGTGGGTAAGTAGTAAGGTTTAGTTAGAAGAGCGGCACTCAATCGGCTACTCTTGTTAAACAACTTGATTTAAAGCCAGAAAATTCATTTTTCATCAAAAATGTTTTTCTAAAGGTATGCAGTAAGTTGTTTTTTTATTCAAAAGTTATTCTCCAAAACTTCTATTATTGGCCTAACAAGATAGTTAAGTTTCTTTTTTTTTTGTAATACAACCCTTGCTTTTCTAGTAGATGCCGCATTCTTTGTGTATTTGGGAGCAATTCTACCCCCATCAAAAACATCTATGTGTTTTTTGTTGAGCACTTCTTGGAGAAACGCCCGTTGATTTGGAACGTTTTTAATAAAAATTCGGTACTTTTAACAGCTTTGTTTAATCAATAAGGACTCTTAACCATTATGAAAACGATAGAAATCAATACAGCACAAAAGGTTACGATTCAATATGAATTGGCCAGTTTGGGCAATCGCTTTTTGGCGTATCTCATTGATGCCATTGTAGTAGGTATTGCCTTGGCATTTTTGTCGGTACTTGGCGAGGCGGCTACAGAAACACGCTCTGGGATGACTTTGTTTACTTATTTGGTCATTATTCCCTGCTTTATGTTTTATACCTTGCTCTCAGAAATTTTCATGCACGGGCAGACCATTGGAAAACGTACTATGGGTCTTAAAGTGGTCAAACTCAATGGAGATGCACCCAGCAGCCACGATTATGTCATGCGTTGGATGTTTCGTATTGTAGATTATTGGTTATCGCTAGGTTCGGTTGGAGCACTCCTCATTAATGCTTCTCCCAAGAGTCAACGTCTAGGAGGACTTTTGTCAGGCACCACGGTTATCCGAACAACAGCACAACGCAATTTCTCCCTCAATGATATTCTCAAAATTTCGACCCTAGATACCTACGAACCCAGCTACACGGCTATTCGCCAGTTTAGCGAGCAAGATATGCTCTTCATCAAACGGGTATTGGAGCGCGAACGCCGCCACCCCAATACTGCCCACAAAAAAGCAGTCAGCGAATTGGCCCAACATGTAGCCGAGCAATTGCACATTGATCGTCCGCCCAAAGATCACAACAAATTCTTACGCACCCTTATCAATGATTACATTGTATTGACGCGGTAGTATGGGCGTAAAGCATTACGCCCATACTACCTGGGTTCATTGGTAGGTGCACAAAATTTTGTGCATCTACCAATGAACGGCTATTTTTCCGATGGATTTTCTTCCCTGTAAGAAATTGTGGGCTTTGGTCAATTCCTCTACAGGGAATTTTCCGCCTACCGTGGGGTTTAGAATGCCTGCTGCTGTCATGTTCACCACTTCCTGAATACAGTGTTGCAACGCATCGGGACGCTCATCTGCTACACGCAGCATATTCACTCCAATTACGCCTTGAGACTTTAATAACAATTCTACAATAGGCATAAAACCAAACCCAAATACCAACTTTAAATCTTTAAAGATATTTTTGCCAGAGCCTGAACGACTCGCCGCCCCAAAACAAATAACTCGGCCTGTTCCTTGGGTAAGCAGTTTGCGTGCTTTTTTTACAGCCTTACCGCCCAAACTATCAAACACCACATCTAGTCCTTTGTCTCCTCGCTCCTTCTTGATGTAATCATAAAAATCAATTTTATTATAATTGATCGGATGATCTACGCCCAACTTACGCAAATAATCAAGCTTTTCGTCTGAACCTGCTGTTCCATATACAATACAACCTCGATGCTTGGCCAATTGTACCAATGCTGTGCCTACGCCACCAGCAGCTGCCTGAATCAATATATGCTCTCCTTGGTGCAATCGCGTGACATACTCCGCACAAAAATACGCCGTTCCGTACTGGGTCGCCAAAGCTGTCGCCACCGCATAGTCCATATCTTCAGGAATAACAGCCGCCGCCCTAGCATCGGCCACCGCATATTCTGCATACGCCCCAAAGCGCGTCAGCGAAACCACCCGTTGACCTACCTCAAATCCCTGTACCGCGCTTCCTACCGCATGCACACGCCCAACGACTTCATAGCCTATTACCGTAGGCAAAGGCGGGCAATCTTGGTAAATCCCTTGTCGAGCCATTACATCAGCAAAGTTGAGCCCAAAGGCTTCTACCTTGACACAGATTTCATTGGCTTGAGCTTTGGGTATTTCTTTTTCTTGAATTTCAAAGGCTACTTCTGGAGTGCCAAATTTTTTGAGTACGACTGCGCGCATAGTATGATTGATTTTTGTTTGTTTGGGGCATAAAAGTAAAAAGCCCTCTAGGAAAGATAGGACTTTTTGCGACTTATTTTCGCTGATAGAGGGTATAGTTTTTGCAAGCCCTACAATGCAGCTCCATCCACAATAAATTGCTGTCTTCCTCTTGCGTACTTTCGGCAAACTGTATTTTGGTTTGTTCACTGCCACACCCCCCACAGACATAGCCCCAAGCAGGCATATTGGCTCCCTTGCCTTCTGAGAATGGTTTGCTAGAAACCTTTATATTCCATTGTTCTCCCATTTGGTTTTGAACGTCAGGACTAACTTTGGGATTTTTCGACATATATAAATAATTTATCATTAAAACAAAATCAGTAAAATCCTCTAGTTGCTAAAAATCAGTAAATACCCTAATAATAACACGAACTTATTAAAATAAATTTGTGCTGTAAATTAATACAGACGGTATCCGAAAAGTCTTTTATAGAGTAGGAGGTTAAATATACATTACAATGAAAGTTACTAATAATTCAAATGGTGATATTCAAGTCGCAATCAGCAGATGGGGTGACAATGATCAAAAAGCTTCTTTTTTCACTCTAAAAAGAGGTGAAGATGGCAATTGGTCTAGAAGTGATTCAAAAGGGTTTTTAATGGCAATCAGTTCTAATTATCCAACTACTAATGGTACTTATTTCATCAAATCCACTAGCAATATTGATGTTGGAACGAACCAAGTATCTCGTGATGGTACAACCATCAATAAACTTCAATAAAATTTGAATCATTTTACTAATTCAAGCCCATATAAGTTTAATTAAAAAACGATTAAATTTATATGGGTTTTTAGTATTCTAAATCATTCCACGAGCCTTCATTTCCAAATACTTATTCACACTATCCACCGACAATTCCTCTGGACGGGTCAAGATCACTTGAATACCATACTGGCGGAGTTTTTGGACGATGCGGAATTTTTCTTCTACGAATTTGGAGGCGATAGTTTTGTAATAAATTTCTTCGGTGGTGTGGGCTTCTTGTGCGGCGTAGTCGCCAATTTCGGTATTCTCAAAGAACACCACCACGAGCAAGTGCATTTTGTTGATTCTTCTCAAGAGTGGGAGTACGCGCGACATGGCCGAATAGCTCTCAAAGTTGGTGTAAAGGAAGAGCAGGCTTCTGCGCTTGATAAACTGCTTGGTGGCCGTATAGAGCAACTCGTAATTGGCCTCAAAGTTTCGAGGTTGTTCCTTGTACAGGGTCTCAATAATGAGGTTGAGTTGTTTGGGGCCATCATCGGCCTTGACGGTTGCGCCAATTTTGTCGGAGAAGGTCAATAGACCAGCGCGGTCGTGTTTTTGTAGCGATACACTCGAAATCACCAAGGCGGTATTCACGGCATAATCCAAGAGGCTCATGCCGTTGAAGGGCATTTGCATAGAGCGGCCTTTGTCGATGACCGAGAAAATTTGCTGCGAGCGTTCGTCCTCAAACTGATTAATCATCAATTCGTTTCTACGGCTGGTGGCTTTCCAGTTGATGCTTCGGTAATCATCGCCCTTGACATAATTGCGAATTTGTGCAAACTCGTAACTTGCCCCCAAGCGGCGCACCTTTTTTACGCCACGCATGGTCGAGATTCGGGCTACGGCCATCAAGGAGTACCGATTCATTTGCTTGATAGAGGGATAAACTAAGATTTTTTTCTCCGCTTCTTTGCGAATTCTGCGCTCTACTAAGCCTAGTGGGCTGTGTACAAACACATTGATGTCATTAAAGGTATATTCTCCACGCAAGGTGGGGCGTAAATTGTACTCATAGGATTTGCCAATTTGTGGGGGCAGGGTATCTACGATTCCAAAATCACGATGCTGAAACTCTACAGGCACTTCGTCTACAATCGTAATGCCCAGTTTGAGGCCATAATCATTCTGAATGTGGAGTCGTACCATGTTGTCATCGCCCAACGAAAGCTGGCGCGGCAATTCTCGTTCGGCTTTGACTTTTACATTGTTATTAAACAATAAAAGCAAATCTACGGCTACCAAAGCTATGGCTGCTACTAACACCGCCTTGGCAACGGGAAATAGAAAAGGAAAAATAAAACTCACGACAAATAAAGTGGCTGTTCCTGCAAACAGTCCAAAAAAGCGTGGACGCAGATAAACAGCACGTAAAGTGAGTATGTGGAAGATTTTTTTTAGCATAATGTAAGATAGTCTATCCGTGGTTGAAGTGGCTTAGTTGGTTTAAGACCAAAAGTTAGGCTTTTTTTTAGAACAAATGAAATGGTGGGGGTAGTCTCCTTTGTGATATTCCTTTTAATTTGTAGAGAATTATGTTTTTTGAGACATTATCAATGAAATCTTAATGACGTGTTCTTTGGTATACTCAATTTGACAAACAAGCTTTATGTTTTCTTTTCGTTAAGCAATGCTTTTAACTTCTCTTTACTAGGCAATACTGTTTTATATTTACTAGCAAAAATTTGTTCATTTTCCTTTGGTAAAGTATATTCTACAACTGCTTCACTTTTATTCTGACATAATATAATACCTATAGTTGGGTTTTCCTCTGTAAGTTTTAATTCCCTATCATAATAATTTACATACATCATCATTTGACCAATATCCTGATGTTTTAACTCCCCAATCTTCAAATCAATTAATACAAAAGAGCGTAAAATTCTATTATAAAATACTAAGTCAATCCTAAAGTGTTTATCATCAAAAGAAATTCGTTTCTGTCTGGCAACAAAAGTAAAACCAGTACCTAGTTCTAAAAGGAAATTTTCCAATTTGTTAATTAATTCTTGTTCAAGGTCACTTTCCGAATAATTACTTTTCTCTGGCAAACCAAGAAATTCAAGGATATAAGGATCTTTGATTGCATCCTTGGCTTGCTCAATTATGAGACCTTTTTCTGATAGTTTTTTGACTTGGTATTTATCCCTACTTAAAGCAAGTCTTGTATATAAGGCAGAATCGTATTGTCGTTGAAGCTCTCTTACACTCCATCTGTGTTTGGAAGATTCAATTTCATAAAAACTCCTTTCTTGTAAGTCGTCGATTCGCATTAGTAACAGGTAATGAGACCAACTCAAACCAAAATCTATTTCTCCTTTATCAGATTTAACAGACAGTGTCTGTTGTTTTCTGTAGGCCAAATAGAAATTTCTCATTTGCTGGATATTCGTTACTGAAAAACCTTTTCCAAATTCTTCCGTCAGAATACCTGAGAGTTCTTTGAGTAATTGTTTTCCATATTTAGCTCTGTCATTTCCTTGCTGTTCTTGTTCAACAATCATTCTACCGATTTCATAGTATACTGTAACCATAGTACTATTAACCGTCTGAACTACTTTGTTCCTAGCAGAATGGAGTAAATGAATTATTTGTTTGTAGAATCCAGTATTTATTATATTATTTGACATTTTTATTTTATGTATATTAAGTTCAATATCAAAAACATCACTCTGTGAGTCCTTATTAGTCATCAAGTAGGGTTCTTTTTTTTACCCCTGTATCTTGTACATAAATTCATACAATTTCAATGATAAGCTTTTATTATTAAACTTTATATCAACAGAGTCCTTGAAATGTTTTCAGAAGCGTCCTTCCACAAAACATTCGTTTATTTTTTTTAGTTCAAAAAAGCCGAAAAACGCTTTTAAAAGGCATTTTTGAGCAGAATCTTATTTTTTAAAGAAATTTTAAGACTTTGGAGGCAGCATTTTCATGATTGCCAACGTCTTATTAGTAATAAAAGGCAATTTTTCATTACGTACCCAATCGTTTTTTAAAATGGTCTTCTTTGGTTGATTAACTCAAGAAGGCAATTTTTAGAAGTATTATTAGTAAAAGGCATTGATGGAAACCGTGGTTTCTATCACAAAATTGGCATTCCGAATCTAATTTGGAATGCCTTTTTATTTGTCTATAGCACAACTTTTGCACTGAATTGGCTTACTTTTAGTACTTATTATACTTATTATCACTCCATAGAGGTTATAACTAGCATTTTTATGACGATTATTTCGCGTTGGGTTGGGTGGCTGTTTTTGCTTTTGGCTGCTAATTGTGTATTGGCACAAGCTGTTGTCAAAGAAAAGAAAAGTCTCAGCTACACGCTCACTAGTACAGACAGCATTGTACGTGCCCAAAAAAGTAGTACATACAATAAAGATGGCGCAGTCTTGAACAGCAAGCATTACTATTATAATTTATCGACTCCTGGCGTATTGGTCAAGGAAGAATCTGTCAATTTTGATTTGGACAAGCAGATTCTAACGGAAACGATTACACGTTATCCCAAGGGCAAAGAACCTCAAACCGAACGTTTGGAAACCAAGTATTTGGTTTATGCCGCTAAGGAAAAGGATAGCAAGCGAATTTGGAGGCGACACTTTGATCGTTTTGGAGAATTGACCAAAGAGGATACCTTGACTTACAATGACCAACAATTGCTCGTCAATAATTGTCAATACAATTATATGGGTTCTACCTCGCTGCTTTGTGATGAATACCAATACAAGAATGGTCTCAAAAAACGCTGGTTGATGTATTCTAAATGGAATACTATTGATGCAAAAAGCCAAGTGGTAGAGAAGCAAACAAAACGGCGCGATTATCGCTATTGTTACAATCGAGCAGGAAAGCTAAAACGTATTCGGGCAAAGGATTATGCGAGTAAAATTTGTCACAAGGTGTCTTATGATAAGCAGGGGCGTTTGGCAAAAAATCATATCCTTGTCAGACGAAAGGTGAGCAAAACGGTGAATAAGGCAAAGGGGGATAAATCGGAAAAGAAACGCAAGTATCTCAAAAAAACGGAAGAAATTTTGCTATACGATAAAGGCAAGTTAGTTTCTGCTCAACGATTGGTGGATGGCAAAGAGGCCAATAGCACCACTTATGACTACCAAGATTCTCTGTTGCAAAAAGAAACAATTCGTGTGAATAGAACAAAGACAGAAGAGATTTTGTATAGCTATGAGGCTGGTAAATTGACAGAAAAAACAAGTCACAAACTAGATCCAAAAGGAAATATACGTTACTCGATCAAGAATTTTTATAATGAGCAGGGCAATGCTGTCCGCAAAGAACAAATTGCTCGTAAGAACGTTTTGTCCGTCACAGAGTGGACCTACAATAACCATGGAGATATTTTGAGCAGAATCTCTTATCGTCCAAAACAAAAGAAGAGTAAGAAGGGCATGGAAGAGATTGAGCCTTCTAAAGAAAAAATTGTGTATATTTATACCTATCACTAAACCAATTTATCCGCAGCAAATGACTATAAATTCAAGGAATATGATAAAACATACTCTATTAAGAGGTGCATTATTGTTGTGTACCATCACATCTTCTGGATTGCTATTGGCTCAAGAGGTTAAGGTAAAATCTGTTGAGTATAAAATATTTGAGCAGTTGCCTGAATCTGAAGAAGGCATGGATTTGGAATTGACTAAAAGGGAGTTGAAAAAATACGACACAAAAGGGCGCATTGCTCAACAGCAGATTTATCTAGCCAATCCCATTGGTAAGTTGATGCCCAATACCTTTACGTTTAGAGAATGGCTTGAAGATGTGCGGACTGAAAAAATAATTAAGTTTGATGAAATGGGCGACTCTATCACAGCAGTCAAAACCTATCTTTCGAGCAAGGGCAAATTGAAGCTAAAAGAGGAAATTGTAGATTATCTCAAAGCACCTCAAAAAATGCTCATTAAGGAATTTGAGTACACCGAATTTGGAAAACCGCTCAAAGTCGTTTTTACCAATAAAAAGGGGGACAAAGTGGGTGAAGAGGTCTACAAATACAATGGAGATGACGAGGAAATCTCTTACAAAAAATGGGAGTTGCTGCCTAGTGGTGATAAAGCTACAGAAAGCAAAAAAACAGCCTATACCAAAGATGGGTATTTAGAATCTTCTGAAAAGATCGTCAAAGATGGCAAAGATACCTACAAGGATATCATCATTTTTGAAGGCACTAAAATCAAGGAACAAACCAAGTACAAAAATGGGGAAATTGTCAGTGAATTTGGTGGTGGCAAATCTAGTGGTGGTTACAACCCTCGCCAAGGGCAGGTGATGATGGAATTTGGCAATGGTGGAGATGATGATGGTGGTTTTGGCAGTTTTGGTGGTGGTTTTGGTGGCATGCTTCCTGAAGTAGAAGATGAATTTGATGACAAAGGCAACAAAATAAAGACTACTGAAACGGAGGGGATTGAATTGGTAAAACTCATTACCTATAAGTACGATGATAATTCTAATCTGTTGGAAATGGAAGAAATCAAGTATGAGGATGGCGAAGAGGAAAGCACCAAGAAGGAAGAGCTGGC
>JBGCDW010000257.1:0-4959 GCA_045105775.1 Aureispira sp.
AACTACTGGGCTGCATTTTCACGATATTCAAAAACTATTGGATGCCTTTAATGCGTTGGTTGAAATTGGCCATTCTGTTTTGGTAGTAGAACACAATTTGGATGTTATCAAGTCGGCAGATTATGTTATTGATTTGGGCAAGGGTGGTGGAGACCAAGGAGGGCAATTATTGTATCAAGGCACTCCTGAGGGCTTAACTCAAATAGAGAATTCTTACACAGGTCAGTATTTGAAGGAAAAAATTAAGGTTAAAAATTAATAAAATTAAAATAACAACTACAACAATACATGAGCGAGTTCCCATTTGTAGAAGTCATCCCTTATAAAGGGAAACAGATTATGTTCTGGAGTTACCCAGATGGCATTACTCAAAAGGAGTTGGTCGAAGCTTTAAGAAGTCAATTAGAATTTAGTCGCAACAACCGACAAATTAAGTACATGATTACTAATTTTTCTAATGTTTCTGTGGGTAATGAGTTTATGCTGGTCGCTAAATCGAATTTAGATGTATTTGATGAACTCAAATCTGCTTTGTTAGGTATCACTGGACTCAAAAAAATTCTACTAATGGGTTTTAATCGCGTTGCTAAAAATCAAATATTACCCTTTGATGCCAAGGAAGAAGCATTGGAATATTTGGTTAATGATTAGACCTTTGGAGCGCAATCGTTGGAGAAAAAAAGTTGCTATTGAATCAACATTAGACATGACCAAAATAAAATCCGATCAAGTTATTTGACCATAGTTATTAGAATTTATAACCTGTTAATTTATCCCAACAGATGAATATGCCATCGTTCATAGAAATCATCCATTACAAAGGCAAGGAGATTATGTTCTGGAGTTTTCCAGATGGAACTACCCCAAAAGAATTGGTAGAAATCACCAAACATTGTATAGATTTTAGTCGCAAAAATCCACAGTTTAAGTATTTGCTAACTGATTTTTCTAATGTTTATGTTGGCAATGAATTTATGTTGACGGTCAAATCAAGTTTAGATGTATTTGATAGACTAAAATCTGCTTTACTAGGTATTACTGGACTCAAAAAAATTCTATTGATGGGCTTTAATCGCGTAGCCAAAAATCAAATATTACCCTTTGATACCAAGGAAGAAGCACTAGAGTATTTAGTAAATGATTAAGCTTTGGGAGAACCATCATTAAATTAAAAGATGAACGTTGATAAACCACTATCGTTGATCAAAATAAAACCTGACCAAACTATAAAAAATTTTAGCATTTAATAACTAGTGTCACACATGATTGAATCTCCATTCGTAGAAATTATCAACTACAAAGGTAAACAGATTATCTACTGGAGTTTTCCAGATGGTATCCAACAAAAGGTGTTGATTAGCACTTTGAAAATGAGTATAGATTTCATGCGAAAAAACAAACAATTTAAATACGTTTTATCAGATTATTCTAATATTCCCATTGGTAATGAGATCATGCAACTACTTAAATCTAATGCAGCGGTATTTGATAACGTTAAATCAGCTGTATTGGGCGTTACTGGACTCAAAAAATTTCTATTGTGGGGCTACAATCAAGTAGCAAAAAAACAAGTGTTAGCATTTGATACCAAAGAAGAAGCTTTGGAATATTTGGTCAAGGATTAGTATTTTATTCTTTGAGAAGTGTTATTATTAACTAGCAATTACAAGCATTCTATCTTAAACTATTAGCATCCATATTATGCCATCTATTCTAAATAAATATGCCAAATTATTGGTCAATTATTGTGTGAGTCTCCAAAAAGGCGAACGTGTATTTATCCAATCTACAACACTGGCAGAGCCGCTGGTGCGTGAAGTTTACAGAGAAGTTTTAAGAGCAGGAGGCTTGCCACACATCAATATGGCCTTTCGAGATCAGGGTACGATTCGTCTTCAGGAGAGTTCGGAAGAGCAATTGAGCTATGTAAACCCCTTACATGCACAAGCTATGGAGGAGTTTGATGCTTATATTTATATTCGTGCTCCCTTTCATAGTCGCTCTACCCAAAGCACAGATCCTGATGCGGCCAAGGTAGTGCGAGCAGCTATGCGCCCACACAGTCAACGTTATTCTGAGCGTACCGCTACCTTGGAACTCAAACGAACCTTGTGTGAGTATCCAACCACTGCTAATGCTCAAAATGCAGGTTTATCCTTGGAGGAGTATGCTGATTTTATTTATAACGCTTGTTTTTTGTACGAAGAGGATCCAAAGGCTTGTTGGGAAGAGGTGAGTCGCAACCAGCAGCATATAGTAGATTATTTAAACAAGTGCAGTGAGATTCATTATTTGGGCGACAATATTGACATTCGCTTCTCTACCCAAGGGCGTACTTGGATCAATTCGGATGGGCAAACCAATATGCCTTCGGGCGAGGTGTACACTGCTCCAGTAGATGATTCTGTCAATGGAACCATTCATTTTTCGTACCCCTCTATGTATAGGGGCGAGGAAGTAGAAGGCATTACTCTATGGGTCAAAGATGGCTGGGTCGAAAAATGGGAAGCCGAAAAAGGCCAAGAATTGTTGGATCGAATTTTTGATACCGATGAAGGGGCTCGTCGTTTTGGGGAGGCTGCTATTGGCACCAATTATAGAATCCAAACACCTGTTAAGAATATTCTGTTTGATGAAAAAATAGGCGGCTCTGTACACATGGCCGTTGGTCAGGCTTATATTCAGAATGGGGGCACCAACCAATCGAGCATACATTGGGATATGATTGCCGATATGCAAAATGGTGGGCAAATTTTTGCCGATGGTAAATTGATTTATGAAAGTGGTAAATTTTTGATCTAGCGATCAGATAGTTGACGTTGTTTGTTCACCAAATAAAGGGTCATTATCAAACCTATGACCATCAATAGAATAGAAATATACTGTGCTTGTGAAAGGTTAAATCCAGCAATTGCATGATCGTCATTCACACGAATCATTTCTAGCAAAAAACGCTGTACGCCTGTAGACATCAAATAGACAGAAAAAATCAGACCACTGACCTTCACTTTTGAGCGTAAACGCCATAAGATAGAAAAAATTATAAGGCATATAGTCAGCTCAAAAATGGGGGTAGGAAATACGCCTTCTGATAACACATTGCAGTAATTTCCAAAACTCTTGGGATAATAACAATCCTCCATGGGGATGCCCGAATTCATTACATTATTCGGATAATCATACGCCCACAACCAATCTGGAATCCAAGCAGCAGGTTTTGCATAAGGATTGGGGTCGCCCCAATCGCCATCGCCTGAAAAATGGCAGCCCAAACGGCCTAGTCCTGTTCCCAAAATCATAGCAGGGGCACAAGCATCAATGAGTTGTGACAGAGGCAGTCCTTTGCTCCTAACATAATATGCTACGACAAAAAAGGCCAAGATAAATCCTCCATATACAGACAAACCACTCCCACTAAAAAAGTCGCCCATTGCCTGCTCAAACGATTCATAATCTACCTCTGACATGTACAAGAGTTTGGCTCCCAAAATTCCACTAATAGCGGCCAAAATAATAATATCACTCACGCGCTCATGAGGCATTACCATGTGATCTACTTCTGTGGGTTCGGGATATTCTGCAACTTCTTTTTTGTGTTCTCGGTATTTGAAAAAGGTAAACAAGCCAGCCAATGCTATTCCTCCAATCCAGCTTCCATGTTCCAAGGACATCAGATACGTTCTGGCATCTGGCCCTACAAACAAATCGGGATTCATCACAGCATAGCCACCTTTAAACCCTAAAAAGAGTCCTAGCAAAGCATTGGTCAATACATCAACCTTAGATAAAGGCTGCCCCATCATCTTCTTTTCCATCCTCCCTTCCAACAATCCTAATTGTTCTCTGCGTCTCAAATCTACAGTCAATGCCCAACCACAGGCCAAAAACGTAAATGCCAAGCAAAAACCGTACGTTTGGATCAAAGCCAATGCAGGTAAATCCAACCCTGTGAGGTCATATATTGCGTATCTTAGATTGGGATACATAGTTGTTGTTTAGTGGTGATTATAATACCTAAATTAGGTGCTGCCAAAATACTATTTAATGATAATTTGGAATTCAAGGCGCGTAAAATTAGCAATAAAAAATGATATACAGTTTTTTGGTCTTAAGTAGTCTTAAAAAAGTTCCCGTACTAAAAAATGGTTCTTTTGCCCTAGCTCGGCGTTGAAAATACGCGCTGTAGCCCGCTACAGCTTTGTTTTTCGCCTTGATCTAGCACAAAATCTTCCTTTTTTTATTGTACGGTTTCTTTTTTGCACCTACTTAACAAGAAGTTATGAACTTGTTTAAGAATTAAAAATCAGTCCTGCAAAAAGCCCAATATTGTTAAACTATTTCTAAAAAAAGCTCTTTTCTAGAAAACCATTTAGACAATTGATTCTTTGGTAAGAATAATTCGTATTATTAAGATAATAAGTAGTCGTTCAAAATTACTACTACCAAAAAACGGTTATTTTCCTCCAGCTAGTGCGCGTTGCTTATGAGCTCGCCTATGGCTCGGTTCATCGTTGAAAATACTCGCCTTAGCCCGCTAAGACTCCGTTACCTGATTATTCGATACACTGTATCAAATAAGTCAGATCGCTTCGCGAGTGCCTTGAACTGAATGAGTGCCACATCCTTTGTACCTTTTAGGTACAAGCCAGCCCAGATCGCTTTGCGAATATTCCATTTTTTTAGTTAACATTTATTTTGACCGCCTCCTTATTTTTGAAAATAAATAATAAGTTATTCACCTTCTAAAACAGACTGCCTATAAACTAAAACATCAGTTTACTAAGTTCGGTAATATGCTAATAACACCTTTTCGCCTATAGCTGAAAGGGTGTTTTTTTATACCTACCCATCACCTTTCCTAATTCTCACGAACTAGGGATTTCTCTAATAAGCATCAAATTTTACTGGGCTATATTTGTGAAACAATTCGTTGACAAGGAAACCTAACACACTGACCTT
>JBGCDW010000258.1:0-21274 GCA_045105775.1 Aureispira sp.
CCCCAAAGTATATTCCCTAGATTTACAACTCGTAATAGAAAGCAGCTATGATGAAGCCAACAACCGTTTTGAGGTGGAATTTAGCCGTACCAATCGAGATTTAGTAGATTACAGCAAAAAGGGTATTGTCGAAAGCATGACCATTCCTGAAACTCTGCCACTACAATTGGAGGTATATAAATAAATATCTCGTCCTAGAAGAGACAAAGCAGTTGTTTAAATTTTCTTTCTAAATAAAATAAGGCAGAACGCCAGATAATGGAGATAAGCTCAATTATCAGCATTAGTCTTAAAGCGGACTAAAAGCGACTTAAGTAGGTGCAAGAAAGTAAATACAATAGAGTGCTAAAGATCTGGAACAAAGGAGATTATTTATTTGGATTGGCCTATACATTCGATAGATAAACGGGTCACTTCTCTTACTGTCAAATTGATACATGCGGCTATCTCCTTGGCGTTCATGTCTCGTTTTTTGAGTTGGGCAATAATGTAGAGTATGTTTTGTCGGGCCTTCTCCTTTGTTTTTGCAATTTGTTGTTCCATCAATTCAGACATCCTTGTCTCTATGCTTTGTGCAAAGGCATACTTGGGCATATGTCTGATGCTGTCTCTTAATATTTTCATCCAACCCATATCTTCAAATGATACATAACTGGTAGTAGAAATAATGAGGTGATCTACGACTGGTACGTTCAAAATCAACCCTCCCTGAATGAGTCGATCGGTAATATCATGGTCTTCTTTGGAGGGGGTGAGTGAACCACTAGGATGGTTGTGACAAAGCACAATTTTGACCGCTCTTCGGTGTATGGCTAGGCTGTATACGTCCATGGGTTCTACAATGGTTCTGTTCACAGAGCCTAAGCTTACCAATTCTACGAATAGCAATTTATTGTTGGTAGC
The DNA here is from genome assembly GCA_045105775.1 of Aureispira sp. Lineage (GTDB taxonomy): Bacteria > Bacteroidota > Bacteroidia > Chitinophagales > Saprospiraceae > Aureispira. Next base: position 904 of record JBGCDW010000258.1, read on the forward strand.
CAAACCCAAAATCCAAAAGTGTTCCTTATTTTGATTTATTTTATCGTCCTGCAATAGTATTTTTTGCATTATACTATAAGTGTCTTTGGATTCGAGTAATATTTTTTTATCGGCTTTAGATAACTTGACGTTCATTGGATGTTGTAAATAAATGCAGTGGTTGGATGAAGTTTTAGAGTACCACTCAAAATAATAGTATTGGAATAGTGGGCCTGTAGTGGTGTATAGAGCTACACCACTACGCCCACAAATGCCTACGAATACCTGTGCGTTTTTCCCACACATTACTCTATGCACAGGCAAATACATAGACACCAAGTAAACACAACCAAGCAGAACCTAGAAGGCTCAAAATAAAGGGGACAAACTGTTTGATTTTAGTCTAAAACCAAAAAGGATATAGCAGCTATTTTACAATAACAACATAGGTTTAGAATAGCTAGTTCTCCAAATTGGTGATACATGGTAAGCTTGTAGGATTAGTTCAATATTCTTAATTACAATACAAATATATGGCATTTAATCTGGGTGCAAATCCCGTAAAAACGGTATATTAAGTATATCCCCAATCTTGGGTTTGGGTGGAAATAAGTAATTTTTTTATAAAGAACGCACACTAGGGAATTAGAACACTCCTTAGGATTTTGATAATCCGTCTAACGGTGTGCAGTGATGGGCATAAGAATTTTAAGGGTAAGCAAATTGGCTTTTCAGGAGGGAGGCTGTCGAAAAAGTAAAATAGTAATATTTAAACCAAATTTTATTTTGTACTCGCGAAGCGATCTGAATTAATTTGTACAGTGTACAAACTAATTAGTAGGTTTGAAAACTTTTTCGACAGCTTCACTCACCTTACCTAGAAGGTTGTTTCTCAAAAGTCATCAGTTTGCCCTGATTGACGGCCAATACATACAACGTGCGGCTACCTACTTGTAGTTTTTTGATTTGTTTGACATTATCCCACGCAAACAAACCCGATTCAGCAGGCGAGAGGGGCATAAAATCTCCGTTGCCTTTTCCTAGCAGCACCAATCCTCGCCCAGCATCATAGCGAATGGTTTCTACTTCGGTATCATACATGTTTCCGACTAGTATGAGATCTACAATACCATCTTTGTTGAGGTCTTCTATGTGAATATCCTTGACAGGAGCAAATTGAGCTTCAGAGGGTAGTTTTTTTATGGTAAAATTGCCTTGACCATCGTTTATAAAGACCGAGGTATAAAAATGACGAGCGGTAATGTGCAATGCTTCATTGATTTTTGGCCCGCAAATTTCGGTAATTTCAGCGATAGCAAAAGATTGAAACGAAGGGAAGCTATCTAGTAAGGAAGGCATTTGTTCGGAGCTACAATCTCTACCGCGTACAGGGTAATTCTTATCACCTTCATAGCTGCTCATCATCATGTCCCAACTGCCATTGTTATCAAAATCATCGGCATAAATATTAAAGGGTTTTTTTAGGCTTCCTTTGAATTTGCTGTTTTTGCCCAAATTGCCAGCTACAAAATCCAAATCACCATCCCCATCTATATCCGCTTGTTCCAAACTAAACCACAGGCCTTCTGAAGCTGGATCTGTTGCCTGTTTTTCAAAACTTTTTCCTTGGTTGATAAAAATTTGCAGTGGCATCCATTCGCCAATCAATGTCAAATCTAGCAAACCATCGCCATTTACATCCCCAAAACTAGCTCCTGTTACCATTCCAGGGTGCATCAGATCGGCACTGTACTGTGCTGTAACATCCTTGAAGTGGCCTGTACCATCGTTTTCCAACAAATAACTTCTAGGAGTTTTGGGGTATTGGCCAGGTACCAAACGACCACCTACAAACAAATCTATATCTCCATCTTGATCAAAATCAGCAGCTTGTACTATTTGGGTGCTCGTATACATTTTTGGCAATCGATCTGTTGCCAGTGTGAATGTACCATATTTGTTGAGATACAAACGATCTTGTAGCAAGGGGTCTTGATCTGTGTATTCATTACCACCACTACACACATACAAATCTTGGTCGCCATCACCATCTACATCCAAGAATATTGCCCCTAGATCTTCTTGTTCTACGCTTGCATCAAAGTCGTGGGTAGGAGCTAGGACTAGTTCGCCTCTTTTTTGTTGTAAGAATAGGCTGGGCAGATGATCTTTGGAGCCCCCTACAAATACATCTTCCAAACCATCTTTATCTACATCTGCAATGGCTATACAGGGCCCTTGCCGAGAAAGCATGTGTGGAAGGAGTACTTGTTTATTGAAGTCGCTAAATATATTTTCTTTGTGGCTGTATTCTTGAAAAAATTCTTTAGAAACATTATTTAGTATAGTCTGGGGGGTGGGTGCAGCGGGAAGGGTAGAAAACTTGGTTTTCTGATACTCTACAGTTAATAATTGATTGGCTTTGATGTTTTTTAGAACGGTGGTTTTGAGATCGGGCCAGCGAATTTCTACGCGATCTATTTTGCGTGCGGTGCCTACACCAAAGTGCAATTTATAATCAACGGATGATTGAAAGCCACGTGTAGGAAACAATTCTTGTACTTGTTGCCCTGTTTTGGTATAAATTGTGACTTTGGCACCAATGGCAAAGGTGTTTTGCTCGGTTCCTTTGAGTTGAAGGGTTAAATAGTTGTTTTGGTTGCCTCGTTTGTTCTCATAAATAGAAGCAAGTGTATCCAAGTTATTGATAACCAGGTCTAAATCTCCATCATTGTCCAAGTCTCCATAAGCTATGCCATTGGAGTTGACTACCAAATCAAATCCCCAATCTATAGATTTATCTTCAAAGGTCAGATTGCCTTTGTTTTGGAATACAAAATTGTGTTCTTTGTTTTGGGGAGTGTAGGTGTGGTTGGCTCTGATAATGGTTTCAAAAGTAAAATCTCCTTTCTTTTGTGCCAACAGAGTGTCTACTTGGGCTAGGGCATCCCTGTTGTTGATATCATTGCGATAGCCATTGGTAATGACCAAATCTTTGTATCCATCATTATCAAAATCAGCAAATAAGGGGCCCCAACTCCAGTTGGTTTTGGCCACACCCGCCAAATAACCAATATCACTAAAGGTGCCATTGCCATTATTAAACTGCATGGTATTGTTCATATATTGATAGTGGAGTCCTTTGTTGACTTTGTTCCAAAAGAGTTCAGGAGCCATAGATTGCATGTTGGTTTTGGAGCGTACATGCTTGGTATAAGCCATGTCCATTTGAACGAGATCGGGGTAGCCGTCATTGTTAAAATCGGCCAAGTCGGTTCCCATGCCAAAATTAGCACTGTGTTTGGTGGCTTGCAATGCTTTGTCTTCAAATGTTCCTTTTTGATTAAAATAGAAATAGTCTCTACCATCATAATCGTTAGAAACATAAATATCAGGGGTGCCATTGTTATCCACATCACTGATACTAAGACCTAAACCAAAGGTATTATTATGAATACCTGCTTCTTTGGATTTGTTAACAAAAACACCATTTATATTCTCATAGTATTGATCGGATTGGGGAATAAATTGTTGGTCTTTGTAAATTTTGTAATAATTATCATAAGCAATCTCAAGCGTAGGAATATTCATGACATATGCGTCTAAATCTCCGTCTAAGTCTGCATCAAAGAAGGCCGCTTGAGTAGAAGAGAGGGAATCTTGCAATTGGTAGATGACAGCACTTTCTGTAAATGTATGATCTTTGTTGTTGATGTAGAGTGTGTTTTTATCTCTTTTGTTGGTAAATTTGTTGGAAGATCTACACACATAAATATCGAGATAACCATCGTTGTTGATGTCAACCATGGTTACCCCTGTAGACCAGTCTTGATTTTGCTCTGGAAGTGCTGTAGCAGTAATATCTTGAAATTTGAAGTTGCCTTTATTGAGATAAAGTTTGTTGGGAACCATATTGCCTGTAAAAAAAATATCGGACAAACCATCGTTGTTGATGTCACCAATAGCTACGCCTCCTCCATTGTAGAAGTAAGGATTGATAAATACGTTAAATACCTCGTTTTCATTGAGGTTATTAGAAAAATTAATATTGGTTTTGGAGGCAGGTAGTAATTCAAATAATGGCTGGTTTTGACTTATTCCATAGACTAAAAAGCTGAGATGAATGAGTGTGGTCAGGATATATTTTAGCATATTGTACAATTTCGTTTGGTCGTAAGGGTTACATAATGGTCTTGATACCCATAAAGCTTTACAGATAGGTAAAGCAAATTTAAATTTACTGATTAATTGCAGTGTAAGCAAATAAAACGCTACATACACTCCAATTTCTATTCCTAAGGTGTTATATTAGCTATAGTTTTTGAAAAATTCATAGTAGACCATTCTCTTAAGGCTATGATTTTTTTTTATACTAAAAACTACACCTACCAACGATCTACCTGCATGAAACCATAAAGTTGCCCTATTAACAGCTTTATTTTAAAAAACTATGGAATGAAACTGACGACCTCTATTAAACTAACTTTAGTTAGTATTGCATTTTTGTTTGTTCAAACAATAGCCTATGCTCAACCTTGTAATTTTGCTCCTACCATAGCAAGTGTAAATATACAAGGGACCCCTTCTACTTTAAGTTGTGATGGTACGCCACTCATTATGTCCACTGTTTCTCCTACCGATTGTCCTAGTTGTACATATTTGTGGAGTACAGGAGATACGAGCTATACGGTTTTTGTGCCAACTTCTGGAGCTTATGCGGTAACGGTTACAGATTATTCTACTGGAACGGCCTGTGTGGGGGTAGCGGCTACAATTTCGGTGACTATAGGTTCTTTATCCGTACCTGTTATTCAAGGCAATCCTTATACCATTTGTATAGATGCTGCTGGTTCCGTTCAGCCTGCGACACTTAATGTTACGAATCCCTGTGTAGGATGTACTTATACTTGGTATGAATTAAATGCACCAACTATTCCTGTGAGTGGGCCTTCTAATGCATTGGAAACCAATATTACGGTACGAGGAAGTTATTATGTAGATGTGACGGATGGTTCGGGGTGTATCAAAATGTCTAATGTATTAAACATTGATTCAGGTTTTGTTTCGCAACCAGTATTGGCCTCTAATACGGTTAATTTGTGCGATAGCAATACGGCTACCTTAAATACGATTGATTGTAATGGTTGTAATTATGTATGGCAATATTACGATTTTCCACCAGAGGGTAAATTAGTTATTTCGGGGGTGTATGATGGTACAAGGCGAGAGGCTCCAAAAGGCATCGAGTTGTATGCTATTGGAAATATTCCTGATTTGAGTGCTTATAGTTTGGGGGTTGTTAATGGTAGTGTGAGTCCAATAACTTCTAATATTAATTTACCTGCAGTAGCATTGGCTTCGGGTAATTATTTTTATATAGCAGAAAACCAAGCAGAGTTTGCAGAGTTTTTTGGTTTTTCACCAAGTTATACTTCTTCGACCTTACAAATCAATGGAAATGACCCGATTAAGTTGTTTTTAAATGGAACTACTCCTGTAGATGTATATGGTGAGGAAGGTTATAACGCCGCAGCTTTTAACTGTGTGAATGATATCTGTACCACCTTGCCTTGGGGCTATCGAGATGGCTGGGCTTATAGAAAACGTGATAGCTTGCCTAGCACCACGTTTAATTTAGCTGCTTGGGATGTATTTGAGGGTAATTTTGCCGTATTGGATAGAAATGATTTTTGGCAATTGGATTCTTTTCCTGGAAGAACATTTGTAGAAAATGCTACCACTCCATTAGGAGCCAATGGTGATAGTTTAATTATTACAGGAGTTTTTGTGGGATCAAATCAAGCAGGTGGTGGCAATGCCATAGAGTTAAAAGTATTGAGTGATATTCACGATCTTAGCACTTACAGCATTAGGGTGGCATTAGATGGTTCAGGTACCTTTTGTAATGCTTATAATTTGCCCCAACGTTCAGCAACGGCAGGCGAATACATCTATATTACTTCTGATGGTACAGACTTTCAAGATTTCATGTTAATTGCACCTGATGGAGTGACTGCTCCAGCTGCAGGCACTTGTTTTGAGTCAATGGATGGGAACGACTATATTGAGTTGAGAAGAGCAGGTGTTCCTATTGATCGATTGGGTGACTTTTCTTATTCTGGAACAGCACTTCCTTGGTTTTATCCATATGGTTGGGTGTACAGAAGGGATGGTACCACGAATAGAAATGCCGCCTTTGCTATTACAGATTGGGAGTTGAATGTCAATGCCTTTTCTCCTACCAATGCTACTTTTGGTGCAAATGCTATGCCTGTAGGAACATTTACAGCAGTAGATACAGGAGATGTTCAACAAGTGATTCCTTTAATAGATTCTTCGGTTTATCAGACGCAGGTTACGGGGTTTTACTCTGTACAAGTACAATATCCTAATTCTTGTATTAGTACCTCCGAATTGTTATTGTTGGATACTAGTGTTTTTACACCTAGAATTGCTGCGCTTTCTGGTACCACAGTAGGAGTGGCTAGTGATACTGTTTTTGCAGATACTGTTTATTTGTGTAGTGGAAGTTATGTGGATTTATTTATGATAGGGAATTATAAATTGCCGCCTTTGTGGGATTACCAGTGGTATAGAAGTGCTCAACCTCTTGCGGCAAGCAATGGGTTTAGAACTAGAACTTATTTGCCTGGCCAATATTTCTTGGAAGTGACCAATAGTGATGGGTGTATTGTTTCGACCAATATTATCACAGTCGTTTCATCCTCCAATGGTGCCAACCCCCCAGTATCAGCGTCTGATTTGTATTTGTGTTCGGATGAATACATTGCAACCTTAGCAACGTCTACTTGTGTTGGTTGCTCTTATGAGTGGCGGACAGAAAATGGTAACCCTGCACCAGTAACCAATACAACGACTAATCCACTGGCCAATAATACCCCTCGTGACCAGCCGGTTTACAATGCGACTAGCCGACCAACAGCACGAGGCTATTTTGTAGTCGTCACAGATGCCCAGTCAGGCTGTTCTTATAGTTCTAATATTGTTGAAATTAGAGATACTACTTATCCACCGCCGATTATTGCTGCTTCTGGAGTAACTGTGTGTAGTACCGATCCTATTACCTTAAGTACCTCCTCTTGTGCCAACTGTCAATTTGAGTGGTGGAGGGATGTTTCTGGTACTGGTTCTAACTTTAGTATTTTGGATACTACTTCACAATCTACTTTTCAGACCGCGACTTCTGGGCAGTATCGGGTAAGAATTTTGTACACGAATGGTTGCCGAACAGGGCTATCAAACACTCTAGAAATCAGCTTTAAGAATGTAAGTGCTAATATTCGAACTCCGCCCGTTAGCAATATTTGCAATGGAGATCCTATTATCGTTACAGCACTGCCTAGATTAGGAACAACTACTTGCCCTGGTTGTCAATATACTTTCTTGAGAGATAGTGTGGCTATGCAGAGCACTGTTGGGCTTCCTGTAGATCGACAAGAGTTAACGATAGGGGGAAATTATCAAGTAGTGGTGACAAATGCTCAGGGGTGTTCCGATACCTCTACGGTGCTTCTTTCTGAAGAAATTAACATTAATACCACTATCAACAAATCTTCTGATAAGATTTGTAGCCCTACTTCTGAGGTCGTAATGGAAGTAGATTCTTGTGTGGATTGTACATACCAGTGGTATTTAAATACCACACGCTTGATTACAAGTAGAGATACTTTTTATAGAGCTTATGGTTATGCTGCTGCCAATACCTATTCGGTAGCAGTGAGCAAATCTGGATGCGAAATTAGAGATACAGTAGTGTTAGATACTGTACCTGAAAGATTTGTAGATATAGGGGTAGATACCAATGTTTCTAGTACGCCTACTATTTGCGATGGTTCTCGTGTCGTACTGGTAGATCAGTGCGATACCTGTATTATTAATAATGATTATGTTTATCAATGGTTTTCATTGACTGATACCTTAATTGGATCCAACTTTGAATCTTTTCAAGTGGATACGGCAGGTACCTATTATGTACAGACCATCGATACCAATAGATGTCTGGTATTGTCTGATACTATTACCGTAGATGAGTTTCTACCTGATCCTGCACTAGCTTTAGATTTTGCAACACTTGGGACCAATGGAGTGGTGGCGATTACTTATGGGAGCTTTTTGATAGATGATTATTTGCAACCCGCAAGTTTGCGTTCACAAGGTAGGTATACCTCACTAACCGCACAGTCTGCCATCAACCCTCTAAATGATTCTCTTAATGTAGGGCTTGCGGGCTCTGGTTATCACTTTATTACCTATACTTATACACAAAGCAATGCACAAGGAAGTTGTGACTTTTCTACCTTTGATACCATAGAGGTTTTAGGATCCGTTGATATAGCTATTGCGAATACTAAGAGTGGTGTGCCCCCTTCTGAAGCCTGTATTGGGGATATTTTAGAACTTACCTTGACCAATTTTACTTTTATTCCAGATACAGTAACGTTTGTAGCTGGTGGAGGTAATACCATTTCGGTGGGCGTTAGTCCTACTTTGACACAATTTGCAGCAGTCTTCTCAGGTAGCTTTACCGTACAAGTTCCTATTGGTGCTAGAACAGGAAAAATTACCCTGAGTGGTGCGAATAGTAGTTTTGAAGCTCCCAATTTCTTTGTTATTCAAAATCCTGCTGTAACCATTGATTTGATTTCTACGATACAACCTATTTGTTCTAATCTAGATACAGCAATTTTGCGTGGAGTGCCCACAGGAGGAGCCCTGACTGCTTCTTATTTGGGTGGCCCTATTGATCCTACTTTAATGGCAGATAGTGCTTTATTGTTGAATAATGTAACAGGATACCCAGTTAGTGGTGTACAACAAGTAATGGTGTATTATAATTACATTCCAAATTATACAGCCAGCGATTCTACTTGTCCTGCTATTTTGGATTCCATACTACTGGATATTAGAGATTCCAAATTAGATAGTGTGGTTTATACGCCGATATCAGTGACACAGGCAAGTGAGCCGTTGACCAATTTAACGCAGTTTATTTATCCGCTTTCGGCAGGGGAATATCCTAGTAGTTACACGGGTACTTATGTATTGGCCAATAATTTATTACCCAATAACTTATTAACGAATTTACCCACGCCTCCTACACAGATTGTACAGGATAGCATTACCTATCAAATTAATAATGGAGGGTGTGTAAGCTCATCTGTCGATCCAGTAGATTTATGGCCAGCTCCTAATGTATTGGATTCTGTGCCTGTTTTCTTGTGTAGTCAGGATGATACCGTATTTATACAACGTGATCCTACAGGCGTAACTGTGCGCTATAGAAACCAAGTGATTTTTGATAGCCAATATGCTTATCAGCAGCGCTTTAATGTCAATGTTGTTGATGGTCTTTATGATGTGCGTTACAGTGAATTTATCAACTCTATGGAAGTTAGAAGTTCTAATGGTGGCGTTGATTCCATCAATTTCTTCCCTCCCAATGAGCAATTTTATTTTATTCCTGCGGATGTGAATGGAAACTCTACGACTATAAATATCAAATTCAAATACACGCGGATTTCCAATTACTTCTTTAATAGTGTATTCCAACTAAAAGATACTGTTAGTTACACTATTGCGGAAGTCTCCAAAACATTCCAAATTGAAGACCCATCTGTAGTCTCTATCAATCCTACTATTCTGGCAGATACAATTTTCTGTCCTGATAGTATCAATACTCAATTGTTGGGGACACCAGCAGGGGGAGCCTACTATCTGAGTGGTGGAGCGGTGCCTTATCAACGTTTGGCAAATAACATTTATAACCCAATGCAGTACCCCATCAACTCGTCTTATCAATTGACTTATGTTTATGAGGGGCGGGCTTGTGTGGACTCGGCAGCTACGGGCATATATGTTCCAGATACGTTCTCTATAGTGGTACAGCCCAATAACTTGACAGGAGATTATTGTTCGACCTCACCCAATGATACGGTATTGTTTACCTTGCCTTATGGTACCAATACGTCTATTGATTCTACGTCTGCCCAATTCTTCATTAGAGGAATTCAGGCAGCAACCATATTCTCGCCTTCACAGGTCGGGCCTCCAGGATTGTACAATGTGCGTTATGTAGTATCAGATATTTACGGTTGTTCTGAAGAGGCAACAGATATTTTTGAAGTATTTCCTATACCAATATTGAGTTTATCTACTATTGATAGTATTTTCTGTCTCAATGATGATACGGTACAAATACAATTATACGAAGCTAGTGACACCTTGATTCCGCCTGTGAATATAACCACTTGGCCTACAGGATTAGGGGTGCCTGCTGGACATATCGTAACATTTGATGGTGCAGGAATTGTAGATGGAGGACAAATGACAGCGGCTAGTCCTGGTCGTCCTTATTTCTTCCCAGCAGTTGCAGGGGTAGGGGTACATCCGATTCGTTATGTATATGAGGATAATAATAACTGTATGGATTCGGTGAATTTTGATATTGAAGTACTGGCATTGCCACAGGTTTCGATGACCACGACCAATCTAATACCACTAGAGCCTTATTATTGTGAGAATGATTCTATCCCTTTGTTTGGAGCACCTGTAGGAACAGCGTTTAATAGTGGATATGGTTCTTATGTAGACTCTGTTTCAACGCCTGGTATTCCTTCTAGTTTGGATTCCGCAGATACTGCTTTTGAACCTTTTGTAGCTGGATTTACCCCTGGTATTGTACGAGAGTGGTTGTATTACTATTATGAGGATAGAAATGGATGTAGAGATACTGCTTTCTACGAAGTTAGAATTAGAAACTTTACTACGGATCCTATTATCAGCGGCTTTGATAATGCAACAGGAACGCTCTGTGCTTCTGATACCAATGTGCTTGTAATGGCAGACCCAAATGGAGGATTCGATTTGGATTCTCTAGGCTGGTTTACTAGTAGTTTTACACAGGCATTTTCTCAATTGACAGATACTGCGTTTACGGCTTCTATATCCTTCTATCCAGATTCAACAGGTATTGTGTTTGCCGATAGAAATGTAGTACTTACGTTCAATTATACCGATACAGCACGCGTCTGTTTTAATAGTATTTCGGATACTCTGCGCGTATTGGCATTGCCTTATTTAACACTTTCCGAACAATTGGTGTCTAGCCTTCCTGCTATGGATCCTATAGGCTCTAAATTGATTACTCCACGATCTGATACGTTCTATCATATTTGTGAAACGGCGCAAGATGTACCCATCTACGCTTATAATACAACAGGGTTTTACGATCCATTTACAGGAAATGTATCACTCTTCCTTCCAGATCATATTTCATCAGATACAGGACAGTATGTTACAAGAGGAACACTAGGTCGAGGAGTGGTAAGTAACAGTGGTGGTTCCAATATTGCTTATGCTTACAAATCCTCACAGGCAGGTTTTGGATTAGATACTATTCGTTATGTATATGGAGATGCTAGAGGCTGTATAGATTCGGTCGAATATTATATTGTGGTAGATAGTTTACCAGTGCTGTCATTTGCTGGTTTATCCAATTATGACAGTACGATTATGCGCTATGTCTACTGTGAATCAGAACCTAATCCACCAAGTATTTTGCCAGCACCATCAGGGGTAAGCGGTACAACAACTTTCTTCAATGGACAAACGATTCTTTCAACGCCCTTTGATTTACGACCAGATACCTTGGCAGTGTCTGGTATGTATATGGATTATGCATTGCGCTACGATTACATTGGGCAGATTTATCAGAGTGGAGCTGTTTGTAGGGATTCTCTCTTAGATACGATACAAATTCGTCCTTCTCCTCAAATGGCTTGGGTCAATGCACCTTCTGATTTCTGTATGAGTGATAGTTCTCAACGGATTCCATTATCTGCTACGCCTTATGGTGGAGACTTTATTGATGCTACCAATAATTTCCAAGTGGTAGCAGGGATTGTAGGGGATTCCTTGTTCAATCCTTCTGCACAAGCAGGTAAACGCGATATTTATTATTATTATCTCGATACAACATCTGGTTGTGACGATACTATACAGCACACCATTTATGTATATACCAAACCTCAAATCAACTTTGATTTATCAGGTGGTTGTTCGGGGCAGCGTGTTTCTTTAACTCCTCGTACAGAACCTTATGGCTTGCAGTACAATGGCGTGGCTATAGATAGCGTAACACAAGTTATCTGGAACTTTGGTGATGGAGTTATTGATACTTTTACAACGTTTGACAGTGCTTTAGCTGTGCCTATTGATACGCATACTTATACCTCTTTTGGAGTATTCTATCCCTCTTTAACGGTTGTCAATCAGGGTGTTTGTGATAGTACCTTTGTTCGACGGATTGTTATTTCGCCTAAGATTGTACCTACTGATTCTACACCATACACCCAAGCATTTGACATTGCTGAAAATGGCTGGTTCCAAGAGGCATCCGATACCTTGAGTGTGAATGGAATTGTCCTAGATTCTTTATGGGAATGGGGCGTTATAGATGGTAATACCATCAATACAGTTTTGAGTGGAAATACTGCTTGGGCTACCCGTCTTACCCAAACCTATGGGCAGGGCGAAGATGGTTGGGTATACAGTCCTTGTTTTGACTTGACCAATTTGGATCGGCCAATGATTAAATTGGATATATGGCGAGCTACTCAGAATAGATTTGATGGAGCTGTATTGCAATACTTTGACGACTCTACTCAATCGTGGCTTGTATTGGGGCAGCATAGTAAGGGGATTGGTTGGTACCAAGATGAATTTGTAGTGAGCTCACCAGGAAATCAAACAGGTGTGCCTAAAGGATGGACGGGTACCAATACCTCTTGGGAGGATGCGCGTTACCGACTAGATAGTAAAGATGGGGATTTGCGAGATAGAGACAATATTCGTTTTAGAATAGCTTTTGCTTCTGACCCTCAAACGTTGTTGGGGCGTAATGACGGATTTGCTTTTGATAATGTAATGGTGGGTAATCGTACACGCAATGTATTGATAGAGCATTTTTCTGCGGTAGGTTATCCAGGTATTGAACCTATTGAGAATGAGTTGTACAGAACCATCTATAATAATTTATATGGTCGTGATGTGAATTTAATTCAGTATCAATCGAATGAGTATGTCCCTAACGATCCATTGCACTTATTGAACCCCATCGATAACAGACAACGGGTGTTTATTTACAATGTAAATGGTGCCAATGAAGTAAGAGTAGACGGAACATTAGCTGCCAATCAAACTAGTGACTTACTCAGCTATCCAGAATTAGATGTCTTGGATAGACAAGCATTGATGGATCCTAAGTTCAAAATCGAATTCTTGACCTTCCCTAGTATCCAATTTAATGGGCTTGGTTTGGAAGCTACTGTTAGAGTAACCGCTTTGGAAGATATACCGACTACCAATTATTCTATAATGGTGACAGTGACGAAGGATTCTATGGCAACACTTGGTGGGCATATCACCCGTTCTTTGCTACTAGCAACGTATCCTAGCAATATAGGAACGCCGATTTTAGCACCTATGGTCAAAGGAGATTTTATTGATGTACCAATTCAAATATCTGATGTGAATCCGAGTTTGCATCCTAATACAAGCTTATTGCAATTGGTTGCTTTTGTACAAGATCTGACAGGGCCTCAAGGAAATAAACCCATTTACCAAGTACAAACGACACGCGATCTTAGTATCTTTACTGGCTCTGTAGATAGTGTAGATGTGAGCGTGGATAAGATTCCAGGGATGGAGGCAATGAGCTTGAAGTTATTCCCCAATCCAGCTGTACAACAATTCCAAGTTGAATTTGAAAAAGCATTGGAAGATGATTATGACTGGTATGTGGTGAATGCGTTAGGACAACCTTTGCGCCAAGGAAATGCTGGGGCTGGCACCCAAACAATAAAAGTAGATACAGATGATTTACCAGCAGGTTTTTACTGCTTTATCATGCGAAATAAAAATGTGTACATACAACGAAAAGTTATTGTGAAGAAACCTTAAGAAAGGCATTAGAAGAATTATAAGCCTTCTGAAGCAAACGATATGTTAAGTAGATGAAAACAGCACCTCTGCCAGTCGGGGGTGTTGTTTTTTTTTTGAAAAACTCAAATGATATTTTTATAAAAATTATTTATCGGTAACAAGTTGTAATTTTTTGTCATTAAGGAGTATAAAAACAAGCGTTGTATGTCATTGTATTTGACAATGTGTTTATTTAATTTTTGTTTTTGAATCTTTTGATTGAATTTAAATTTCAATAACAAAACCAATAATTTTTTTTATTTTCTTTTTATGTAAGATGGAGAAATTATTGTTTTTTGTTTGTTTTTTTTATATTTAAACTTGTTTGAATGAGATGGTTTGATTTTGTGGAGGATAGCGCAATATTTTTTAGATAAAGGATTAATTAACTTATACTTTAACACTTTAAAGCCTTATTAAAATGAATACTACAACTATTCAAGAACAGTTAAAAAAACATTACCAAAAGCTCCAAGCACGGTTACAAAAAGCCCAAAGCAAAGGACGCTCGCAATCTTTTCAAGAACTCCTGATGAGTCGAATACAGCGTTGCGCCATTCAGCTCCGACAACTTGGAGCAGGCGTAGCGGTGGTAACCGCACTGGGCTGGGCAGCCCCTGCCTTGGGGCAGAATACGGCACCGTTGAGTTATGAGGAGAAAGTGGGGGTGGATAATCCTTTGGATAGTATAGGGCCTATGACGAATATATGTTTCGCAGATTTAGATGGCGATGGCGATAAAGATTTACTTCAACAGAGATATTTTAGTAGTGGGGGCAATTACTCTTATGACTTTGTTCATTATCAAAACATAGGTACTACTACAGCACCAGCTTTTCAGATACAACCCAATAGTACTATATCTGATAGTATCAGTCCGTATTCAATAGGATTGGCGTTTGTAGATATAGATGGAGATCAAGATTTAGATTTATTTGCTTCAGAGTATGGTTATTATTCGGGCAACACCATTACAAAATTAAACTATTATAAAAATGAAGGAAGTTCATCCAATCCAGTTTTTACCTTAATGGATACGGCTAGTAATCCTTTGCAAAAAGCAGCAGATTATTACAATGCACTAAATTTACCTGCTCCTCTGGCATTGTATACACATTTCATGGATGTAGATGGCGATGGAGATCAAGATTGCTTTATTGGTGTAGGAATAAGTTATCCTGCTTTTCCGACTACTAACAGTGGAGATCGAGTGTTGTATTACAAAAACGAAGGAAATATTAATACACCTAACTTTCAATTACAAAGTGCTGCGGATAATCCTTTAGATATTATTAATACGACTTTGCCAGCAGGAACGATTCTTAATAAACCACTATTTTTATTTGATGGAGATTTAATAAGAGATAATAGAATTGATGTGCTTTTATCAGCTAGAGGAGGGGCAGGGCAGAAGTCTATTTATTATTTTAGGAATGTAGGTGCAAGCGGTGCTCCTACCTTTGCTTTGTCTACAACAACACCAATAGATTCTATTGAGTCAAAATATTCTTTCCCTATTCGGGGAATTATTTCAGCCGAAGATTTAACCAATGATGGTAGACCAGAAATAATTTTTCGTCCATCAAGTATCGTATGGCGTTACTTTGAAGAAATTATTTATACGAATAATTCATTTATAGAAGGCTCTTCTACCTTAATCCTTCAACCCAACCCAAGCACAGGAATCATCCAATTGGAGCAGTCCTATACAGGTTTACTAGAAGTATATACCACTACAGGGCAATTGGTTTACAAAAAAGAACTAGAGGAGGTAGAGCAACTAAATTTAGAATTGTTAGATACAGGCATTTATGTGGTTTCCTTGCAAACTCCTAAAGAGCGTTTAGTTCAGCAAATAACAATTATCAAGTAAGCCAGAGAAGATAGAAAGGGGTGCTATTGTTCTTTTGTCAGTAGTGTTTCTTTCTATTACTCCTTTTTGATAAAAAAGGAGTGATTTGCACTTAAAACCCATGAAGTGGGGAATATTCAAAAAGGCAAGGAGTTTAATAAGTATTCTTAATCCAAGTAATACAAATAGCTGGCTTGTTATTTAATAAATCCAATTTACATTAATTAAGTAGATATGAATACGACAACTATTCAAGAACAATTAAAAAAACATTACCAAAAGCTCCAAACACGGCTACAAAAAGCCCAAAGCAAAGGACGCTCGCAATCTTTTCAGGAACTTCTGATGAGTAGAATACAGCGTTGCGCCATTCAGCTCCGACAACTTGGAGCAGGCGTAGCGGTGGTAACCGCACTGGGCTGGGCAGCCCCTGCCTTGGGACAGAATACGATACCGTTGCAGTATGAGGAGAAAGTGGGGGTGGATAATCCTTTGGATACGGTACTTACAAATAATTTTCTTGGTTCACTAAGTTTTGTCGATATAGATGGAGACGGGGATAAAGATTTAGTTGAAAGAGAGCTTTCGTATACACCTAGTTTCACAGTTAAATGCAATTATCATAAAAATATAGGGAGTTCGACTATGCCCGTATTTGAGTTACAGGCTAATAGTACAATGTTAGATACATTGAGCTCCTTTTCGGATGGTCTTGCATTTGTGGATATAGATGGAGATGGCGACCAAGATTTATTTGTTTCAGATGTTCCATACTATTCAGGTAGTAGTACTACTCAATTAGATTATTATAAAAATACTAGTCTTGATCCAGCGAATCCAGAGTATACTTTGCAGACTGTAGCTAATAACCCTTTGCAAGATGCTGTTACTTTTTATAATGCTGTTGGATTGTCAACTCCACCAACCTTGTTTGCTAAGTTTGTGGATATAGATGGAGATGGTGACCAAGATTGTTTTATAGGGGCAGGAGGTTATTTGTTATTTCCAACAGCTAATAATGGTGATAGAGTAGTATATTACAAAAATGAAGGTAGTCCGACAATGCCTAATTTTCAACGCCAAAGTGCTTCAAATAATCCATTAGATATAATAAATACAACGTTGGATAATGGAGAAATATGTGCAAGTGCTTTTGAGTTTTTTGATGGAGACCTTGTAAGAGATCTAGATTTAGATGTTTTTGTTAGAGGAACTAATACAGAGTACTATTTCAATAATACAGGAACAGTAAATTCACCTAACTTTTCCCTATCTACCACTAGCCCTATTGACAGTATATGGATGAACGCTAATGTTAATGTTCGAACTGAACGATTGAGAGGAATTGAGGATTTAACAAATGATGGGCGTTCAGAGGTGGTTTATATAAACAACGCTGCTACGAAGCTACGTTATTTCGTAGACACAGTTTCTTATTTAAATCAATTGGTGTTACAGGGTGCCAAACCTTTGGAAGCGTATCCCAACCCAAGCACAGGACTCATCCAATTGGAGCAAGCCTACACAGGCTTACTAGAAGTATACACTACTACTGGCCAATTGGTCTACAAAAAAGAACTAGAGGAAGTGGAGCAATTAAATTTAGAATTGCTAGATACAGGCATTTATGTGGTTTCCTTGCAAACGCCCAAAGAACGCTTTGTTCAACAAATAACGATTATTAAGTAATTGACATAGAGTGCTGTGTTTATTCATGGGCGAGATTCCTTCTACAAGTCCCCCTTGGCCTTTTGCCAAGGGGGACTTGTGTGTTTGTAAGAGAGAAACATAAGAGTAGGGGGAGCAATTTGCCTCTTTTTGCCTTGTTTTGGGTGATTTGAAGACTTGTTAGACATTCTTAATAACGATCTACTAAAAAATTAGATAAAAATACAACCTCAAGGGTTACCTTTAAAAAAGTCTACCCATACATCAATAGAATAGTATGCTATTTATTGAAATAATACAATAAGACCAATCTAATAAAGAACTACAAAAAGGTAGGCTGTGCATCGCGTTAGTGACATTCAATGCAATTATACTAACAAATTTCTGACCTGTAAAATGGGACAAATCAGAAAAAAATATTATCTTGTGTCTATAAAAACATGAAGTTGTTTGATGAATTTTTTAAACAACAAAAGAGTTGCGGTTCTTGGTTTTAAATAGAGCAAATTCTTTGATTAAGATGTAATTATCTATCAAGAATTTTTAAAACTAATAACAGAATCCCAACCCTAACTAAATAAACACAACCAAGCATGCGCGGACAGTTCTTGTAATTGTTCGCGCATTTTTGAAAAACCCTATACAACAAGATTAATAACCAACAGTACGTCCCTCCCGTTTAGTAGTCAAAGACAAGAAGTTCATTGGTAGCTTAATCTAAGTAATACAAATAGCTGGCTTGTCATTTAATAAATCCAATTTTCATTAATTTAGTCGATATGAATACTACAACTATTCAAGAACAATTAAAAAAACATTACCAAAAGCTCCAAGCACGGCTACAAAAAGCCCAAAGCAAAGGACGCTCGCAATCTTTTCAAGAACTCCTGATGAGTCGAATCCAGCGTTGCGCCATTCAACTCCGACAACTTGGAGCAGGCGTAGCAGTGGTAACCGCACTGGGTTGGGCAGCCCCTGCCTTGGGACAGAATACGATACCGTTGGATTATGAGGAGAAAGTGGGGGTGGATAATCCTTTGGATAGTATGGGGAATGCAGATAATTTGTATTTTTCCGATTTAGATGGAGATGGGGACAAAGACCTTATTCGACAAGAATTGATGTCTAGTCCTTCCCGATTTGAGTTTAGTTATTACCAAAATGTAGGTAGTCCTACTACTCCTAGCTTTCAACAAGTTAGTAGCAGTGTACCAGATAGTTTAAGTGAGTATGCAACAAGGTTAACATTTGTAGATATAGATGGGGACAATGACTTCGATTTATTTACGGCAGATTATGCTTATTATTCTGGAAGTACAACTACTAAAGTAAATTATTACAAAAATGAAGGCAGTCCATCTAGCCCCGATTTTACCTTAATGGATACCGCTAACAATCCACTCCAAAAAGCAGCTGATTATTACAATGCCTTGAATTTGCCTGCTCCTCCAAAATTATATACACATTTTATGGATGTTGATGGCGACGGCGATCAAGATTGTTTTGTGGGTGCAGGTTCTAGCTATCCTGCTTTTCCGACTACTAATAGTGGAGATAGAGTATTATATTATAAAAACGAGGGCAATGTTAATTCACCCGATTTCCAATTGCAAAGTGCTGTGGATAATCCCTTAGACATAGTTAACACTACTTTGCCAGCAGGATATATTTTTGAACAACCATTATTCTTATTTGATGCCGATTCAATAAGAGACGGTAATGTAGATGCTCTTCTAAGAGCTCGTGACGCTCCAGGGAATTTCTTTATGTATCATTTTAAGAATACTGGTACAGTCGGAAATCCAGCCTTTGTGTTATCTGCTACGACTCCTCTAGATAATGTGCCACCTGTTCATTTAGTGAACACTACGAGTATAAAAGCTGCAGAAGACCTAACCAATAATGGCAGAACAGAAATAATGATGTCAATAGGTTTTGGCGCAAGTACGCAATGGAAATATTTTGTGGATACGGTTTCTGTTCTCAATCAGTTCATCCTGCAAGGAGCCAAACCCTTGGAGGCATACCCCAATCCAAGTGCAGGAATTATCCAATTGGAGCAATCTTACACAGGCTTATTAGAAGTATTTACGACCACAGGGCAATTGGTGTATAAAAGAGAGCTAGAGGAAGTAGAACAACTAAATTTAGAATTACTAGATACAGGCATATATGTGGTTTCTTTGCAAACTCCTAAAGAGCGTTTGGTACAACAAGTAACGATTATTAAATAAATTTGACCCAAGTAGTAGTGCTTAACCAACACTACTACTTGTTTCCTATAGTAAATACCCCATAGAGATTATTTTATAGTACTAAGGATACTGTTCCCTTATTTACAAACATTACAACTATGCGACCAGTTTTAAGAGCCATTCTTATTTTCATGTTAGGGCTATTACCGATCTTAGTTTCTGCTCAACTTGTTAGAACCAATTATACTTATGAGTTATTAGATGAAACAGGAACTTCTGTAACCTTGAATGACGCAGGCACTAACATTGATATTTGTGCTCATATAGACTATTTATTTAGAGTTACGGTAACAGGTGCTGCATCCAACAACTTAACTATAAAACCACCAACTACTAATGGGGCAAATGTTATACTAAATAAACAAACATCCAATACAGCCTATTGTGTCAATGCTCAAACAGTACATACTTGTTCTTTTAGAGTAATCGCTGCTGGTACCTATTCTATTGGGGTTGGACGTAGAAATGGTGGAAACTGTAATTATGTTGGTGGAGCAGATGTAGACTTCAACTTCCAAGCACAAAACAACTCCTACTTCGAATTAGACCCCACCTATGATGTATGCTCAGGAGCTGCTTTTGTTTTGACACAGGAGGGGGCTGGTAGTAACGATCG
>JBGCDW010000259.1:0-8795 GCA_045105775.1 Aureispira sp.
AGGGTTTAGCACATAAAATCAATTTTTTAAGTCCAAATAGATTTTAGCATCCAATATGGATTGAATCAAGTTTATTGGATAGAGCATATAAATGCTTTTTAATAGTCATCCTATAAACACGGGTAAACGCTACTCTCGCGACCAATACCACAACAACAAAGGAAGGCCGCCATGAATCAATCGAAGCAACATTTGGTAAGTCCACTGGTGAAGCGAATCTAAGGGAAACTCCCAATAAAAGTTGCACCAAACCCTAGCTGTAGCGGTCATACAACCCCAAAGGATACAATATCCAATCGCTAGATTAAATGTTGGCCGAAAAAACAAGAGGGCAGCAGCAGCAAAATCCAAAACGCCCATCACTTTCAAGAATAATTGTGCTGATTCATCCGTGGGGAAGTAAAAGGTATCCATACACCATTGTATCCAGATCCCAGGTTGTGGATAATATCCTATGGCATATAGCCCGTGGCAAACAAAGGTGGTTGCAACCACTAATTTTAGCACTAGGCGAAATTTAGGACTATTGCTGCCATTCCAAACAGCATACACTAAAATCAAGGGGGCACTAACTTGACTGGCATATTCAAACAGTTGTCCAAATGCCTTAAATTTTTCTTTCCAATACAATAGAGCGAGGCAAATCAAGCTCAGGGTTGCTATATAAAAAATATATCGAAGCCATGAACGCTTCTTTTCAAATAAGAGTACCAAAGCCCCACAAAGTGCCCAAAAAACACCCACACTCCAACCAATAGTATTAATCATTTTATCGGTATTCATGCTCTTATTGGTCACATAATTTTGCCAACTATCACCCGTTAACCAAGTGACAACACCTTCCAATAGGGCTTCATCCCAGAAAAATGTACGTAGGGGCAAATCAAAAAAAATGCCTTGATAGGCACGCCCAAGAAAGAGGCAAATGACGAGTAATTTTAAGCCCAGAATTTCTCTACTATGAAAAGGCCGATGGAGTGTATGGTTCATGATGGAGACTAATTTATAAGGGCGCGAAATTACAAAAAACTAAAACAAAGACGAAATTAAATGTAATTATAATTATAAAAAAAAGAACCATATAATTGTGCTTGGTTCAACATAGATATACTGTTGTTTGAGAAAATAGTGTGTACCAATGAAGGCATCAAAAATGAGAGGTTCAACGAAATGAATCGCACAAACCTAAAGCAGAGGAGTGGCATCTATCTTGGGGGATTCATGAAGCAATATGCCCTTTTTCGATAGTCTCCCTCAGAAACAGCAATGAGCGAAAGAGTATTATAGAAATTATCCTGTTTGTGAAATGGGAGAATGGGGTTGGAGAATAAATCGGAATAACTTGAATTATTTGATATGGGCACGATATGATAGCTTGTTTCCTTTTTATTGGGGCAGTATAAAAACAAGAAATTTATGGGGAGTTGAAGTGGCAAACAGATCCTTAAATCATGTAGAATCGAAGATTATATTACACGCCTCTACACAGGCTGCAATGCCTCTATCGCTTCTTCTACACTACTATACACATTAAACATATTGTTGAGGCGTGTGACCAGTAATATCTTTTTGATGTTATCCGAAAGATTGGCGATAGCAACTTCTCCCCCTGCATTGCGGGCACGTGTGAGAATAGAAATTAGGAAGGTGAGGCCAGAGCTGTTCATGTAGTCCATTTCACTCAAATCTACTACATACACTGTGGCACCTGTTTGGATTTTTTCTTCAATTTCTTTGATAATTTCTTGGTTGTCTAGGGGATTGAGCAAATCATCAACTTGCAAGACTTCTATGTTGTTTGTGCTGGAAAAGGAATAAGCCATTTGTTCTGTCTGTGTTTAAATAAAGCAATTGCTTGGGGATATTATTAGCCTAAACACTAATTGGTTGATTAAAGTGTCTTATTTTCTACCTAGTTTTTCTCTAGCCTCTTTGCTGTAGCCATAAAAGGTGAGCGAATGGTGCGTAATTTCAAAGCCTAAGATATCAGAAACCATTTGTTTGATTTGTTGAATTCTAGGGTCGCAAAACTCAAATACTTCTCCTGTTTCTATACAAACAGCGTGGTCGTGTTGCTTGGAGCCATACGATTTTTCGTATTGAGCTAGGTTTTTGCCAAATTGGTGTTTGCGGACCAAATCACAGGATACCAATAATTCTAAGGTATTGTAAACGGTAGCACGACTCACACGGTAGTTTTGTGTCTTCATGTGAATATACAGTGCCTCTGCATCAAAGTGGTCATCTCGCTTGTAAATTTCTTCCAAGATAGCAAAACGTTCTGGCGTTTTGCGTAAGCCATTCTTTTCTAGATACTGTGAAAAGATTTTGACCACTTCTTTGACAATTTTAGTTTCTTTCTGATTGCTCGCCATGATTGTTTTTTTATGAAGTTGTTTAACTTTAGCGTTCATTAGTGACACCAATCCATTTTAAACAACTTCTATCTGTTATCTCCAAAAAGTACCACAATAATACCAAGATGCAAGAATAACATTTATTACTGCCAAAACAGTCGTAATTATTACAATAATAACGATTGTTACACCAATGAACGCATAGGTATCTGACTATGTTACTTGGAGTTGATTGGCAAAGCTGCATCAATAAGACAAAATGACACTTATTTTATTGTGTTCGCGCTACGGTATTCACTTGCTTCAAACGCTTCAAGGCTTGGATTAATTCATTGAGTTGATCTTTATTTTTGACCATCACCATTACTTTTCCTTCAAAATGCCCCTCTTGCCCATTCATAGAGAAGCCGCGCATGTTGATGTTGTGTTGTTGAGTGATAATATTAGAGATGTTTTGCACAACTCCCATATCATCCATTCCTGTAATCAATAGCTCGGCCATAAAGGACGTATTGGAGGTATCTATCCATTCGGCTTTTTTGACTCTGTAACCGTATGTTGCTTGTAGGTATTCTGCATTGGCACAAGTGGTTCGATGAACTTTGAGGCCGTGTTTGGAGGTGATATAAGCAAAAATATCGTCTCCAAATACAGGGTTGCAACAAGTGGCCAAGGAGTAGGGGAAGGTTGTGGCATCTATACCATCAATCAAGAGTTTGGGCGTACCTTTTATCTTGCTTCGGGGACGTAGAGGTACTTTGGATTTGATTTGGCTGGTAGAATCCTTGCTTTCTTCCACGCGTTCAGGAAATAAGATCCCATTTTCTACGCGCAGCAAGCGAATGTCATTGAGGTTGTATTGTTCCCCATAAATAGCCGAATATAAATCTAAGCGATTGGAGGCACCATAGTATTTGACTAGTGCATCTGTATTGTCTTCTAGGTGTTCTGTTAGTTTTAAGGCTTTGAGTTTTCGATCCAAGATTTCCTTGCCGAGCGAACCCCATTTTAATTTTTCTTCGCGTAGTGCTTGACGAATTTTGGAGCGGGCTTTGCCTGTTTGTACAATTTTGAGCCAATGTTCGGTTGGTTTTTGTGTAGAGCTGGTGATGACGTGTAGTTGATCGCCATTTCGCAATTCGTAGCTCAAAGGAACAATACGTTGGGCTACTTTGACAGACTTGCAGTGATAGCCCACTTCAGAGTGAATATCAAAGGCAAAATCTAGTGCTGTGGCTCCCTTGGGGAAAAAGCGCATATCTCCATTAGGTGTAAATACGTATACCTCTTCGGCAAACAAACTCGATTTAAAGTCGTTGAGAAAGTCAATGGCATCATTGTCGGGATTTTCCAACATTTCTCGTGCTTTGGTCAACCAATTTTCAAAGGTGTTTTCCTGTTGTTTGATGCCTTTGTAACGCCAGTGGGCAGCAAAACCACGCTCTGCTACTTCGTCCATGCGTTCGGTTCGGATTTGTACTTCTACAAATCGACCTTGTGGCCCCATTACGGTGGTGTGCAAAGAGGCATAACCATTGGATTTGGAGGTAGAGAGCCAATCCTTGAGCCGTTCTATAACGGGGGTGTAATAATCGGTAATAATAGAATAAATAGACCAGCAGACGGACTTTTCCGATTGAGCAGCACCATCTCGTTTTTGTAAGTTTGCTTTCTCATTTTCGGTCAATGGAACATCCACAATAATTCTAATGGCAAACAAGTCGTAAATCTCTTCAAAATCTACTTGTTTTTTCTTTAGCTTTTTGCTGATAGAAGAAACAGATTTGGCGCGGCCAAATACTCTAACTTTATATTGAGGGATTTGTTCTTGAATAGCTTGGCGAATAGGAACCAAGAATTGTTTGATGTATGCTTCACGCTCATCCTCTGTATCTTGTAGTTTCTGAACAATAAAACTATAGTGATCGGGCTCTACAATTTTGAGACACAAATCCTCCATCTCACTTTTGATATTATAAAAACCAAGACGATGGGCTAGGGGTGCGTAAATGAAGGTCGTTTCAGAAGATATTTTGAGTTGCTTGTGTTGGGGCATAGCACCCAAGGTACGCATGTTGTGCAAACGATCTGCAATTTTAATCAAGACGACTCGAACATCTTTGGAGATGGTGAGTAATATTTTTTTGAAATTCTCTGCTTGAGGGCTTTCTATATCTTGGTTGCTAACATTGGCAATACTGCTGAACTTGGTCAAACCATCTACAATTCTGGCAATACTCTTACCAAATTCTCGCTCCAAATCTTCTAGGGATACGGGGGTGTCCTCTACCACATCATGAAGCAGGGCCGCAATAATTGATGTTGCCCCCAAACCTAATTCTTGTCCGCAAATTCGCGCAACTTCAATAGGATGAAAAATATACAATTCACCTGATTTTCTGCGTTGCTGTGAGTGCGCCAAGCGTGCTAAGGTATAGGCTTTGTCTAAGCGACTTTGTTGTTCGTCACTTACGGGGGTTCGGATAGCAGCACACATTCTATGATAAGCCGCCAATACTTGCTTGTCTTCTTGGGGGGTAACCTGTTCCTCATAGGGAAAGGTGATGTCAAAAGTTGTTTCCATGCTGCTATATTATTAAGTTCAAAAACCCTTATTTGTTAGAAAACGCATTCAATTGATTACTAATGCATTAAAGTTGTTTGTTGATGAGTTGTAGTAGATTGGTAATCAATTGGATGCAGGCTGTTTTTCTAGCTTTTTGGTAAAAAAAGTAAAAAACACGCAAAGTATTAAAAATAAAATAATTTGGTTCTTACAAAGCGAATAAGAAAGTTAAATCTATTCGTAGTATTCTCCAAATTTTGCGCCTTGTTTTATACAAAGTACGTAATAATGGTTATCCCGAAACGAAAAAGTATAGAAACTATTATTTTATAAACAAAGAACAAATAAGTAGGCGGTCAAAATAAATGTTAACTAAAAAAATGGAATACTCGCAAAGCGATCTGGGCTGGCTTGTACCTAAAAGGTACAAAGGATGTGGCACTTATTCAGGTCAAGGCACTCGCGAAGCGATCTGATCTATTTGATACAGTGTATCGAATAGTCAGGCTTAACGATGAACCGAGCCATAGGCGAGCTCATAAGCAACGCGCACTAGCTGGAGGAAAATAGCCGTTTTTTGGTAGTAGTAATTTTGAACGGCTACTTATAATGAAAAAGTTAGCACAAAAAGCGTATTTTCGTAATGATAGACTACGAACTATCTTAACCTTTATTACCTACTTATTCTAACCAACATGAATTATTCCTTACGCATCCTACTTATCAATTTGTTTTTGATTAGTTTACTATTCGCTTGCCAAAACGATAGTCCAGCACCATCCGAAATCACGGAACCCCCTACACTGCCTTCGGAGCCTGAAGGCCCAATTAAGGAGGAAGCAATAACCGAAGTAGTGCCTGATTCGGCAGTGGCAGACACAACGCCAATGGTAAGCCGTGCCGAACGCCCTACAAGAGAACCTGCGCGCATTGTTTTTGAAAAAAGTAGCTACGAGTATGATTCTATACAGCAAGGCGATATAATAGAGCATGAATTTAAGTTTAAGAACGTGGGAGAACGCCCGTTGACTATCAAGGATGTGAAAGGGTCTTGTGGTTGTACTATTGGCAGTTATCCTTTCTTGGATATTGCCCCCAATGAAGAGAGTAGTATCAAGGCGCGTTTTGATAGCAAGGGCAAGATAGGGCCTCAGTTTACAACCATTACCGTTTATAGTAATGGGAATCCCAAGGGGGATGTACTATCGCTCAAAGGGGTGGTGCTGCCCAAAGATGATTCGACTACTGTGCCAGAAGAATAGAATTGTAGTTAGATTTTGATTAATAATTTGTACTCTTGTGTTATGACCAACAGAGAAGCAACACATTGGCTGCGTGAACGCGCGTATGAATTGGGTTTTTCCTTTGTGGGAATTGCTGAGGCTAGGGAGTTGACCGAAGAGGCCAAACGCTTGGAACAGTGGCTCAATCAAGGCGCACACGGTCAAATGCACTACATGGAAAACTATTTTGACAAACGAATAGACCCTCGTAAGTTGGTAGATGGCGCACGTTCTGTAGTTACCTTATTGTACAATTATCACAACCCTCAAAAACAAGTAGATCCAACAGCCCCCAAAATCTCTCAGTATGCCTATGGGCAAGATTATCATTTTATTATAAAGAAAAAACTGCATCAGCTCTTTAATGAACTGCAAGAACAAGTAGGCGAAATTGCAGGGCGTTGTTTTGTGGATTCTGCGCCTGTGTTGGAGCGCGATTGGGCCAAGCATAGTGGTGTGGGGTGGATTGGTAAGAACAGCCTATTGATAACCAAACAACAAGGCTCTTATTTTTTTTTGGCAGAGCTGATTATTGATTTACCCTTGGTTTATGATGGACCTATCAAGGATTACTGTGGGCGTTGTACGCGTTGTATTGATGCCTGCCCAACCGAGGCTATTCATCCAGATGGTTATGTTGTAGATGGGAGCAAGTGTATTTCTTATTTTACGATAGAACTGAAAGACGCACTCCCTACAGCCATGAAAGGCCAGTTTGACAATTGGATGTTTGGTTGTGATGTTTGCCAAGACGTTTGTCCTTGGAATCGATTTTCTAAACCCCATGAGGAGCCTGCCTTTGAGCCACACCCAGATTTGCTGACCATGCAAGCACGCGATTGGCAAGAAATCACCAGAGAAGTGTTTCAACAAGTATTCAAAAAGTCGGCGGTCAAACGCACCAAATACGAAGGTTTGCAGCGCAATATTGCCTTTTTGAAAGACGAATCCTAAGTGTTCAATCTCTGGCTTTCTCCAAAATCAAAGGCAGTAAACAAGCCAATAATTCCTGCTCCGAAACCGTGGTTTTTTCGGTATAGATCAAAAAATCAGGCGCAAAACCACGATTTTGATCGCGAAACTCAATACGCACATCAGGAAAAGATAAATTATGTCCGTACAAAATACTCAAGGCAGGAAAATTACTACAATTATCCATTAATACAATTCTTGCTGCATCCTCTGGTCGCTCTGTTAGAATGTAATCGGCTTGGTGTCGAATAGCGGTAATGCCCACACTAAAATCCTCAAAGGGAAGATCACGCGCCAATAATACCTTGATGTCGGGAAAGGTAACATCTGTTGAAATCCGAACAGGTTCTTGACTGGCCCCTCCATCTTTACTATCACTAGGAACATAAACACTTTGTTGCGCCTGAAGAATTGTAACCAATGCCACAAAAAGAATTATTAATACAGAACGAAAAAACATATCTTGAGAAGTTGAGTAACTAAATGGATATTAAAGCTACAACTATTTTACCAAAGCTATTTACAGGCTATAAAACTAACCAATATGAGAACGATTATTTTTTTATTCAGTTGCGTGTTACTAGGGGCTTGCGGCTCTAGTGATAAACCGAATACGGAAGAACCTACTGAACCGCCCACAGCAGCAATAGTTTTAGAAGACAAAATCTATTATGAAGCGGATAGCTCTATCAAAGTGGTTTGCCAAGTAGATGCCAACACAAAAGCCAAGCATGGCAATTATAAAGAGTATGATAATGCTACACAAACCTTGATTGTGGAACGCACTTATGACCAAGATAAGCTAACAGGGGAAGAAAAGCTTTATTTTCCTGATGGTAAGCTGGACGCTATTTTTAATTATAAAGATGGGCTACATGATGGGGTTTTTCAATATTTTCATCCCAATGGGCAAGTGAAGCAGAGCGGGGCATATACAGAGGGAAAAGTAGAAGGCATTATGCGTAGTTTTTACATGGATGGAACGCTCAAAGAAGAAGTCGCCCATCAAGAGGGCGTGACCGAAGGCCCATTTAAGGAGTATAATGAGAATGGAACAATCAAAACAGAAGGGTATTTGACTACCAAAGGCGATCAAGAGGATTTGGATCATGGCCTGCTCAAAATGTATAATGAGAATGGTGAACTGGATACAAAAATGTTGTGTAAGAATGGGGTCTGTTGTACTATTTGGACAGTAACACAAGGAGATTTGGCACCCAAAAATGATATGTGCAAAGCGATTATAGAGGAAATGGGTGAAAAGATAACTCAGTAGCATTTGTGTAAAAAGGCAAGAAAAAAGCAGCATTCACCCTCAAAAATGCGTTTCTTTCTTAAAACATTCCAACCAAAAAACATAAAAAGCCGTCTACAGGGTAGTCCTCACATTACCAAAGAATGAAATAGTATCCAACACTTTATTATAAACTCCACTCTATCGGCGCTACATTGACATTTTTTTGACAAAGAATCTGGCTTTTTATGACCATTGTAAAAGGGGAGAAGCTTTGATTATTTTTTATTTTTGGAATTCTATTCTTGTTCGGTTAATGGACAAAATCTATTTTGAAGCAAACAGCGCTTGTTTATGAAGTATTGTATATTAATTATTGGACT
>JBGCDW010000260.1:0-30907 GCA_045105775.1 Aureispira sp.
CAAAATAAATGTTACCTAAAAAAATGGAATATTTTTATTCAGATCAAGGCGAAAAACGGAGACTTAGCGGGCTAAGACGAGTATTTTCAACGATGAGCTGGAGGAAAATAACCGTTTTTTGGTAGTAGTAATTTTGAACGGCTACTTAACAAAAAGAAAAAATGATGCAAGACACAATGACTACTTTTCAGACGCTATTTGAAGCTTTTTCTACAGGTAATGTAGACAAAATTCTAAGCCTCTATACCAACAAATCGGTAATTGTAAACGCTAATAACACCTACCGTGGATTGGAAGAAATTAAGACCTATTTTGAATTTACAATGGGCCAAATGAGCCAAGAGGGTTTGGCATTTCAACCTGGGATTACTAAATTTGAGGGCAATGTGGCCTATTCTACTTGGTCGGCCGATACGCCTGATAAGAATCACTTGGAGGCTTGTGAAACCTATTACATTCAGGATAGTAAAATATTGGCGCATACGATAGCTTTGGTGGTTCAAGCCCAATAAATCATTCACCAACACACATTCCTTCACCTTCTAAATAGAATTATTATGCTTGGACTTGATCTACTTTTTTATACCTGCTGGGCCTATCTAGCCTTAGTAATTCTGGTTGAATTATTCCTCTTTGATTTGCCCGTCAAAATGGTTGCTGACAACAAGGAGGCACCACAAAACAAGGCTCTTAAGTATTACCTACATCGAGGTGATGTGCTGCCGTACAAGATTGTTCCAATTTTTTGTCTAGGAATCATTATTGCACTCCTCACCAACCTTGTCTACCATTACCAAGAATTTTTAATTTCGGCTCTACTCCTATTTGTCTTAGCGGGCACGCTTGTAGTCATTCAAACGAAGAAGAATGTAGGGTTGATTGTTGCCATAAAAAAGGATGAAGCAAGTCATGCCGCGCATAAAGCTCAACATCTGCAGTCCATCTTAGAAGCCCATGCCGTCACCTTGACACTGCTTATTGGCATGTTGTTGTGTTATGCTTTTAAGTTTTAGCATACCACTGGAATAAGACCATAAATACAACATAATTGTAGACACTTCTCTTTTGAGGGGTGTCTTTTTTTTATTGAAAAGTAATGCTTTATTTTCAAAATCTCATGGACAACTGTATATTCATTTTGTGTTGCCAAAAACAGGATTTATCATAAGTTATAAAACCCCAAATTTGAACCCAAACTGTAAGAATTGTTGTTAAGTAGTCTTAAAATGGGGCAACTTTCGCTAATGATACGTAACCAATATTCAACGTATGGAAGATATAAGACATAGATTTAGTTGGCTGCTGCTTATCTTATTTGTTTTTTGTACGCCCTCCTGCACCATTCACAAAAGAGAACATATGAAAAAAAATAAAGTAGCAGATATCTCCACTGGCGACCATAAATACATACTTACGGCTCCAATTGTTTCCAAAAATTTTGTCAAAAAAAATGGAGCCCCTTCTAGCAATAAAGAAATTTACATTCAACGTTCTATTCAGGATTATTATATAAAATTTTGCGAAAGTAAAATCAAACGTGAGGTATTAGAGGATTACCTTGCCAATAAGACTGGGTTAATGAAAGTTGTTACACTTGAAGTTGAACTTAAAAATGGCTATTGGGATATTTGTGATGAAAATTTCATGCAGCAAAGTAGAATGGGGGAATATATGATTATCCATAGAATAATAGACACTGAATAAACATCTAGTATGAGCCATTTAGCCATTTCGACCAATAAAAACCTGCGGTATAGCATCTTATTGTTTTTGTATTTCATACAAGGATTTCCTGTAGGTGTATTCTTCCTAACCCTTCCAGCTTGGTTGGCCGAGAACAATGCCTCTGTAGCCGATATTGGTTATTTTTCCTTCATGACCACCTTGCCTTGGACTTTAAAATTTATCAATGGTTTTATCATTGATCGGTTTACCTATTTGCCGATGGGGCGTAGACGGGTGTGGTTGTTGGCTGCATTCTTATTCATCATCCTAACCCTTATAGTTTATGCCAACAGAGCCCCTACACCAGAGCAACTTTCCTTGATGGCTACTTTTTCCTTTATGGTAATGTTGGGTACGGCGGTTCAAGATACGGCTATTGATGCCATGGCTGCCGATTTGGTACAAGAAGAAGAACTCTCCATCGCCAATGGATTGATGTTTGGTGGTCAAATTATTGGGGTGGCTAGTGGCACCGCTTCTATTGGTTACTTGATTTCCAATTTTGGTTTTGCAACAGGCATCTATGCTTTGGCAGGCATTATTGGAATAGCCGTTTTGGTGATGTTGTTTGTACGAGAACGCCCCAATGAGAAACGATTGCCTTGGTTACGAGGAGAGGCTTCAGCTTTGTCCAAACAATTGCAGGTACACGACATGAAGGAAATTATTCGCAGTGCCGTGAAGGCCATGTGGAATGTACCAAGTTTGCAATTGGTTGCCATCCTGTTTCTAATTTCGCTCAATTATGGGATATACCTCAACATATTTCCCAAAATAGCCACAGAGATAGCCGGTTTAGATACGGCCAATGTTTCTTATATTGGTGGGGTGGCCAGTATGGTGGCAGGCTTTGTTTGTATTTTTGTTATTGGAACACTTGGGGATAGATTTGGCAAGAAAAAAATCATGATTGCCTTGTTAATCATTCAATGTGTTCTGACGGTAGTAGGGCTGACATTGCAAGCTCAATGGGGGCAACTGAGCCTCTTGTATGGGGTGGCTATCGTGACTGCGGTAACAAGATATGGCTTGCTCACCTTAATTGCAGCGGTTGCCATGAGTTTGTGCAATCCCCGAGTTGCCGCTACACAATTTACACTCTATCTGGCTTTCACCAATCTGGGGATGGCTATTGCTGCCACTTTGGTCGGTCGCCTCGATCAATGGGGAGGATTTTTTGCTTCTTTTTCTGCTTATGGTGTCATTGCCTTAGTGGCATTAAGCATTGCTTTTTTCCTGAAAGACCTTGGTAAGAATTCTTAAAGAGAATTTCTTTCCTTCGCAATTACTAATAAGGGGCTTGTTGTAGGCTTCTCAAATACAAACTGGTTTTAGTTCAAATAAACACAGACTTCATTATCAATAAAAATAATTATAAAACGCATGATTTTATCTTAACAATTTACTTATAATTACATCAAATAAATTATTAACAATAAAACTTGCATAAAATGTCAACGACCAATCTACTGGTGTCTTGGAATGAAGGAACGACAAAAGACAACATCACCAATTACATTACAGATGTAACCAATGAAGAAAGTGAAAATTTCATTCCTGTAGAAGATCGAATTGCTACTTTTGATAATGATGGTACTCTTTGGTCAGAAAAACCCAATTACTTTCAGGTTTATTTTATGGCATACTCTGTAAAAGCTAAAGCTCCTAACAATCCAAAATTGCGAGCTATGAAATTTGTCCAAGAGATACTAGATGGTGATAAGGAGACCTTGCACCATCTTAGCCAAAAAGATATTGTCCAACTCCTTGCAGCAGCTTACGAAAATGAAACCACTACGGAATTTGAAGCCAGTGTAAATGCTTGGTTAGTAGAAGACAGGCACCCAGAAGAAGGCGTTCCCTTCACTGATTTGATTTATCAACCCATGCTAGAACTTATGGATTACCTAAGAGCCAATCAATTTAAAGTTTTTATGGTTTCTGGTGGTGGCATGGATTTCATACGCCCTTGGTCCTATCAATATTATACCATTCCTCGCAATGCTGTAATGGGTACAAACGTGGTCACTGTCTATGATGATAATGGTGGGGATCCTGTCATTAGACGCTTGGACGAGATTAATTTTGTAGATGACAAAGAGGGAAAACCTGTTGGCATTCACAGATTGATTGGAAAAAAGCCTGTTTTTGCCTGTGGTAATTCGGATGGAGATTTGCAAATGATGCGATGGGCAGACTCCAATGATTATGCAAGTTTTCAATTGTATTTGCACCACAATGATGCCGTTCGAGAATGGGCTTATGATAGAGATTCCAACTCAGGGCAGTTTGATGTAGGCTGGGACGAAGCGATAGAAAAGGGCTGGACAGTTATAGAGATGGCAACCGACTGGGCCAAAGTATTTCCAGAGTACGTAAAAGGTTAAGCGCGTATTTTTGCGTCGATCCATATGTTAAGAGATACTCCTCTTTGGGAGTGTCTCTTTTAGTTTTTAGTCTGTTATTAAATTCATAACAGCCTCTTCCTTTTACCAAATATTAGTTATTTTTTGTAGATAGTGATTCGATAAAAACACTCCACTCTATTCCATCAATAAAAAATAAGACATGCATAAATCAGCAAACAAAGCACTATTGATCCTGTTGATTGGCGTAATTTCCATAGCATTGTATGGCTGGGGTGGCGCGTTCGGCACCTATTTCAAAATAGATGTAGCACATGATCTAGCTTATGTGATGATGATACAATTAGCTCCCTATCGACAATTGGGCTTAAGACCATCACTGCAACATTACATAGAAGCGACTATTATTAACTAATCCAACCACCATGCAATTAACTTCAACACAAGCACTCACACAACTCCTAAAGAAAAAGGGCATTACTACCCTCAATGAACTCTTGGTCTATGTAAGAAAGCTTCCCTATGGCCGAAATTCAAGTAGAATCAATTTTTCTCAGGTAATAACCGAAGAACGAGGCACTTGCAGTAGTAAACATGCCTTGGTAAAAGCGGTTGCAGACGAGAATGGTTTGGAAAACGTCCAATTGATGTTATGCCTTTACAAAATGACTGCCCTCAACACGCTAGGGATTGGAAATGCCTTGAATGAACAGGCCATCCAATACATCCCAGAAGCCCATTGTTATCTAAAAATTGATGCTACAAAATTAGATTTGACCAATGAACATTCTAATATAGCTAATATTGAGGCAGATATTTTGGACGAAAAAGCAATACTCCCCATTCAGGTGGGGAGTTATAAAGTCAATTATCACCAACAATACCTCAAAAATTGGTTGTCCTATAACCATTTGCCCTATACCTTTGAGGAAATTTGGAAAATTAGAGAATATTGTATAAAAAATCTATCCCTATGACCATCACCAACAGCACTACAGACGATATTCCAGAAATTTTCAGCTTGTACCAACTCGCTACCGCCTTCCAAAAAGAAAAATTCCCCACCAATCAATGGCCTGAATTTGATCGAGATTTAATTGGCCAAGAAGTGCTTGAAAAGCGACAGTTTAAACTCATCATAGACGATGAAGTTGCCTGTATTTGGGCCATTACTTTTAATGATGAATTGATTTGGGAGCACCGCGAAAACAATGCTTCTATTTACATTCATAGAATAGCGACCAATCCGAAGTTTCGGGGGCAAAACTTGGTGCAAAAAATGGTGGAATGGGCCAAAATATTTGCCAAGAAACAGAATAGGCAGTATTTAAGAATGGATACTTGTGGAAAAAATGAGCGTTTAATTCAACATTATGAAACATGTGGCTTTAGCTTTTTGGGCATGAATAAACTACAAAATCCATCTTCATTGCCCTTGCATTATCATGGGGCAGATGTTTGTTTTTTTGAGTTAGAATTATAATTCATAAAATCAAAAATAAACACTCCTCTCCCATTGTTGTTAACCGTAGTATTGGGTCGTTTTATGAAAATAACCTCCATTTTGCACTGGTGGATTACCTTCAGCTATATGCACACCTCTGCCCTAGTGGAAGGTGGCGAGCAAATTGCATCCATTATGACCTTGGCTTTTATTCCGCTCTTGCATAAGGGCAAAAAAGTGCTTATTGGCACACAGAAAGAACAGGAATTGTATGCTTTGTTGAGTGATTTGGTTGAGACCGAACAGTTGACAAAATTACGAGAGACAGAGACGGTGCAAAAATGGTTGAAGGGCAATAGATAAGGAATTATAAAGACTTTAAGTTTAAGGACACTCTTCGTTTGGGGGGTGTTTTTTATTTGTCTAGTTTTTTATGTAATTATTATTTAGATATTGGTTGTTTTTTGCATTTTATTTTAGGTGTAAGCTTCGATAAGGGATAGCTTCAAGTTTCTAGTTTAAGCTGTACTGAACTAAACGGATATAAAAGAAAAATATTCCGAATAACAAACTGGAATGAAACCCTATTGGTATTTTATATATTGAAGTTGTTTAAGAATAGCCTAATGTTGCTAATGAAAGCTAATTTTTTCCTACTCTGCGTTAAAAATTGACTCCATAGCACTGCTATGAACTAAATTTTTGCCTTGATTAGAATCAAATTATCACTCATTATCAACGCTATTCCATTTTTAAACAACTTCATTCACTTTTTATGATTAATTTTGGATAGGTCAAACTAAATAGACCATCAAACAAACTATTAATAATAAGGCCCTTAGAATTAAAAGGTGGGCAATACAATCAAATGGTTAGGCAAAAAACCTATGGCTAATCTTTGTAAATAGATTCGTTTGTTTTTACGAGAGTGATATGCAATCCAGAAAAAAAGACAGAGGACATTTCAAAAAACAGAAATAACACACTGGTCTTTTTTTTATTACAACATTCTTCAACAGTACCAAAACACCCCAATGAACGAAGAAATAAAAGCCTACTACAACAAAATTGCTAATGAGTATCACCAATCCAGATTCTCTAACTCCTACGGCCAATTTATACATCAACAAGAGGATGTGATCTTAGATAAGTATTTGAACAAAACAGCTCCTCTAAACGGTTTGGATTTGGCTTGTGGCACTGGCCGTTTTTTAGATTATGCTTCTCATGGTGTGGATATTAGTGAGCATATGCTAAAGATTGCCCAAGAAAAATACCCTGATCGAAATTTGCAGTTGGCAGCAGGTGAGGATTTGCCCTTTGAAAACGACTATTTCCAGCAGGTTCTTTCCTTTCATTTGATGATGCACTTGGAACACGAGACCTTGCAACTAATACTGAAGGAAGTTCATAGAGTGACGAAAAAAGGTGGCTTGTTTATTTTTGATATCCCCTCAGCCAAAAGGAGAAAACTAACCCGTTATACTGCAAAATCATGGCATGGCGGCAATCAAATTTACATCCATGAACTCAAAAAAATGCTTGGCAATCAATGGGAGTTAGTCCATTATCAGGGCATTGCTTTTTTTCCTTTGCACCGAATACCCAAACGTCTACGGCCAATTGTACGGCCACTCGATAGTTGGTTTTGTACTTCTACATTCAAGGAATTGTCCTCTCATTTGGTGGTTGTGCTTCAGAAGAAATAGTGTATTTTTTGTACCTTCAAATGGCTCAAAAAAAGCAATCTGTAACTGAAAGCATTTATTAGACGTTACATTCCAAACATAAAAACAAAGCATTCAACCAATGAAAAAATCCACTCTTATCTTAGGTCTAGTTTTTTTGACTTCCATTTTGTTTGGACAAATAAACACGGAACTAGAGACCAAAAGGGTTATGTCTACCATAGATTCAACCCAAAAACCAGAATTAGTTCTAATTCAAGCATTCACAGTAAAAGCACCAATTGATTCTGTTTGGAAGGCCTACACCACAAAAGAAGGATGGGAACAATGGGCCGTACCAATGGCAGAAATTGACTTAAAAGTTGGGGGGTTCATAAAAACAAATTACAACAAAAAAGGCCATATTGGAGACAGTACAACTATTGTTGTCCATATCGTAAATTATGTGCCCAAAAGGTTAATAACACTCCAGGCTGAACTTACAGACAACTTTCCCGATTTTATGAAAAAGGATGCAAAAGGTTTTTACAATATTATATACTTTGATGAATTAGAGCATGGCCTAACAAGTGTAAAGTCATTTGGAATTGGGTATAAAAACACCCCCAAATACCTTTCCTTAATGAAGTTTTTCATTCCAGCAAACGAGAGAACGCTAATGAGCTTAATCGCATACCTTGAGCAAAAATGAATTTGAAAAATGTAAGCTCGTATATAAACCCTTGCAAGCAATTGTTCCAGCACCATTCTTAAGTATAAGCTTTCGTTCAGCCCCCATACTTCCCAACAATGATAAAACGAATCATCCCCCAAAGCATTAAGTTATTTCTACGGATTTGGTTTTACAAAATATCCAAAGTGCTTTCTAAAAGTAAGTACAAACTTGCCCGCAAAAATAGCCCTCCTATTGATTATCCCCAAAAAACAACCCTGCCCCAAGCTTTAAAACCCAATCATGCCAAATTGGTGAACTTAAAACTGGCCAGCCAAGCCATAGCATCCGTCCACATCTACCCCCATGAAGTTTTTTCTTTTTGGGATGCGGTAGGTGCTCCCAGCAAACGCAATGGTTATCAGGCCAGTAGGTCTATTATGAATAACCAAGTAATAAATTCTATTGGAGGAGGCTTGTGCCAATTGTCTGGTTTAATTTATCATTTGGCTTTAATCGCTGACTTGGAAATTGTAGAACGCTACAATCATTCTATGGATATTTATACAGAAGAGACCAGATATTATCCTTTGGGGGCAGATGCTACCGTGGTCTATGGCTACAAAGATTTAAAAATCAGAAACAATTACAGCCAGCCCATCAATTTTAGATTTGTAATAGAGGAAGAGACCATCACCTTGGAACTCCATAGTTTTGAGAAAATCCAAAAATTGGAGGTACAATTTGAACCCGTCCAACAAACGGCTCTTGAAATTGAAATTGCCACCATTATAAACCATACCATCAAAGACAAATCAACTTACAAAAAGCCTGTGTGAAGTAATGGTTAGAGCTACAAGACTAATTTATTCCAGACTAATAACAATGATGTGCTTCAAAGTATAAAAAATAAAATCCAAGCTGCTATACAACTAAACCAATCCAACTATGGAAGAAGTCAGGGTTGGTGGATTGAATTGGATGGACAGACACTGGGCAAGTTAATAAAACCCATCCAAATTGAAATGTTTTGGGAAGAGTATAAAATTGAAGCAGTGGATACAGAAAAAGCAACATTGCTTAACAAAAAAACAACTTGGGATCATCTAAATCTACAATTCAAAAGCATTACATTGAGTAA
Organism: Aureispira sp.; assembly: GCA_045105775.1. Lineage (GTDB taxonomy): Bacteria > Bacteroidota > Bacteroidia > Chitinophagales > Saprospiraceae > Aureispira. The sequence continues at coordinate 9,017 of JBGCDW010000260.1, forward strand.
ATATGCCCAAAATGCCTACCCCTCTATTCCACCTAAGAATCAAAAAACAATGAGAGGTAAAGTTGCTATGAGGGGTTTGTACATTAGACCTGAGGGTACTCTTGAGAGAATACTCGTAAAACTTATTGAAATAAAAGAGAGCCTTGTTAGTAAGTAAACACACTATCACCAATACGCCCTATAGCAAAACGCCTAAAAGGCGAAGGGCTTGGCCTGCCAATAAGTGGGGTATTTTTGAATTCATTCTATTTTAATTTATTTTTTTGAATACATTAAAGGTGTATAAACAAAAATTTAAAAATTCCACTTTATTGAAACATCTTCGTATTTCATTAGTAATCAAGTAGTTGTTTTTATATTTATTTTAGCTTTGGTATATCTATTTTAATCCAGCTATTGTTTAAGTATGCGTTATTTTTTGTATTATAGTAGGTATTAAAAACTGTATAAAACAGCTTCACGCTCCACTAAAAAAATTACACAAATAAACAACAACAACCATGAAACTAGGACTAATAATTTTATCTCTATATTTATTTATAGGGATAACATCCGCACAAGACGCTGAAAATTTAGGAAAATCTTTTGTTATGAAACAAAATTATTTTGCTAAACAATGTGATGCTGTTGGAGCTAACCTTACGAAAGCACCAGCCGCGCTAGAGAGAACATTTATAGTGACTGTTGAGGCTATGACAGCAACTGGTTATGTAATAAAAGTACCTCTGTTTAAACCCTCTGATAGACAAAACTACTTAAACGAGCGTTTTGCAAAAACCAAAGCCATAGATGAAGTTAAAAATGCAGATGGAACAATAAAAACACAAGCCAAACCCTCCCTTAAACTTTACTTTTTTATACCATTTAAAGATTTTGATACTATTTGTGAAAAAAAAATAACTAAGCACAGTTTTACTGTTGGGATTCCAACCATTCCAGCTAAACTCCGATTTGGTAATGGTGGTACCGGAGAAGATCCTCGTTATTTTCGCTTTGAAGGTAATCTAAGTCTAGGTTTATCGGGGGGCTACAAATACTCGTTTGGCAAAAACAATAAATATGCAATAAATGGTTTATTTGGATTTACAATAGCTGCTGTTGCAGTGGACAGTATGACCACCAAAGGTTTGGTCAACTCAAATACATCTGTTGCATCATTCTCTCCCCATTTAGGGCTCGTATTTGATGTCAATAGTTTTCAATTTGGCCTCTATACTGGAATAGACTTTTTATATGGCAAACCCAATAAACACTGGGTTTATAGAAACCAAGTTTGGTTAGGTATAGGAATTGGTTATAGTTTATTCAACACAGAAAGAGAGAAAAAAAAGAATTAAAAGGACATCAATTTCTTTCTCAAAGAAACCACTTAAAATGATTTTTTTTCTCTGATTTTGTTTAAATCAACAAATGAAAACCCCACCATCACAAAGACTATTAAGCCTTATAGGGCAGCTTATTTTGATCATAACCAGCCTTTCTTACGCCACACTTGCTCAACCACCTTCCAACCCAAGTGAACGCATTTCATTTAAGTCTGGCTATATACAAGTGAATGGCGTTCGTTTGTTTTATAAAGAAACTGGAAAAGGAACACCCATGCTTTTTTTGCATGGAGGGTTTGGAACCAGTGACCTGCACTTTCAGCACCAATTTGAGGCATTTGCCAACAAATACAGAATCATCACCCTAGAGACCAGAGGGCACGGAAAATCGACCTTTAATCATAAAAAATTCAGCTATGAACTCTTTGCTGAAGATACGTATGCTGTTTTAGAAGCATTGGGTGTAGATAGTGCCCTTGTTATTGGTTTTAGTGATGGCGGCATCACAGGGCTGGTACTGGCCGAGCAACATCCCGAAAAGGTAAAGAATCTCGTCATTATAGGCAGCAATAGTGTGCCCGACAGCACAGCAGTATATCCCTCTGATATTGAATGGGTCCAAAACATGGATATAGCACAAACAGCTACCGAACTCCAAGCCACCTTCCCCAATTGTCCTGCTCCTCAAAAGCTCCCCACCTTTGTCAAAAAGATGCAAAAACTTTGGCTAAACGAGCCTAATTTAATGGACAAAGATTTGCAAAAAATAAGCTGTCCTGTACTCATTATTGCAGGGGAAAACGACATTATAAAAATTGAACATCAAGTTTACCTACATCGAACCATTCCCAATAGTCATTTGCTTATTTTGCCCCATACAGGCCACGACGCACATATAACAAGAAAAAACATTGTCAATCAATTTATCTTGGAACTTATAGAAGAATAAACACCAGCGATCATGACAAACCTAGAGCAGCTCAAAAACACTGCGAATGCTCATCAAGAATACGATATAGCAAAGAATTAGATTTGGATAACCACAAAAAAATCTCTAAAAAGTCATGATTTTAAGAAAAAATAAAAATAAAAACAGCAAATACCATATATGATGTTACCTTTAAGTGTTTGATAAAAAATACACAGATTGCCCGTCAAAGCTATCCAATAAGCTATTTTTAGTACAATCTACCAACACATACCGCTCTCCCCTTCCCCCAAATGTGTTAATTTCTAAGCGATTTGTGTTAAAGAATTACAGCTTATCCATGTAATTTTAAAAAAAAATCTAACATGAACGAACCAATCATTCATTCCAAATCAATTATTGAAATTCGGGCTGTATTTGGCTTAGACAAACCTACACACCCTCTATTAACCATATTAAACACTCAAAAACTAGCGTACGGGGAAGAGACTGTTGGAAAACGATTTTCATCAGACTTATACTGTATTGCTCTAAAAGACTCCAACTGCGGTATTGATTATGGTCGAAACAGTTACGATTTTGATGATGGTGTTTTGATCTTTACGGCACCACAACAAATTATAACGGTAAAAAAACCACAAAAATTGAATCAAGTAAAAGGATGGATGCTTTACTTTCATCCAGACCTCATCCGAAACACTCCGCTTGGTTCAACCATTGATTCGTATAACTTCTTCAATTATGAAGTACACGAAGCCCTGCACCTTTCCAAAAAGGAGCAAAACACCCTCAATCAAATTGTTCGATTGATTAAAGAGGAAATACAAGAACGCATAGATAACCATAGCCAACAAGTGTTGGTTTCTAATATTGAACTATTACTTAATTACAGCAAACGATTCTATGAACGCCAATTCAATACGCGTTCAGCAGTCAATATTGATATTGTTTCCAAGGTTGAGCTGCTTCTAAAAGAGTATTATTCAGCAAATAAATTTCTCGAACAGGGACAACCAAGCATTCAATATTTGGCAAATCATTGTCATTTATCAGCCAGTTATTTAAGCGACTTGCTCGCCAAAGAAACAGGCCGTTCAGCAAAAGATCACATCAATGATTTTATTATAAACAAAGCCAAATCTTTGCTACTTCGTTCTAACGATTCAATCGGTGGCATTGCTTATACACTTGGCTTCAATTACCCACACTATTTTGGTAGATTATTCAAACAAAAAACGGGTAAAACTCCACAAGAATTCCGACAACTAAATTAAATTATGCAAACAAAAAAAAGATACTCCTTTATTGAATTAGCCGTATGGACACGATTTGAATTTTTGCTCTTTTTACTCATCGCTATTGCTTGGGTAGCCTTGTTTTATTTTCTTAAAATACACTGGCTCAAAATCCCTTGGACTCCCTTGGCACTCATTGGTACTGCGGTTGCTTTTGTAATCGGTTTTCAGAACAATTCGGCTTATGAAAGAATTTGGGAAGCTCGAAAAATTTGGGGTGGAATTGTCAATACCTCCAGAACCTTTGGCATGTACGTACAAGATATGGTCACCAATGAACACACAGACCTCTCCTTATCGGAGGAAAAAATTCAGCATGAAATAAAAACCCTCACTTATCGGCACATTGCTTGGATGACGGCCTTGCGCCATGCCATGCGTATGCCCAAACCTTGGGAAACCATTATGAGTAACAAAACAGATACAGAATGGGGCATCCAACCTCCTGAACGAGAATCCTCCTTAGAGACAGACCTAAAATCCTATCTTTCTGAAAGTGATTTGGCCTATGTGCTAGACAAAAACAACAAACAAACAGCTTTACTCTATCTACAATCTCACCATTTGAGAAAACTAAAAGAACAAGGCGCAATTTGGGAGTTTTCATTTTTGGAACTAGAGGGCATTGTGCAAGAGTTATTTACCTTGCAAGGCAAAAGTGAACGCATCAAAAACTTTCCCTATCCCCGACAATTTGCCACCCTCAACCACTATTTCATGTGGATTTTTATCTTGCTCCTTCCCTTGGGGCTCATTCCCCAATTTGAAGAAATAGGCCAACAATTTGCCAGCAGCTATCCACTCATTGGTAATTTATTTGTTTGGTTTAGCATTCCATTTTATGTGATTGTTGCATGGATTTTTCACACCATGGAAAGAATAGGGCGAACAGGCGAAAATCCCTTTGAAGGCACGTCCAATGATGTACCTATTTCGACCATAGCCAGAGGCATTGAAATAGATTTGCGCCAAAATTTAGGCGAAGACAAAGCAAGTATTCCTCAGCAATTTGAGGCAAAATATAACATTCAGTTTTAACCATTGCGTCTTTCTGCGATTTGTGTTTAACTAGCTGCTTTTTGTGTGTATGCAGGTTTTTAATTTGATAGATATTTGTTTTATCAAATCGTTCAAACATTAAAAACCAAAGAAAATGAAAAAGCTAAATTACTTGTTTCTGTTTATGATTTTATGGGGAGCCATCACTTCTTGTTCCAAAAATGAGGGGCTTGATCCCGATGACACCACTACAGATGAAGTCGTACTAGAAGGGGAGTTTTATACCGTTACCAAACACGGCGATAACCACCACAGTATTTATTCTGAAATTATCATTAATGCACCTACATCCAAAGTTTGGAATGTCCTCACGGATTGGAATAGCTATACACTAGGCGTAGGGACAGGTTGGAGCACAACCTTTCTTGGCCTTGAGCTTATTGGAGGCAATAGTATCGGCAATGGAGCAACGGTTGACGCTTACCTTTATTTTGATGGTTTTGGCAATGGCCCATACAGGCACACGCTAATTTATACAGAGGGGGTTGAATTTGGATGGTCAGACCCCATTGCTGGTTCCAATGCCATTGCTGACAATCATTTTTACCGAGTAGAAGCAATCTCTGCCACACAAACAAAGTTTATTCAAACCGATACTTATAAAGGCGTAGATACCAACGGCTACTTTACTACAGAAGGCTTGGCTCTTGGAGCTGTCAATCACTTTACTACATTTAACCAAGAATTAAAAGTTGAAGTAGAAAAAAGGTAAAAATCTTTTAAGGGACATTTAAATTAAAAACAATGAAACATAAAATTTTAGTTACAGGAGCAAGTGGGGCATTTGGGAGTTTGACTTGTCTGCAATTAGTAGCAAATGGGCATCAAGTTGTAGGAACCATGCGTTCTCAAAAAGGCAAAAATGAGGCTATTGCCAATGAATTAAAAGCCAAAGGTGTTGCATTAGTCGAAATGGATGTGACAAACGAAAATAGCGTAACAGCAGGCGTTAGCACAGCCATTGAATGGATGGATGGACTCGATACTGTTTTTAACAATGCAGGTATTGGAGCCAATGGAATCCTTGAATGCTTTACCCCTGATGATTTTCAAAAGATATTTGATGTCAATGTATTTGGCGTTCAACGCCTGATGAGAGCTGTTTTACCCCATCTAAGAAAGCAAGAAAAAGGGACGATCATCCATACATCTAGTTGTATTGGAAGAGTTACTACACCTTTTCTTGCCTTATATGCTGCTTCTAAATATACCTTAGAGTCCTTGGCAGAAGGTTACAGAGCAGAACTTTCGGGTTTTGGAATTGAGTCTTGTATTGTAGAACCTGGGGGCTATCCTACCAGTTTTATGAACACGATGATAACGCCAAGTGATGCAGAAAAACTAACCGAGTATGGTGAAATGGCCCACCTACCAGAAAGCGCGCTCAATGGGTATGTCGCTTATGTTGAATCTCTCCCTCAACAACGACCTGCACGAGTAGCAGAGGCTGTTCTAGAGCTAGTAAACACCCCATTTGGCCAAAAACCTTTTAGAACAGTAGTCGATTTTTCAGGTTTGAAACAACCCATTGAGCAATACAATAAAACACTACAAGAAACCACCAAAATGATTTATACAGCCAATGGCGTGGATAATTTGCTAACCCTAAACAAAGATTAAACAATGAAACAAACTATATTAATAACGGGCGCAAGTAGCGGTATTGGTAAAGCCACAGCTATTCACTTTCAAAAACAAGGGTGGAATGTTATTGCCACCATGCGTGCTCCCGAAAAGGAAACCACCTTGACAGAGCTAGACAATGTGCAAGTGGAACATTTGGATGTGCTTGATTTGGAATCAATAAATCAAGCCATTCAGAATGGAATTGCAAAATTTGGCAAAATTGATGCTCTGGTCAACAATGCAGGTTATGGAGCCTACGGCCCATTAGAAGTTTTCCCAAGAGAAAATATCATCAAGCAATTCAATACCAATGTCATTGGATTGATAGACGTAACCAGAGCCATTACTCCACATTTTAGAACCAACCAAAATGGAGTGCTTGTCAATATCTCCTCTATTGGTGGCAAAATGACCTTTGCAATGGGTGCACTCTACCACGGAACCAAGTTTGCCGTAGAAGGTATTTCAGAATCCTTACGTTATGAAATGAAAGAACTTGGCGTAAAGGTCAAAATTGTAGCGCCAGGATTTATTGCAACCGACTTTGGAGGGCGTTCTTTTGATTTCCAAGCTGGAAATATTGAAGCATACCAACCTCTTACTGCTGCCTTAATGAAACAATGGCAAAATCCCAACAACACGGTTTCTCCAGCCAATTTGGTCGCCGAAGTCATCTACACAGCGGTAACCGATGGAAGTGACCAATTGAGGTACCGTGCAGGAGATGATGCAAAATTGATCTTAGACAATCGAAAGAAAATGACAGATGTAGCATTCTTCCAAATGATGGATGAACAACTGGGAAGGTAAAAAAATGGGCTAAATTCTAGCAGTTAAAACATTATCTATAAGACAGGCTTCATTTGGAGCTTGTCTTTTTTGTATGATAATGACTGTATACAATCCTAACTGGGGACAACCACTACCCTTTTTCTAAAAACCATGCGTCTTTTTTTGTATTATAGTGCTTATCTAATTGTTTGTAAAGAATATTTTTAGGTTGCTTTATACCTCTACCCAAAAACAACAACAAATGAACAAATGGCTACATCCCATTGAATTAGCAAGAGGCAAGGTAAAACTAGAACCCTTAAGCCTAGCACATGCCAAGGGCATCCGCCATGCCGTGCAAGATGGTGCCTTATGGCAATTGTGGTACACCGCTGCCCCAGCCCCCCAGCAGGTCGAGCCGTTCATTACCCAAGCACTAGAAGAATTGGCCCAAGGCCAATCCTTGCCTTTTGCGGTAGTGAATACCCAGAGCCAGCAAGTAGTGGGCACCACCCGATTGATGCATGCAGATGCGATTAATAAAAGAATTGAAATTGGACATACTTGGTATGCAAAATCGGCCCAGCAAACAGGCATCAATACCCTGTGCAAATATCTCTTGTTGGAATATGCTTTTGAAACCTTGCAGTGCATTGCTGTGGAATTTAGAACCCATTGGCACAATCTGCCCTCCAGAACAGCCATTGCCAAGTTGGGTGCCAAACAAGACGGGGTTTTACGCAATCACAAATTGGATAAAACAGGCAATTTAAGAGATACGGTTGTGTTTTCAATCATTGATCGGGAATGGAAGACCGTAAAACATTCCTTGGAATTTAAGATCAATAAACAATACTAAATACTGTTTAAGCTCCATAGGAGCGGCATCCATCTTCGGGGGTTACCCATCAAGTACAGCCCATCCAACAATCTATCAAAATTAAGAAAATCATAAAGCAACATTTCATTCAACATTGGTCTTTTTTTTGTTATGTGTTATAGTAAGAATCAGCCCCCAACAACCCGTTTATTACGACACCTTATACCAATCCATGATTTTGCCAAATGAACAACTTAACTTTTTGATTATCAAAAGAAAACAAAAATTATGAGATTATCACTTTTTCTAATTCTTACACTTGCATTTGTAACGGGTTCTTGTCAGACCACTTCTAGCTCCAAAGAAACAGCCTCAACAGCCGAAAAGCAAACCTACCCCATTCAGAAAACAGAGGAAGAATGGAAAAAAATACTTTCTAAAGAGCAATTTTATATACTGCGCCAACAGGGAACAGAGTATGCTTTTTCGGGAGCCTATTGGGACAATAAGAAAAAAGGCATTTACTATTCGGCCGCTACAGGGCAACCCTTGTTCAGCTCCGAACACAAATTCAAATCGGGTACAGGATGGCCGAGTTTTTACAAAGCCATTGATAAAGATGCTGTTATAGAGATTGCAGACAAAAGCCACGGTATGGTTCGTGTAGAGGTGGTGGACAGTGGCAGTGGCTCCCATTTGGGGCATGTATTTAATGATGGCCCAGCCCCCACAGGCTTGAGGTATTGCATGAATTCGGCCTCGCTCCTATTTGTAGAAAAAGGCGCAGCATTGCCCGCCATCGTAAAAGAATGGAAAGAGCAACAAGCTAAGTAAGTTGGTTCGAATAAAAATAATAATATGGTTGCCTTTCACGGGGCAACCATTTTTTTTACCCTCCATTAAACCTTCCACCAAAGCAGTCGTCTTAGTTATGTACATTCAAAAAAAAATTGCTATGAAAAACATAAAAATTGGTTGCCTATTAACGATACTCTTCTTGTGGAGTTGTAAAAATGGTGATGAACTCCCCATTGTACAAAATCCAGCTGCGCCAAATATTTTATTGATTATTGCAGACGATTTGGGCAAGGATGCCCTGCGTGGTTATGCAGAGGGCAGTATCAAACCCAACACGCCCCATCTAGATGCCTTGCGAAACAGCGGACTCTCGTTTAATAATTTTTGGTCATATCCTACTTGTTCCCCGACAAGAGCCTCTATTCTTACAGGCAAATATGGCTATAGCACAGGCGTAAAATGGGCCACAGATGCCTTGTCTACCAATGAAACGACCTTGCAAAAGTATATAAATGACAATACTGATAACACCTATGCGACAGCAATAGTGGGCAAATGGCATTTGTCGGGCAATAATCGAACGTTTAATCCAGAAACGATGGGCATTGATTATTATGCAGGGTTGATAACTGGTGGTGTTCAAGATTATTTTAATTGGACCTTCACAGAAGATGGCAATACAAGTACGGTTACAGAATATACGACCAGCAAGTTCACCAATTTGGCGATAGATTGGATTGATAACCAAAGTAAACCTTGGTTTATGTGGTTGGCTTACAATGCCCCACACACGCCCTTTCACTTGCCCCCAGACAGCATGCACACACAAGGCAATTTGCCTCCCTACACCGCTGGCATGAATGATATGCCGTATTACATGGCAGCCATTGAAGCCATGGATTTTGAAATTGGACGCTTATTAAATAGTATGCCTCAAGAGGAACGCGACAACTCCATCATTATTTTTATGGGGGATAATGGTACGCCCATGCAAGTAGCACAAGCACCTTATGACAATTCCAATGCAAAAGGCACCTTGTATCAAGGTGGAATTAATGTGCCATTTTTTGTAACAGGCAAAGGAGTATCTAGAACGGGCACGGATGACAACCTTATTACCAGCTCAGATTTGTTTGCCACCCTCTCCGAAATAGCAGGCATTTCCATAGAGCAAATTCACAACAGCCAAAGTTTCAAAGCCTTGCTTTCTCAAACTACGACCATCAGAAATTATCAGTATGCTGAAATGGACAGTGGCAACAATAATAGCTGGACAATCAGCAATGGCGTTTACAAATTAATTAAAAATGCCAATGGCAATGAGGAATTGTATAACTTGGGCAATGATCCTTATGAGCAAAATGATTTGCTAAATGGTGCCTTAAATACCGCTCAAATGAATGCTAAAGCAGCATTGGAAGCAGAGTTGGCAAATATAAGACAATAAATAATGCTGTCTTTTGCTATTAAATCAAATATTCTGACTCTAGGGCAAAAAAATATTGTTCTTAAAACAGTGAAGTTGTTTAAGAATAGCCTAATGTCGCTAATGAACCAAACGAAGTGAGCTCACAAGCACTCGCAGAGCGATCTGATCTATTTGATACGGTGTATCGAATAGTCAGGCTCAACGCCGAGATAAAATATAGTAAGAATGTAGGGTCAACACGCTCTAAGAACTTGATACCATTCGTTTCGCAATAAGGTCTATTGAATTACAAAATGAAAAACATGCCTCTTCAAGCACTTTAACCAAAAAATTAAATATCTACGTAAATATGATGCTTTTCTAATGAAAAATTTTCATCTTAGTGAAAAGGATAAAAGAGTCAAATAAGACCAAAAAAGACTTTTAATAAAAATATCTAAGCAAAAAATTTTGTATGAAAAAGGAAACTCTGGCGATTCACGCTGGCTATTCAACAGAACCTACTACCAAAGCGGTAGCTGTACCTATTTACCAAACAGTTGCCTATGAGTTTGATAATGCCCAACATGGAGCAGACTTATTCAACTTGGCGGTACCTGGAAATATTTACAGTAGAATCATGAATCCGACGGTTGATGTGCTAGAACAGCGTATGGCAGCCATGGAAGGAGGAATTGCAGGCTTGGGAGTTAGTGCAGGAAGTGCGGCCATTCATTACGCCATTATCAACCTAGCAGCAGCAGGTGATAATATTGTATCTACCCCACAATTATATGGTGGAACGTATACACTTTTTGCACACATGCTGCCCCAAATGGGTATAGAAGTTCGTTTTGCCAAAAGCGACAGTGCCGAGGATTTGATGGCGTTGGTAGATGACAAAACCAAAGGTGTGTATTGTGAGAGTATTGGCAATCCTGCTGGAAATATTTGTGATTTAGAAGCCATTGCCAAGGCGGCACATGCCAAGGGTATTCCTGTCGTTTGTGATAATACCGTCGCCTCCCCTGCCTTGATTCGACCTATTGAGCACGGAGTTGATATTGTGGTGCATTCCTTGACCAAATATGTGGGTGGACATGGAACGACCATTGCTGGGATTATTATTGACAGTGGTAAATTTGATTGGGCCAAACATGCCGATCGCTTCCCTCAATTTTCTCAACCTGAACCAAGTTATCATGGGGTAGTGTATACCGAAGCGATGGGAGCTGCGGCCTACATTGCTAGAGCACGTACCGTTGCCTTGCGCAATACAGGTTCTTGCTTGGCTGCGCTGTCTGCCTTTCAAATTTTGCAAGGACTAGAAACACTGCCACTACGCATGGAAAGACATTGTGAAAATGCCTTGGCTGTAGCCCAATATTTGGAAGCCAACGAGCAGGTAGAATGGGTACAATATGGCGGTTTGCCTAGTAGCAAATACCACGATTTGGCGCAGAAATATTGCAATGGCACCCCTTCTTCTCTCCTAACTTTTGGCATCAAAGGGGGGTATGAACAAGCTGTTAAATTCTATGATGCACTCGGTTTGTTCAAGCGTTTGGTCAACATTGGCGATACCAAATCCTTGGCTTGTCATCCAGCCAGCACCACACACCGCCAACTCACCGAAGAGGAACAAGCAAAAGCAGGGGTCACACAAGATTTGATTCGTCTGTGTGTGGGCATTGAGCACATTGATGATCTCAAAGCAGATTTGGATCAAGCTTTTGCAGCTATGGCTGAATAATTAACTCTATCATACTATCAGAATACATAAGAATACGATTAAGAAGCACTCATAGTGCTTTTTAATCGTATTTTTTTGTTAATGCTTTTCTAAAAGAATATATTACCCCTGATACACGCTTATCACATACTTAATCACCCAATACTATGGATAAATTGTTGATTTTAATTGGTTTCTTCTTTGTTGGAACTATATTAGCACAGGACGATCAAGATTTTGACGATTTTGACGAATCTTTTCTTTTTGAAGAACTAGAGGCAGGCTATTACGACTCTTGGGAAGAAGCCTTGGAACAACCTGACTCCGTGTATAGTTTAGAGTTAAATGATAGAAAATTGGTAGAATTGCCCAGCACAATTGGGCAGTTTAAGAATTTGCGAAAGCTTACCATTAGAAACACACAACTCCAATCGTTGCCCGCCTCTGTCGGCAATTTAGAACAGTTGGAAGAATTGAATTTGTACAAAAACAAATTAACTGTTTTACCAAACACCCTCTCCAACTTGGTGCAGTTAAGAGTTTTGGATGTTAGCTCTAATGCCTTAAAAGAATTGCCCGAAAACATTGGTCAACTAACGAAGCTTGAAGAGCTCTATGCACATAAGAATGAATTGACTCAAATTCCGCTTTCTATTAAAAAAATTACTGGCCTTCGAGGCATTACCGTAGGTAAAAATACGGATTTGCGGCAGCTCCCTCTAGAACTGGGCAAATTGAAACAGCTACTAGTCATTGACGCAAAAGCATCTCCCATTGATTCGCAAAATGTTGCGGAATTAAAAAAAATGCTCCCTAATTGTAAAATTAGACTTTAGGAAAATTACAGATGCAAACGGTACCTTTTGAAAACCGTACCACTCGATAGTTTGTCTATCCAAGAAATTCACCAACATTATTTGAATTATAAGAACAAGCTTGAGGCCGAAAAAGCAGCGATAATTCAAGAGCTTTGTCTAATAATAACGTTCAAGTAGTCTGCTACCAAAAAAGGTGCTATTAAAATAGTAGGAGCAATAATTCTTGCCTATATTGCCATCTTATTTAAAGCAATATGAGTTAGGAAGCGGGGCTTTAGGATTGATTTAACCCCTGTATATTGGTAGAATATCAGGGTATTGCATGAAGTTTATTTTATAAACATTTCTAGCTGAGTTGTTTAAACATCACCAAAAAAAATCAATAATTCATGTGTGGAATCGTAGCACTATTTAAAAGAGAAAAAAACGACAAAGAATTTAGGCAACAGATTCTAGAGATGTCTAAAAAAATTCGCCATAGAGGGCCTGATTGGTCTGGAATCTATTGCACGGACAAAGTACTTATATCTCACGAAAGACTAGCCATTGTTGACCCCAAATCAGGAGGACAGCCTTTGATTAGCAAAGATGGTAATTTGATTCTTGCAGTTAATGGCGAAATATATAACCACAAAGAAATTAGAGCAGAACTCAAAGATAAATACGAATTTCTAACCGAGTCGGACTGTGAAGTTATCTTGGCCTTGTACCAAGAAAAAGGCATAGACTTTCTTGAAGATTTGAATGGTATTTTTGCCTTTGCTTTGTATGACAAACAAAAGGATTGTTACCTGATTGCTAGAGATCACATGGGCATCATTCCTTTATACCAAGGTTGGGATCAAGAAGGCAATTATTATGTTGCCTCCGAATTAAAATCCTTGGAAGGCGTGTGCAAAAAAATAGAAACATTCGTTCCAGGCCATTATCTATCTAGCGAAGAAGAAGAACTAAAGCAATGGTACAAGCGCGATTGGATGGACTATGCTGCGGTTAAAGACAATGAAACAGACATCCAAAAATTGAGAAAAGAATTGGAAGAAGCGGTACACAGACAATTGATGTCGGATGTGCCTTATGGCGTGCTCCTTTCTGGTGGCTTAGACTCTTCGATCATTTCGGCCATTGCCAAAAAATACGCTTCCAGACGCGTAGAAGCCAATGATTTGAAGGAAGCTTGGTATCCGCAATTGCACTCTTTTTCGGTAGGGCTCAAATCTTCTCCAGATTTAAAACATGCTAGAGAAGTCGCCAAACATATTGGAACCGTACACCACGAAATTCACTTCACCATTCAGGAAGGTTTGGATGCCATTAGAGATGTGATTTATCATTTGGAAACCTATGATGTAACCACTATTAGAGCTTCTACTCCCATGTATTTGATGGCGCGTGTGATCAAGTCTATGGGCATCAAAATGGTCTTATCGGGCGAAGGTGCCGACGAAATCTTTGGGGGGTATCTGTACTTTCACAAAGCACCCAATGCCGAAGAATTCCACAAAGAAACCGTACGAAAATTGGACAAACTGCACTTGTACGATTGCAACCGTGCCAACAAATCACTGGCGGCTTGGGGCGTTGAGGGGCGTGTTCCTTTCTTAGATAAGGAATTTATGGATATTGCCATGACCATTAACCCCAAAGATAAAATGGCAGCTGATGGAAAAATGGAAAAATGGATTTTGCGTAAGGCTTTTGAGGATTACATCCCAGCAAGTGTTGCTTGGAGACAAAAAGAGCAATTCTCAGATGGTGTTGGGTATAGCTGGATTGATACCTTGAAACAGGTGGTAGAGGAAAACGTAACGGATGAACAAATGGCTCAAAGAGCCTTTCGATTCTCTATCAACCCTCCCCTCAACAAAGAGGAATATTATTACAGAACCATCTTTGAAGAGCACTTCCCTTCTGATGGTGCGGCCTCAACCGTGCCCTCTGTGCCTTCTATTGCTTGTAGTACGCCTACTGCCCTAGCATGGGATGCTGCCTTTAGTGCAGTCAATGAGCCTTCTGGTAGAGCGATTAAGGCTGTGCATAAGGATAGTTATGAGTAAGATTTTTGAGTTTTTTTAAGCTATTTTTAAAAAGCACGCTTCCAAAAGGAAGTGTGCTTTTTTTTTACACCTGTAAAAACATGCCCTATTTTTCCTCAAAACCAATTCACAAAAAAATAACTGCTCCTTTTTAACTTCAATAGACATCATCACAAGGAACAAATCTATTTTGGGCGTATACCCAAAGATTATTACATTAGAGTAAAGAATATTAGAACACCAAACCACCAATCAATGAAATACTTACTCTATACCTTATTGGGTGTAGCCATTATTGCTGCACTGATTTATTTTATCTTTTTTGCCAAAAAAGAAGTCTTTGATTATGTCCCAATGAAAACCACGTATACAGAACTGAGTGGCAACGCTTATATTTCTGAAGACGAACAGGCCGTCGTTTCGGCCTCTAGTACTGGCAATATTGGCGTGGCATTTAGTGGCGGAGGATCTAGAGCCTTGACCGCTGCTTTGGGAGAATATCGTGGATTGACCGACTTGGGTGTCA
The DNA here is from genome assembly GCA_045105775.1 of Aureispira sp. Lineage (GTDB taxonomy): Bacteria > Bacteroidota > Bacteroidia > Chitinophagales > Saprospiraceae > Aureispira. The sequence goes on from JBGCDW010000260.1 coordinate 24,159, forward strand.
TGAACAACATTCGTTATATTTCTGCGGTATCAGGCGGCTGCTGGGCTTCGTCGTTGTATACCTATTTGCCCACCTCTATCAGCGATGAGGATTTTTTAGGACAAGCCGTCCTTGATCCGAGTCAATTGTATTGGGGCGATGCCAACGATGCCAATGCAGCCAATCTCAATTATTTGACCGCCAACAACATGGGGCATGTCCCTGGCCGCTTAGGACTAGAAAAATTAGGGGCAACAGCCATAGAACAAAAAGCAAAATACCATTATCCCCTAGATCAGGCATGGGCCAGAGCCATTGGACAGTTGGTGTTGGCTCCTTATGGCTTGTCTAAGGTATACGACGACCCCAAAGATGTGGACAATTTTGGCAAACCCTCCAAGTATTATTCCCTCAATGAAACGTCGGCACAGCGACTCATTGATTTGAACCCACAACTCCGTCTTTCTGATTTTTATCTTGTACAAAAAAAGCGGCCGTTTTTGATTATGAATACGGCCATGTTTGAAACAACAGATCAGGGAGCAACACTTTTGCCTGTAGAATCTACGCCCTTAGGCATGGGAATTCGAGGCACCTTTTTGGGCAAAGGAATCGATGGCCGAGATATTGGCGGAGGCTCTATTGCACCTTTTTCATTTGGCAGCAAAGAGCAAAAGAAAACAGAAAAGGGTGTGGTAGCTGCTAGAGAAGCGGCTCGTTTTGCCTTGTCAGATATCGTTGGTTTGAGCAGTGCTACCTTTGCAGAAAGCTTTCAGGCAAGCAAACCAGCATTTGATGCCTTCATTCCCAAATACCATTATTGGCCTGTTGCTCATTTGGAGGAGCCACGCAATCAGGCCGCCGTCAATTGGTTTGCCGATGGTGGCAATATAGAAGACACGGGCGTTAATGCCTTGCTAACTAGAAAAGTATCGACTGTAGTGGCTTTTGTACATGCCGCAGAAGATTTGGTGCAGCAAGACAATGGGATCATCTTTGTAGATTATCAGGTGGCGGCTTTGTTTGGCTACATGCCTCTTGGTGATAGTGCCCATTATGTACCGTACAAAGATGCAGGAAAAATCTCGGCGGCCAATGCTGGATTCCAAAACAACCAAGTGTTTCCTAGCGAAGCCTTTGCAGCCGTGCAAAATGGATTGTGGGAGGCCAAACAGGCGGGTGGCCCTGTTATTTATGCTCAACAACTCACCACCGTTGAAAATGCTATTTTTGAGGTAGATGCTGGCGAGGAAGTGACCGTTGTTTGGGTCTATTTGAATAATGCTGAAAATTGGTGGAATCAACTGACTCCTGAATTGCAGGAAAAATTAAACAAACATTCCAAACAGTTTAAGACCTTCCCCAATTATTCCACTGGGAAACAACTGCATTTGGATGCCGCAGAGGTCAATTTGATGGCACACCTGACTTGCTGGAACTTGATACAGGATGAATATGTACTTCCTTCTGTTGGGAAAACGAGCAAGGCTTATTTTACAGAATTGTTGGGCAAGAAAGGGATAGAATACTAAAATTTTGATTGGTGTGGTGGGGCGCAAGATCTTGTGCCCCTACCACACCAACCAATCTAAGATGGCTGGAAAATGATCCTTGACCGCATCTTTGTGGGTCAGCATGTTGTTGTGTCCGTAATCGTGTGCATTGTTATGGGCTTTGGATAACAAACGATATTCATCGGTCGCATTGTCCACTTCCTGCATCAATAATTGGACATCGTTGGGATTGCCCAACACCGTATCATTAACAGCCGCCACATGCAAGGTAGGTGGAAAGTAGGTTTGCTCTTTTTTTAGGCGTTGAAATTCGAGTTGATAATCAAATTGATCCCGATCAATCCATTCATCCCTGTACACCCATTGATTGCATTCTTTCATAAACAAGCGACTCTCATCTTCGGTGCCCACGCCTAGTTTGGTAATCGGAAAATAGCCCAACAATTTGCTGGCACCTCTCCCCACGTAATTCCAAATCAAATCTATTTTTAAGCTCTTTTCCAAGCTCTTGGTTCTGATTCTACGCTTACTACCAAAAAACACCATTTTTTGGACAGCTGCGCGCATTGCTGGCCTTCTAAGCAAAAAGGGCAATACCAATACCCCACCCCAAGAATGCGCCACCATATGACTGGGAAAATGGCCTTTCATCGTTTTGATATGCTGGGCAATGGCAGGTAAATCCTCTACAATATATTCTGTTTGTCCAAAATCAGATTGAGCATTCACCTTAGGGCTGCTTTCTCCTTTTCCTCTCAGATCTGGCACAAAAACATCAAAACCATTTTGAGCCAAATACACCGCCAAGCCTTTGCCATTCAACGAGTAAAAAATGCGCCCACTTTCCATCACCCCATGTACCAAAAGAGCTGTGGGGGACACTTCTTGCTTGGACTTGGTAGAAGCCGCAACAATTCTTTTGACGTGCAACACATCGTTTTGTGGCGTATCCAAAGGAATAAAAATGGATTCATAAATCAATTCTTCGCGCATACTAAAGCATTTTTTTTGAATAAGCATATCAATCCACCAAACCTAGCCAATTGTTAGACAAAAAGTACAAAAAATAACAAAATTTGAAGTACAGAAACAAACTCCAGCGGAGCGACACCTTCACAGCTCCAGAGGAGCGACACCTTTCTAGCTCCGTAGGAGCGACACCTTCATAGCGACATCTTTATAGCTCCAGAGGAGCGACACCTTCATAGCTCCAGAGGAGCGACACCTTTATAGCTCCAGAGGAGCGACACCTTTATAGCTCCGTAGGAGCGACACCTTTATAGCTCCGTAGGAGCGGCACCTTTCTAGCTAGAACAAATACACAGAATATTTATTACCCTACGGTAATTTTTTGCAACAATCCATCCTGTAAATTTGTACTGCATAAGAACCAATTTACAACACATCAAATGATAAATAAAAAAACAGATGAAAAAAGTATTGTTTGTATTAACAAGCCATGAAGATTTGGGTAATACGGGTGCCAAAACAGGTTTTTGGATAGAAGAATTTGCCGCGCCTTACTACTTGCTAAAAGATCAACAGGTAGACATCACCTTGGCTTCTCCCAAGGGCGGCCAACCTCCCATCGATCCCAAAAGCAATGAGCCAGATTTTCAAACACCTGCTACCCTACGTTTTAATGATGATGCAGCATTACAAGCAATTTTGGCCAATACTGCACCCTTGGAAACCGTAAAAGCGGCCGATTATGACGCTATTTTTTACCCTGGTGGACACGGCCCCTTGTGGGATTTGGCCGAAAACCAACATTCTATTGCTTTGATAGAGGATTTTTACCATCAAAACAAACCCGTTGCAGCGGTTTGTCATGCTCCTGCGGTATTCAAACACACCAAAGATGCCCAAGGCACTCCTTTGGTTAGTGGCAAAAAAGTAACAGGTTTTTCTAATACAGAGGAAGCAGCCGTTGCCTTAACGGATATTGTGCCGTTCTTGGTAGAAAACATGCTCCAAAACAATGGCGGCCTGTATTCCAAAGTAGCCGATTGGAACCCTTATGCCGTAGAAGATGGTCATTTGATCACGGGTCAAAACCCCGCTTCTTCGGAGTTGGTGGCCGAAAAACTGTTGGCACAGCTTAATTAAGTAGTCTTAAAGTAGGTCATACGGTTGATAAAATACAAGGTGTCAGGTGCTGTTGAGTGCTTGACACCTTGTTTGGTGTACGGTTTTGGTCATCCCTTGTAAAGGCACTAGCATTTAACAGCTATTTGGGTGTTTTTAGACAACTTCTTTAACAAAAAATGTACCTTGTAGACGAATAAAACAAAGAAGTTGTTTAAAAATGGGATGGTGTTGATAATGAGTACTAATTTGGTTCTAATCAAGGCAAAAATTCGGTTCATAGCAGCGCTATGGAACTAATTTTTAACGATGAGTAGGGCAAAATTAGATTTCATTAGCGACATTAGGCTAAATTTAAACAACTTCTAAACTAAAATAAATGAGCGAAGACCAAAAAAAACAACTTGAACAACAACTCTGGAATATAGCCAATACGCTAAGAGGAAAAATGAATGCGGATGAGTTTCGAGATTATATTTTAGGCTTTATTTTTTATAAATATCTATCTGAAAAAATGAATATCTATGCCAATGATATTCTAAGACCAGACCGAATACAGTTTGCGGACATAAAAGAAAATACCAAAAACGGAAAAGCATACATTGAAGCCATAAAAGAAGAAGCGGTTGAAAAACTAGGTTACTTCTTAAAACCGACTGAATTATTTAGTCAAATTGCCAAAAGAGGAAATAGTACGGTAGAGGGTGTTTCAAATTTCATATTAGAAGATTTACAAAAAATTCTGACCAATATCCAACTCAGTACCATGGGAACGGAAAGTGAAGAAGATTTTGACAATCTGTTTGAGGATATGGACTTAAATTCTACCAAACTTGGGAAATCGCCAGAGGCCAGAAATGAAATTATTGCAAAAGTGCTCTCGCACTTAGACCAAATTGATTTCAAATTAGAGCACACCGAAATTGATGTTTTAGGAGATGCCTACGAATATCTAATTGGGCAGTTTGCAAGTGGCGCAGGAAAAAAAGCAGGAGAATTTTACACCCCGCAAGAAGTAAGTAAAATATTGGCTAAATTAGTTACGATAGGCAAAACCAAACTAAAATCGGTTTATGATCCAACCTGTGGCTCGGGTTCCTTGTTATTGCGCGTCGCTAAGGAAGTAGAACGTGTAAGCAACTTTTATGGTCAAGAACTAAACCGTACCACCTACAACTTGGCGCGTATGAATATGATCTTACACGATATTCATTACCGAAAATTTGACATAAAACAAGAAGATACGCTAGAGTATCCACAACATATTGACGAGCGTTTTGAAGCCATTGTTGCCAATCCACCATTTTCGGCCCATTGGTCTGCCAATCCCCTTTTTACAAGTGATGATCGTTTTAGCCAATACGGGAGATTGGCCCCAAAGAGTAAAGCCGATTTTGCCTTTGTTCAACATATGATTCACCATTTGGCCGAAAACGGAACGATGGCACTCGTTTTACCGCACGGAGCGTTGTTTAGAGGTGGTGCAGAACGGCATATACGTAAGTATCTAATTGAAGACCGCAACTATTTGGATGCCGTTATTGGGTTGCCTGCCAATATTTTTTACGGTACGAGTATACCCACCTGTATTTTGGTCTTTAAAAAATGTAGAGAAAACCCGAATGATATTCTATTTATAGACAGTAGCCAACATTTTGAAAAGGTAAAGACCCAGAATGTATTAAGCGCGACCGATATTCATAAAATAATAAGCAGTTACCAAAACCGAGCAGCAGTAGATAAATACGCTTATGTAGCTGCTTTGGAAGAAATAGCCGAAAACGATTACAACCTCAATATTCCAAGATATGTAAATACTTTTGAAGAAGAAGAGCCTGTTGATATTGCACAAGTTTCTAAAACATTAAAAAAATTAGAAACCAGTATGCAAGAAACCGATAAAGAACTGATGGCATTGTGTAAAGAATTAAATATTGATACCCCGTTTTAAATTATGGACAAGCTACAAAATAAAATACCAGCGGTTCGCTTTCCTGAGTTTGAGGGGGATTGGGAATTAATACACGGAAATGAGTTATTTGAAAAAATTTCGAATAAAAATCATAATTCAGATTTACCAATTTTAGCTATTTCACAAGAATTTGGCGCAATTCCAAGATATTTAATTAATTACAAAATAAGTGTTACAAAAAAAAGTGTGAGTTCCTACAAAGTCGTTGAAAAAGGCGATTTTATAATTAGTTTACGTTCTTTTCAAGGAGGAATTGAATACTCAAACTATAAAGGCATCTGTAGTCCCGCATATATCATTTTAAGACCAACAATTGAATTGGAAGCAGATTTTTATAAAAGTCATTTCAAGTCTTACAGATACATTCAACAATTACAATCTAAATTAGAAGGGATTAGAGATGGTAAAATGATTAGTTATAAATATTTTTCTGAAATCAAACTTCCATTCCCAACCCTACCCGAACAAAAAAAAATAGCCCATTTCTTTTCCATTGTAGACAAAAAACTAACCCAACTACAAGAAAAGAAAACTGCATTAGAATTGTACAAAAAAGGAATTATGCAACAAATCTTTAGCCAGCAAATACGGTTTAAAGATGATAATGGAGCAGATTTTTCGGAGTGGGAAGTGAAGACGTTGGGGGAGGTTTGTGAAGTTTTTTCAGGTGGTACACCGACAAGTAGTAATAAATCATATTACAAAGGAGATATTCCATTTATTGGCTCGGGTAATATATCTGATAACGAAGTATTTCAATTTATTACACAGGAAGCATTAAATAATTCTTCTTCTAAGATGGTCGAAGTTGGAGATTTACTTTACGCACTTTATGGAGGCACAAGTGGAGAAGTTTCAATTTCAAAAATTAAAGGAGCAATTAATCAAGCTGTTTTGTGTATCAAAACTAGCGAAAACAAACAATTCTTATATCAATTCTTAAAATTTGACAAAGAAAGAATTATCACCACCTTTCTACAAGGTGGTCAAGGAAATTTATCTGCTCAGATAATTAAAAACCTAAAGATTAAATTTCCCTCAAAACGAGAACAAAACAAAATAGCCAATTTTTTAACCAAAATAGACGACAAAATAAACACGGTAAATGAAAAAATAGAACAAACGAAGGCATACAAAAAAGGATTGTTGCAACGGATGTTTGTGTAAACGCACGGCCGTGCGTATTGTGTACATGC
>JBGCDW010000261.1:0-6855 GCA_045105775.1 Aureispira sp.
TCGTACAATGAAAAATGAGAGATTTTGGTCTAGATCAAGGCGAAAAACAAAGCTTTAGCGGGCTAAAGCGCGTATTTTCAACGCCGAGCTAGGGCAAAAGAATCGTTTTTTAGTACGAAAACTTTTTTAAGACTACTTAAATCATAAAAAAGCGTACAAAAGTAACCTTTCAGAACAAGGAAATACTTTTGTACGCGTTGTTTATTTTTGCTAGACGCAGAATTTTTATTCTGGGCTAAACTTATTGAGTAACGAAGTCAGAGAATACTACTTCTAGACGCTCTGCTAGTGTTTCGTACTCGCTGTACAAATCTTCTCTAGAACCATCTTTGTATACAATGATGATTGTGCTGGTGCTGCCATCTTGGAATTCCAAATCAGCAATTTTGGTGCCTTTGTATTCTACACTTACTTTGATCATTTCGTTGATTTGTGTCTGGCTAGGATTCAACAAATCATTCAATGCTTTGATGTTAACGGTAAAAGGCATATTGAAATCGCCATAGCTCATTGATCCTGTAGCTTTGTCAATATCTTCAGAAGTAAAGTCGCTAAAATCACTATCGGTAAAGGTCACCTCTGCTGATAGGCCAAATTTTTTCTCACCATTGTTAAGCGCATTCATACTCATGTCAAAAGTAGTACCATCTACTTTTTTAGAAGCTACTTCAAAGTTGAATGGTGCCATCATAAGATTAAAAGCAACATCAACAGGCATCATGAACGTACCATTGTCATAAACGGCTTTGTCTAGTGCCAAGCCCATGCAATCATTGTTGTCTATTTGTACATTGATGTTAGCAGAATTGGGCAACCAATATTGCGTACCATCAAAGGTAGTGCTTTGTTGTGTATAGCTAGCAACCGTAGCCGTTGCATTGTTAGAACCTTGTCCCATTTGGGCAGGAGCCATTACGACTACTTTGTCCGAAGGAGAAGCTGCTTTTGCAAACGTAGAGCCATTCCACTGGTAAGTACCCGCATGTCTGCTAAAATCCAATTGGCTAGTGTTATTAATATAATTATAATCTAAGGCTAGTTCCAATTCACGAGTAAGATCATCTACCCATACTTGATTGCGAGAAGTGCCATTCTCCAAGTTGTAGAAATTATCTACACTTTTGACACCACAGCCATTTTTGAAGTCTTCGGCTTGAACAACAATGTCATCAAATAGTTTTTCTACATTTTCTTTGTCTTCTTCTACCGTTGTAGTTGTAGGCGTTTCTTGGCAACTGTTTAAAAAAGTAAGACTTAAGCTCAGTCCTAGAAGGGTTAGGATCTTGTTGTTTGTTAATAACATGTAACGTGATAATGGTTTATATGAATAATAAATTTAGCAAATGTCAAATGATATAATGGAGGTATTAGATGGTAGTTAGGGATTATCCAATCTTGACCTTAAAATGACGTTTTAATACTAGTCAACTTTTTGCAATAATCGTGCTAAGGTGCTTGTAAATAGGCGTAGATTTTTATTTCTTTTTGCGCCGTTGATCAAAGCACAAAGCGTAATAATAAAATCAACAAAATAAGTCCCAAAAGTAGCAACAAACTTCCTATAATAATAGAGATGATGGCCCCCTCTCTTTTGGGGTTTAATAATTGTTTTGGATCGCGTTGGTTTTGGGTGAGCGTAAAAATGCCCATGACAAGAAGCACTATACCTATCAGTAGAGATAAAAGCACAAAGAAGAGAGCGAATTGATTAAATTCAAAAAAGGCAATAAAGGCAAAGAACAATATTGCCAAAAGAAAGGCTGGAATGCCTAATATTATTCCAAATGTGGCGGCTGTTCTGCCTCTTTTGGGGTACTTTTTGGGCATTTTTTTGGAACGGGATTTATACATGAATCCCCAAATAGTTGCTGTTAAACCTAAAATTGCACAAAGTAAAAATAATAGCATAGCACCCATAAAACCTGCCCCTCCAAATGTTGCAATAAGCGCAAACACCACTGCAAAAAAGAAGGGTATAGGTGTTAGTACTCCAGCTATTAAGGATAAAATGGAAAGTTTATTATTAGGCTCATCATCGTCCAATGCAGCAAGCTGCTGTTGCAATTTTTGTTGCCGTTTGAGATGTAAGGTTGGTCTAGTGTTGTAATACTCCAATTGTTTTTGCAGGCGTTTGCGCTTTTTCTGTAAGCGTTGTTCCTGTTTAGTGAGGCGTGGTTTTTTTTGAATAGGAACGGCCGAAAAACTGCATAGAAACAACAGCGTGATGAGCAAGGCAATTAAATGCTTGCTTTGTGAGAAGGATACAACTGTAGGTTTCATGCAACGGGTAAAAAATGTGGTTTAGAAAATGGTTCTGTACACTACCTAGTAGGTTATTATTAAATACTCACTGTTGAGCAAATAGATATTCTTTTGACGTTAGAAGTTATCTAAAAGGTTGGCAAAGCAGGAATTTATATAGAAGACAAGGTGCCGCCCAAAATCAAAATAGCAGCCAATAAGAGAATGGTAGTTGACAGAATAAGCCCTGCAATAGCAAAACCTTCATGGCTGTAAGCATCAGGGTTTTTTCTGCGCTTAGAGAAGTACACCAATGCCAAGGTCAAACCTGTTATTCCAAGAGCCAATGCCAGCATTACCAAAACAAATACAATGGCAAATCCTCCCATGCCAAAGGCCAATACAAAGCTTGCAATAATAGCCCCAATCCAAGATAGAGTGCCTAGAATTCCTGCTCCCATAGACAGCAAACCCAACAAGTAACTAGAATTATCATGGTTGTTTTGCTGTTGCTGAATCTTGTGCAGGCGTTTTTTAATTCTTTTTTGTTGTTTGTTTTTGGTATTGGATTGCTCCAATGGATAGAGCCCGTTGGTGCAGGCGTTCTTTTTTCTTTTGTAAGCGTTTTTGTTGGGCAGTGGGAGCCGCCTTACTTTTTTCAACTGGAACCCCAGCAAAACTACATACCAGTATTAAATGGATAAGGAGTAGCAAAGGAAATATAGGCTTAGAAATCAGAGGAAACATGGTGACGAAAATTTAAGCTAAGAATAGAGCGATTAGTAAGGAGCTAAGATTTAAATGACAATAAAAAATAGGCTTAATGCTAAGGGAACAATTATAATACTACTGATAATAATACCTGTAATTCCAAAACCCCTTAGTACGTAGCGTTCGGGATGTTTTTTTTGCAAGACTAAGGAAAAGATAGAAACGATTAAGGCCGCAACAGCGATAAGAAAAGCCAAAATAAGAATCCCTGGCATTTGTAGAAAGAGCGACCCAAACAAAGTTATAATGGTGACTAAACTTAATCCAAAACCGATTACTCCAACAATAGGGGTTGGAGGTTTGTTCTCTTGTTGTTGTTCTACTTGCTTGATCTTGTGCTGTATGCGTAAGCGTTGTTGCCTGTTCTTGCTTTTGCTCAAACGCTTGGATAAATGCAGGTGCTTTTTTTGAAGGCGTTTTTGGCGATGCTTATTGGATTGTTGTTCTATAGGTGGAACAGTCGCTTTTTTTTGTGGGGGCACTACAGAGAAACTACAGCAACTACACCAACAAATAAGGGCAAATAATCGAAAAGCAGAAGAAGAAGAAGAAATCATCCAAGAAAGAGCGGGCATATTTAGAAAGTGATAAGTTAATAATAAGGTGGAATTAACAATTTTTTTTTGCAGCAAACGTACAATACCTTGTTTCATTATCTAAACGAAACCAAAACAAAAAAAGCAGTAACTGGAAAACATAAAAAATGTTAAAAAATTAAACTTTCTTAAATCAAAACCAATGAAAAGAGAAGCACCAAGACCAATAAAACAATGATTAAGAGGCTGTTTACAATAATACTTGCAATACTCAAGCTCTGTAAATTTTGTTGCCCTGAAGTCGTTACACCTTTTCTAAATCCAATAATAGATAAAAGCAAACCTCAGAGTAGGATTAGTTATATAGATCCTCCAGAAAACAGAAACAACAGGAGAAACAGCCCAATGATGCCACAACTAACCAAAAATCCTGCAATGGCAAAACCAACTCCACCATGTTTTTTGCGTTCTGACTTAATTTTACTTAGAGCAAAAGCAGAAACAACGGTTCCTCCAACAGCTAGAAGTAGCCCTATCAGACTAAATAAAAAGACCAATAAGGTAGTTGCTAATATTTGGGTGTAAAATACAATGATGAGTGTAAGCACAGCAAGTACACCCAATGATAAGCCAAGAATAGCTAAGAGTGGCGAAGGTTTGTCAGCTTGCTGTTGTTCTACCTGTCGGATTTTTTGTTGCAAACGCAGCCGTTTTTGACTGTTTTTAGCCTTTTCAAAACGCTGGAGCAAGCGCGTATGCCGTTTTTGCAATCGTTGATATTGCTGTTGTTGCTTTTTTTGCTCAACAGTTAGTTGGTCGTTTTTCTTTTGGATGGGAACAAGGGAAAAGCTGGACAAGGAAGCTAATAAAAAGATTAAGAGCAGTTTAAGAATTGTACCTTGAAACACGTTGGACGTAGAGAACATATATAGTAACTTAAAAACAGCCAATAATTTGGCTCCACTTATAGAATACTGATTTTTGGTACCTGTATTATAAGAATATTATAAGAACTAAAGCTCATAAGCCCAAAATAATCATCATAATACTACGAATAATAATTCTTGAAATTTCAAAATATTTGCCCTGGTGTGCGCCCCAGTAAGCCCAAATGCTTGCCATTGCTTACTTTCTGGTCCTGCTTTAATTTTACCCCAATGAAAGAATAGAAAAAACTAATCCTACAATAGCCAGAATAAACACCTCAAAAGGAGTGATTGAAACATACGCCTGAGTTTTATTTTGGAGAAAAAAAGGGGGGCGATAATTCTTAAAACAGGAGGATAACCGTTGTTCCATTATCCTCCTGAATGCACATGTTAAGCCAAAATGTAAAAAATCATTACAGCAATAGCCAAAATGAGCATAAAAATACTGCCCACAATTATTCCTGCAATCGCAAAACCTGGTAGATTGTGTTTCTCAGGCTGGGTACTTGTTAAGATCAAGGAAACAATAGAAACGACTAATCCAGCAGTGGCACTCACCAAACCCGCTACATACAATAATCCACCTACTGCAGTAGAGGATGCCATTCCCATAAGAGCAGCTCTAGCTGCTGCACCCAAAGCTGCTATAGCAGCAATAAATAGGAAAAAAGAAATAACCCCTAGAGCAAGGCCAATAATCCCTACAACAGGAGAAGCCGCTCCATCTTGCTGACGCTCTACAGATCGAATTTTCTTTTGTAAGCGCACACGTTGTTTGGTATTGGTGGTTTTATCAAAACGAGCACTAAGGCGATTGTAACGTTTGTTGAGACGTGCTTTGCGGCGACTGTCTTTTGTTTTTTCTACAGGCGGATTATCATCTCTAACATCCACAACAGGAACAGATGAAAAGCTAGATAGGAAAAACAAACCACTGATTAACAGCAAAAGAAAAGTAGATGTACTCCATAATTTTTTCATAATAAGTTGGATTTTCGTTAAATGGTTAAATGTAAGTATAACGTAAGATAAGCGGCTTATTTAACATTCACAAACTACTGCTTAATGCATTTTTACAAGTTGCCAAATAAAAAAACTGTCAATACATATATTGACAGCTTTTAGAAACGAAAACGTATAAATAACGTCTATTTATGGAGCAAAAGAAGCAAGAGCCTCTTTAGAGAAACGTTTGGTACGTTGTTTCATAATGGCAATAGCTTCTTCGTCAGAAGCAAAGGTCGTTCCATTGATATTGACCAAGTGTTTGGCCAACACATCATAGCGTTTGAACATCAATAAAACCCATACCAATTGGAAATCCAATCCTTCAAAAATCAACGATTGATTATCGGAATATTTTTGTAAGTTCTTTTGTAATTCACCAGGCATATCTGTCCAGTGCATGTTGGGCACCAAGTGATGTCCAATGTGGTAACCATCATTAAAACATTGTCTATTATAACCACTATTAATACAAGTAATACTACTCGTGTAATCATTATCAGGTTCGGTTGCATCTACAAAAGCATGTTGCCCCCAGTTGCCCGACATCATAGCCAAACGGATAATAATCAAAGGCAAAATGAAGACGACCATCGTAGCACCTGTATTGACAAACCCAGCCAATAAACCCAAAAATAATAGATACGTCAATTCTAATCGAACAGCTTTGATGCCAATAGAATTGCGTTTTTTACCAAAGAAATACTGCATCAATTCTAACACACCAATAAATAGAAAACGGAAATAATAGTGCAAAAAATCCAAGAAACTGTCTCTTTGGAAGGGCATAGTAGAACTTTTATCATCGGGCATATTTCCCTCATTGTGGTGCATACCCATGTGATGAATAAAGTACAAATCAGGCGATTGTCCCAAGAAAGGCCCTAATACCCAAGGAATATACTTGTTCCAAATATCATGTTGCTTTTTAAAGAAAGGACGGTGACTGGTATTGTGAAGCATCAAGGTATAAGGCCCCAAGAAAACACCAATAACTAAGATCAAGTGTAGAGCCGTCCATGCCCACCACCAAGCACCTTCTAGTACATTACTGTACAATACCACAGCAGAGGGTAAGACAATAAGACTAAGCTTAATCATTAGGTAAATAAATGGTAAATCGCGCTCATCTCTAATTTTTTGAAGAAAATATTGATGGAGCTTGGTCTGCTCTTTAGGGGTATGAATAGGATCCGTAATTACTGGAAAATCTCTCATAATTCTTTTGAAATTAATAGACATTATCACGACTGGAGTTGTACAGAGACAAAAAGTAAGGTTTTTTCATCAATCAAGGCACTCGCAAAGCGATCTGCGTGGGTTGTACCTAAAAGGTACAAAAGTCCTAGCGCATTTAGTTCATAGCAGTGCTA
>JBGCDW010000262.1:0-9833 GCA_045105775.1 Aureispira sp.
TGAAAAACAATTATTAATCTAAGTAAACACCCTCAACCAACTACCCCCCATCTACTACCAAATACTAAGCTGCTACAAAAAGCATCGCCTATCCCTTTTATTTAGGTGAGAATATTGTACTTTAGAAAGCTCCTTATATAAACCAAACGAGTTTTTCAACACCCATGCAGTTTATCAAACTATACAAACGCCGAATAGCTTTAGGCTTATTGCTCATCGCCAGCATTGCCTATTATTTTTGTTTACCCCATACACTTTTTGATCGTCCAGTTTCTACGGTGTTATTGGATAAGAAGGGGCAATTATTAGGAGCCAAGATAGCAACCGACGGGCAGTGGCGTTTTCCGCACAATCCAACTGTTCCCGAAAAATTTAAAGCCGCGCTTATTGCCTTTGAAGACAAGCGTTTTGAAAACCACTGGGGCGTGGATATTTGGGCGATACTGAGGGCCATTCGACTCAATACACAGCAAGGGCGGCATGTAAGTGGCGGCAGTACCATTACCATGCAAACGATACGAATGGCGCGCCACAATCCTGCGCGTACATTGTGGGAAAAAGCCAAAGAAGTTATATTGGCTACCCGCTTAGAGTGGCGGTATTCCAAAGATGAAATCTTAGCGTTTTATGCGTCTAACGCCCCTTTTGGGGGCAATGTGGTGGGCTTGGATGCAGCGGCTTGGAAGTATTTTCAGCGCAGTGCCCTGCAATTGTCTTGGGCCGAGGCTTGTATGTTGGCCGTATTGCCCAATAGCCCAAGTTTGATCCACTTGGGGCGCAATCGTCAACGCCTCAAAACCAAAAGAGATTGGCTCCTAGATAAATTGCAGGCGCAAGGCCATTTGGACGAAACCACTTGTCGGTTGGCCAAATTAGAATCCCTGCCCGAAAAGCCCAAACCCCTGCCAAGAACCAGCCCCCATTTGTTGGAGCGTGTACACCAAGAATTGGTCTTGACCAACAAGAGCAAAGGGTTGATTCATTCTACCATAGACCAACAAAAGCAACAGCAAGTCAATACCATCTTGGCGCGTCATTATCAATTGCTAAAAGCCAATGAAATTTACAATGCAGCCGCACTAATTGTTGAAGTCAAAACAGGGGATGTGATTGCTTATGCAGGTAATATTGCTCAAGCGGCTCAACAACACAGCCCTGCTGTAGATGTTATTCCTGCTCCTCGAAGTAGTGGCTCCATTCTAAAGCCGTTTTTGTATGCAGCGATGTTGGATAATGGAACTAGCCTTTCCAGAACATTGTTTCCTGATATTCCCTCGCATTTTGGAGGCTATGCGCCCAAGAATTTTGACGAGAGTTTTGCAGGAGCCGTCAGTGCCAAAGATGTAATCACCCGATCGCTAAACGTGCCTGCTGTACACATGTTGCATCGCTATGGAATGATGCGTTTTGCCGATAAATTGCGTCAATTGGGCATGACCACCCTTCGGCATAGTGCGGCACATTATGGCTTAACCCTCATTTTGGGCGGTGCCGAAACGACTTTGTGGGATTTGGGAGCTATGTATACGGGTATGGTGCGTAATTTGGTGAATTATAATACCTACAATGGCCGTTATGATGCTAATAATTTCAGACCACTCAATTTTATCCAAAAAAACAGCTACCAACCCCTCAAAAGCAATGACCCGAACTTGCAGGAACATTCCATCCTTTCGGCAAGTGCCATTTGGCACAGCTTTGAAGCCATGAAGGAGGTGATACGCCCCGATCAAGAGGTAAACTGGAAAGCCTTTCCATCTGCACAGCGGGTGGCGTGGAAAACAGGAACAAGCTTTGGATTTAGAGATGCTTGGGCGGTGGGGTGTACACCCGATTATGTAGTGGCGGTATGGGTTGGCAATGCCGATGGAGAAGGTCGCCCTGGCTTGGTAGGGGTGCAGGTGGCGGCACCTATTTTATTTGATGTTTTTCAGATACTCCATACAGGAGATACTTGGTTTGAGGCTCCCTATGACGATTTGCAATTACTGAGAGTTTGCAAAGAAAGTGGGCATTTGGCCAGTATACAGTGCCCCAATGTGATAGAGCGGTACGAACCCCAACAAGGGGAGCAGAGCAGGCCCTGTTCTTATCACCAACGCATCCATTTATCCAAAAATGGGCAGTATCGGGTACACAGCGATTGTGAAGCACCAAGCAATATGATGACCCAAAGTTATTTTGTATTGCCCCCTTCACAAAGCTGGTTTTATCGCCGTCAACAACCCAATTACAAAACCATGCCGCCCTATAGAGCCGATTGTCAGGCCAGTATGGCGCAAAAAAACAGAGAGTTGGCTCTCATCTACCCCAATGGGCCTGTAAAAATATATGTGCCGATTAATCTGGATGAAACACAAAGTAGAACGGTTTTTGAAGCCAAACATCATCAACCCAGTACACAATTGTTTTGGCATTTGGATAATACCTATATTGGCAGTACACAAGAAATTCATACCATAGAACTCAACCCTGAGCCTGGCCCACATGTGATCACGGTAGTTGACGAACAGGGCAGAAGTGTACGACAGTCCTTTGAGGTGATTGCATCAGAGCAGCAAAAGCCAACACAGTAGTTATCCAAGAAAAATAAACTCTACTTTATAATCAACTTAAAAATTAGTTTTGTAACTTAGTACTTAGTTATAACTTGCTGCTAAAAAATAAACCATTATGACACGATTACTAACACCACTGGAATTGCAAGTGATGAATTTGCTTTGGCAAAAAGAGCGTGTTTTTATCAAAGATTTGTTGGAGGCTTGGCCTACTGACAAGGAGGGTAAAAAACCTGCTTACAATACCATTTCTACCATTGTACGAATCTTGGAAAAGGACAAAGGTTTTATTGGTTATAAAGCTTATGGACGTACGCATGAGTATTTTCCTTTGATTAGCAAAAGCGATTATCAAAAAGCCTTTCTAAAAAATGCTATTGACAACGTTTTTGCAGGCTCAGTGACTAATTTAGTTTCTGCATTGGTGGATAAGGAAGAAGTAGATCAGAAGGAATTGGATGAATTGAAGCATTTGCTGGATGAATAAAGTGCTGCTTGGAGGGTTACATTTGATGTCATAACTCCGTTAAACTGTTATATGAATTTTCTCGCTCAAGAATTCTACTGCTTATGCTTCCTTATTGGTTACTATCTTGTCTACTATTTGGTTTAGGAGTTATATTATATCATTTTCTGTTACGCCATTATTTGCATGTACAACATGCCAAGTATGTATTGTTGGGAATAGTGGTGTTGAGTTGGGCCATTCCTTTTATGGTGCCTAGTTTGCCCGCCAAGGCTATTGCATTAGAACAAAATTACCTAAAAGATTATAGAGACTACAATGATTGGAATGTTGTAGATATTCAGGATGGAGCACTTCTACATTGTTATGCTGGAGCTGATAATAGCCAAGAGCAGTGTCATTGTGAAATTGAGCAGCAAGCAGAAGTATTAGCCTATCAATCCAATCCGTATTACAATTGTCTATTGACCTGCAAACAGCCTTTGTATTGGTTATTTTTGGGCATTATGATAATCTTTGGATTACAATTATTATTAAGATGGCTGAGTTTATTTTATTTGGTATATAACAACCGCTTGGAGCGAGAATTATATCAATTATCAGGAACTACTTTTTATTTATTACGCCCCCAGCAAGCATTGCCTTTTCCAATAAGTTCGTTTACACTGTGGCAGCACTATGTGTTGTTGGATAAGCACTGGGAAGCACAATTTTCTACAGAGGAGCTAGAAGCCATTTTATTACATGAGGTAGCACATCTCCAACAGCGCGATACTTGGCAGCAATTGCTCTTGCACGGCTTAAAAATAGTGTGGTGGATGCACCCCTTGTATTATTACCTAAAGCAAGAACTTGATCGCCTAAATGAATACGTAGCCGATGATTTTGCAGCACAACAATTGGGCGATGTGAAACGCTATGCTAGAACATTACTAAAGGCCAAAGAGCAGCAACAGCAACAACAGCGTCTAAATCTAGTCTTGTATTTTGCACAAGGCTTGTTCAAGCAGCGCATTATGCGCTTAGTAGCAGAGCGTCCACAGCATTACCAG
This sequence comes from Aureispira sp., assembly GCA_045105775.1. Classification (GTDB taxonomy): domain Bacteria; phylum Bacteroidota; class Bacteroidia; order Chitinophagales; family Saprospiraceae; genus Aureispira. The sequence goes on from JBGCDW010000262.1 coordinate 4,077, forward strand.
CCCCATTGGTTGCTAACCTTATCCGTATTAGGGATCTTATTTTGGCAAAGTAGTAGTATAGCTTTGCCTGCACTGCAAGCACAAGATCAAGCTTTGCGTGTTTACGAACAACAAAGATCTGCCTCTGCACCAACTATTAATCCTATTTGTCCTACTTGTGGCAAGATAGAACCACATTAGTTAAGGGGCATAATCCCCGAATAACTGGTTAAGTACCACTTATTATTGATTAGCGTAAATTGTTTCTCCATGTAAAAAGTCTTGTGGATTAGGATACGCTCTCGCATCCATGTATCCATATCAATAATGGGTAATAACTCTATTGCAGAATCATCGGTTTCAACAGGCTTTAGATATTGCCAATTATCTATATCCCAATAAAATCGCTCTTGCTCGCCCGTAGGATCTTGTCCCAATAAAGGAAATTCTGTGCGTTGCAATTGAAATAGGCTATCAGCATAATACTGCTTATAAAAAGCTTCAAAATCTTCTCTTCCTTGCTCGTCTGTGGGCAACTCATTGCCACAGGCAATAAAAAATAAACAGCAAAAGCTGACTAGAATAAATGGTAGTAATTTCATGGTGTTAATGACTTATGTTAAACTAAAATTCAACATCATAATGCAACAGCAGCACAAAGATAATAGTCTGTGGTCTTTTTATAAAAAATTTTGTACCAAGTTTCCTCTGTTGGTTTCTGTAGACGTGCTAAAGTAGTGCCCTCTATTGTTGCTTCAAAAGGGATGATGTGCAAATGATGAATGAAATTAACTTGCCCTTTGCCATACGCCTTAAACAAGGCTTCTTTGATTCCCCAATAATAATGCAAATAATCTTGCTGCTCTTCGGTTTGGGCATACAACATTTCCAAGGTTTTAGGAGCAATGTATTTGTGTGCAATGCGTGTCAATTTTGGATTGGGAATTTGGATATCAACGCCTACCGTTTGAGGGGCTTGAATGGCTGTTACAAAGGTGCCACTGTGGCTAATCGAATAATAAAACGGATTATCAGCAACGCGTAATTTGCCTGCGGTATCTTTATAGAAAGAAGCGATAGATTGCCCACAGAGTAATTGAAGGGCATGGCGGCTCGACAACCAATCCAAACGAGCAGATGGGTGGCGGTATTTGCGAAGCAATTGCTGCTGTTGCACTTCATCTAGTGCTAGTGCTTGCCAAAAAAAATGCTCGGCTTCTGTCTGTTGCCAAACGAGTAGATGAATAGGAGTTTGTTGTATTTGATAATGGATAGGCATAGGGAGCAAAAGTAAATAGAAGTTGCCTAAAAAAGAAAATGCCCTCTGGTTAATCACTCCAAAAGGCAAATTCTAATCAGAAATACTGATGCAATACGTTTCTTCTTTTGAGCAAGAAATGGCTCGTAGAAGAACTACTAATTTCAACTATCTAATACCAATATAAGCGGCTGCCACAGGTATTGCAAACACAAAAAACACAAAAACTTATAATTGCCTATGTATAATAAGATAGTTTTTTTTGAGTTTTTGAAATTGTAAATATTTGATATGCAGTTTTTTAGGTTATTTTTTTTTGTGAAAAAACTTAAGTTTAGTTTGCGTCTTTTTTTGTTTTATAGAATTCTTTGAACTAGAACTGCTGTCTGAAAGGGAGTTATTGTGTTCCACCTACGGACCTACTTAAGTAGTCTTAAAAAAGTTCCCGTACTAAAAAATGGTTCTTTTGCCCTAGCTCGGCGTTGAGTCTGGCTATTTGATATACCATATCAAATAGATCAGATCGCTTCGCGAGTGCGCTGTAGCCCGCTACAGCTTTGTTACCTGATTATTAGATACACTGTATCTAATAAGTCAGATCGCTTCGCGAGTGCCTTGATCTAGCACAAACCGAGGCTTTGCCGAGCTCGCGTAAGCAAATCTTCCTTTTTTTATTGTACCGTTTCTTTTTTGCACCTACTTAAAAATACTATTGAACAGTTGATTGGCGACTCGGAAGGGTAGTTTTCGTTTGGGATCATTGGCTCGGATTTTTTGTAAGGTTTCAATCCCTTGCAGCACTTCATATTCCACAATGGTTTTTAGTGCTTCTACGGCTTCTGGGTCATTTTCTAAACCTTGATAATCAGTGGTAACAATAGGAGCAGCAAATTTGTAATAAAAACGTTGAGGTTTGGGCAGGAGCGAGGTGCCAATACCCGTTACTACTGGAAGAATTAAGTCTTTGCGTACGCCCATGCTTCGAAGCACAACACCAACAGGAGATTTCAAAATTTCTTTACTATCCATGACCAAATCATAGCATTCTTCTGCGCCTACGGCTGAGAATGGAACAATCGTACAACCATGCTGCATGGCCATTTTGATAAAACCTGAACGATCCTCCCATTTGAGTTGATAGGCTTCTCCCTTGTTCTTAAATGCTTCTTTGGCACCTCCTGGAAAAACCAAGGTGTAATGTTCTTGTTGCATCAATGCGGCACAATTCTTTCGATTGCCTTCAATCAGCCCAAAACGACTGCCCAATTCTCGCCACATTGGAACCTTAAAATGGGCGCGATCACCAAGGGAGTAGGTAAAAATATCATGCTCAAAATAAAGCTTAAACCACATAATACTCACATCCCAGATGCCCAACAGTACATGATTGCCTACAAATAGCACGGGCCCCTTTTTGGGGATATTATTGGCACCATAAAAAACAGGATCCGTAAGAAAGTATAAGGGGCGAATGAAACGAAAAATCTTTTTGATTTCCTTGGAATTAGGACGTTGTGGTAAGTCCATGAGCAGTTGGTTTTGAAACATAACAGGAATGGTGGAGTTGTAAAATACCAATTGCCCTTAGAAGCTTTGTTGTATATTGCACTAATTTTTTTATTCCTAAGAAAATCTTTTTACGCCCATGTTGCTCCATCGTTTTAAATATTGGCTCAAACAGCCTGTTTCTATCGCCCCTTTGGTGGTTTATAGAATACTGTTTGGTGGTTTGGTATTGTATGCTTGGGGCTGGTCTTTGGCCAAGGATGATATAGGTGTTCGTTATTTAGAGCCACAGTTTTTCTTTAAATATTATGGGTTAGAATGGCTGCCATTTGTTGGAGAGACGGGTTTATATGGCTTATATGGACTGTGGTTTTTAGCAGGATTCGGCATCGTCTTGGGGCTGTTTTATAGATGGGCAATGGGGACTTTCTTCTTGGTATTTAGTTATTTGCACTTGCTGGATGCTACCAATTACATCAATCATTATTACGCTATTTCTTTGCTGGCCTTCTTGATGTTGTTGTTGCCTGCCCATGCTGCTTTTTCCTTAGATAATTGGCGCAAATCTAGTGAAAACTCTGTTACTATACCACGTGGTTGCATCACGGTATTACAAGCCCAAGTAGCCGTGATTTATATCTTTGCAGCCCTTGGAAAAATCAATGAGGATTGGCTCTTGAGGGCAATGCCCTTACGGATTTGGTTGTTGCAAAGCCAAGATTTTCCGATACTGGGGGCGTGGTTCAAGGAATATTGGGTGGCCTTATTGGCGAGTTGGGCGGGTTTTTTATTTGATTTGCTAATTGTGGTTGGGTTGAGTTGGAGAGCAACAAGGGTTTGGGCTTATTTGGGCGTATTGGCCTTTCATGGGCTGACTGGAGCGTTGTTTAATATAGGGCTGTTTCCTTGGTTGATGATGATGAGTACCCTCTTATTTTTTGCGCCAGCCCAACAACAAGGATGGCTACAGCGATTAGGTATTATTATAAATAGGAAGACTAAACAACCAACGAAGCCCCTAATTATTGGGCGTACTTGGAGCTATATTTTTACGATTCATTTGATGGTACAAGTGTGCTTACCATTGAGGCATTGGTTCTTGTATACAGGCAATGCGTTGTGGACAGAGGAGGGATCTCGTTTTTCGTGGTGGGTGATGTTGGTGGAGAAGGAAGGCGTGGCTCGGTTTGAGGTAAGGCATCGTGCTAGTGGCCGTGTTTGGGAGGTGAATAACCAAGCTTTTTTAACTCCTTTTCAGGAAAAACGCATGGCCGTGCGCCCTGATCATATTTTACAATTTGCACACCACTTGGCTGCACATTATCAACAAGAAAAACAGCTCCAAGAATGCCCTAGCGTATCTGCTGAAGTGTACGTCACGCTCAATGGCCGTGTGAGTCAATTGCTGATTGATCCTACCGTAGATTTGACCACCAAATCAAGGACTTTGCGACAGACGGATTGGATATTGCCGTTGGAGTAATAGCTGGTTAGGAGTAGTTTTCTCAAAAACTATAATAATACGTCATAGAGGTATGGGCAATTATAAAAAGCAGCATAGGAATCCGTATAAGATCCAGTTGCTCTACTGCGTCTTTTTTTTCTTTGGCAGGCGTAAACAGGTAGAAGAGTAACAATACTATGGTTAGAATAGTAATTGGAATAATGCTAAAGAAGAGGTAAAAAAGAAACAAATCATCCACAAAGCCAAAACAAGTGATACAAAAAGCCAAGAAGGCCAAGAACGCACCAAGTATCAGATGAGACAGCGTTCTATGTTGGGGATTGTCCTTAGGAATAGTGCCCCACAAAAAGAAATAAAGAGCGAGACAGGCCGCTCCAATATTGTACACCACTGCTGCCCAAAAGCTATAATAAAAAAACGGAACCAGTGCCCCTAACAACGTTGCTGTAGCTGCTCCAGCAGCAAGTATTCGGAGTTTGGCAAAGGGCGTATCTGAATTATTAACAGGATAAAACACAATTTCTATCCATAAAAATACACTCAAACAAGCTAGACTGATTCTTCCATTGGTCAACTGAAAAAAATAGGTAATTAGCAGCAGTGCAGGAAGTAACAGCAGTTGCAACCACAGTGCAAAAGGTATATTAGAGCTTTTTTTATAAACTTGTGGTGATTCTGGAGCATCTAAGGGGGCTTGGTAGTTGGGCATAAGCGAGCATTAAATAATGGCCAATCCTTTTTTTAGGAGTTTGCTATTGCTGCGTTTTCCGACATGTATACGATCCGTTTTTCCTGAGTCATTGACGACTTCATAGCCTGCATTTTTCCATCCAATGAGTCCGCCTTCTAACAATTGCACATCTCTAAAACCCATCAACTTGAGGTATTGTGCCACCAGCAATCCACGGTCTTTATTGGCGGAATAGACAACTACTTGAGCAGAACGATCCAACATCCAAACGCGCTCTGTCGAAAAATCTAAGAAACCAACATCACGTGCTGTGTTGATACGACTAACCAGGTATTCTTTTTTGGAACGGGCATCCAGTACATAGCAAGCTCCACGACTATTTTGGAGGGCAGAACTAAGACCCTTGGGGTTAATGGATGTAACTTTGATGTTTTCAGGATCATTTTTATATTCTTCAAAACTGGGCAATTCACTAGGCGAGAGGGCCGCCGCATCTACACTAGAGCGTACCCCAAAAGGATCACGTTGAGCACATAGAGTAACAGAATAGAAACACAGTAAAAGTGAAAAGTATAAAAACAGACGCATAAGAAAGGTGTTTGAGGTAATAAAAATAGGTTGTTGTGCGATTGAAAATGTACTAATTTCTTGCCAAATATCGAAAAATAAATAAAACATATCATTATCCAATCTAGAAAATACATGCAGTTGGATTGGCTAAGTAGGCGGTCAAAATAAATGTTACCTAAAAAAATGGAATATTTTTATTCAGATCAAGGCGAAAAACGGAGACTTAGCGGGCTAAGACGAGTATTTTCAACGATGAGCTGGAGGAAAATAACCGTTTTTTGGTAGTAG
>JBGCDW010000263.1:0-4988 GCA_045105775.1 Aureispira sp.
TTGAGCACGGTTTTGCTGCTCCTATACCTTGGTGTTATTATTGGTGTAGATGGTCGCCACTTGCGTGCTATCCTACACCAACAATCTACTAACGACCAATGATTTGCAAGCCATTGAGCAACACACTGTTGGCGTGGCTGTAACCTGCCCATTTATTATTATAACCCACATAAACCGTCTCTAGCGAAGGAATGTTCCAGAGTGCATCGGGTCTTTTGTGAATTTCGTACAAGCCTCTAATGTAAAGACTTTTGAGTTCTCTGCATTTGAAGAGGGATGGAGGAACTTCTGTAAATTTATTGTAGGAAATATCTAAGTGGGTAAGCCCTGATAATTCGCCCATATCTTCGGGCAAATGCGTTAAATCTAACCCTGATAAGGAGAGATGCCCTGTTTTTAGAATTTCTGAAAAGTAGGCTTTTTTATCAGGCGTATCCAAGTGCATGAGAGCAAATAAGATTCCATAGCGTCCTTGGTTATACAAATAAAAAGCAATGTAGCGTTTGTCTAGTTGGCCTGTTTGACAATAATATTCCAAGTTTTGGCAACGAGTCATTTCGGACAATCGAGCCCCAATAGGTTTGCGACTCTTGAGAGCCGTTACAAAATTCATAGGCGCGTATTGGCCTACAATTTCGTAGATCATGCGCTTGATTTTTTGTACAGGAGTAAATTTGTAAACCAAAAACAATTCGGTAAGCAAACACATAGGGAGGCCGCCCCCTTTGAGAAGCTCTAGTGCTAGTAGAATGTTTTCATTGCGTTTACTGTGCAGCAATTCTCGAATATGCTCCAAATTATTGGGTTCACTAGCCGAAAGCAAATACGGCTGTTGCAGGCGATTGAGTTGCGCCACCATACTTTGTTCGGTAAGGAAGGTGAGTGGGGAGTCGATCATCCAATCGGTGTCCCCTGGCATACTTCCGAGCAGCAAATGGGTGGCTTGTTTGCCTACTTTAATACCCGTTTGTACATTAATTGCTTGTAGCCGTTTCTTTAGTTCCGATACTTTACCTTTTAGTTTTCCTTTAATAATGATTTTATCCCCTGCTTGGGGCCATTCAAAAGCACCAAACACACCCTCTTGAATGCGTTTGTCTAGCTCTAGCAAGGCTTGATTGGTATAAGAAGAGCTGCCGCAATTGAGCACATTGAGCAATTGTTCGTTGGATAATTCTTCTATGAGAATATCACCGCGAATAATAGCCAAATAGAACAACTGTAGTTCTTTGCTAAAAGAATTGGCTTTGATACTCTTTAATAACCGTTCAAAAGCAAAAATATAAGGCGTATTTTTATGGCTTTTGGAGGTAAATTTAATTTCCTCAATATGCTGGAGTGCCAGAGCTTCATCGGGCAAATCGCGTAGTGCTTTGGCAGGCAATTGCAAAAATTGGAGCCGTGGAAGTTGCGTCAGAATACTTGGAAAGGTATCAAAATCATTGGCATCACAATACATGCGCTCCAAATGATCCAATTGTTTTAGACTATCGGGCAAACGTTTTAGTTTGTTGCCCGATATGTGCAATTCCTTCAATAGAGGAATTCGACCAATGGCCTCAGGAAGTTCAGATAAATTTTGAAGTGCATAGTTAAGATTCAGCACTTTCAGTTTATCAAGCCCCGCTAGAGGTTCCCATTGGCAAGAGGCAGAAAAGCGATTGTTGGATAAATTTAAAGTCTCAAGACGCTTTAAATTACCAATCACCTCAGGCAAATGCTTAAGATGGTTGAAGCGTAAAGAGAGATGGTGCAGGTTGGGCAGGCCTGCTAATGCTTTGGGGTATTTCTTAATGGACTTATTCTTATAGACGCTCAATTGTTCTAGTTGTTGAAGTAAACTAATTTCATGTGGAATTTCTTTTAGTTTTTCCCAGTAGTTGATTGAGAAAGTCTTGGTATTTAAATCGCTGTATATTTTGTTTTTTAAACGCATATACTGCTCTGTCTCAATACTCATGCTCAAATGGTTGTGAAGGTCTCTTATTGAAGAGACAATGGATCTAATGAACAAATTATTACAATCAATTCTTAGTCGGAGATATTATATAAAGGCCGTGGTAAATTATATAGAACAGAACATCGTTACATGCAATACACATGAAGTACACAAAGGGTTCACAATGAAACTGCTCTTACAAAAATAATTGCTTGATATATAGTCTAATACTAAGTCTGGGATTTGCTAAAATCTGTATTTAAAATACCGTTTGTATTAGCAGGAACCAAGAAAGATGAAGTATATTTTTAAGACTCAACCAACCAATTCTGTTAGGTAAACATTTTTACAAATAAGTAAGAAACCCTAGTGTGTGCGGACGGGGTGATCTAAATTTTTAAAAACACATGTTTTATTTTATCTGTTTGAAATGTCTATGGATGATGATTTATTAGCATTTTGTGTGTTATTGTTTATTTGTTATGTAGCTTTTTGGCTTTTTATTGTTGTATAAAGTATTGCATTTTTAACATATTAATATAAGTATCAAAAAAATAAATGCTACATCTTATACAGATTGATGTTATTCAGAATGAATTACAAAGTTTGTTTTTTTTTTCAAAAAAAATAAACTTGACTCCATAAATCAAGTTTTTTTCCTTCAAAAGGAGTCTAGCAGTAGTCGGCAAAAAACGAATAAAAGCAATAAATTTACAATAAAAAAACCTACCTTCAACTTCATTTGAAAGAATTAATTAAACAACTTTGCAGTGCCTCAGAACTCTGGCAATAATTCTTCTCCATGTTTTTATTCTTTTCAGACACCATCAACGTGAACCATGTCTAATGACAACGAAGCCATTATTGCACTTTTTAAGAGCGATGAAGAGGTAAACCATGAACTTGGCTTTCAATTATTAGAAAGCATAGGGCCTTTTTCTAATCCTACGTTAGCTCTTTTACTAAGTAAACGACCGACTTATATGTGGCGTTGCCTAGACAATAATTGGCAAGAACTGACTAGGTTGGTTACCGAACTAGAATACCATTATGAGTATTTGCCTGAGTTGCCAGATAATTTTCATCAATTAAATCAGTTAGAAATTTGTAGTCTCAGTCATTGTCACCTCACAAAGATACCAGACAATATCCATCTACTGAAAAAATTGCGCCGTCTTATTCTCAACTATAATCCTATTGGGGAAATTCCAGAAACAATTGGCCAACTCCAACAGCTTAAAGAGTTATCATTGGTCGGGAATGACTTGAAAATTTTTCCTGCTTGTATATTGGAGTTGAGCAATTTAGAAATTTTATCTTTAATTGATAACGATATAACCACTTTTCCGAGGGGCTTGTTGCGATTGAGAAAACTCAAGAAATTAATCATGAGAAACAATCAATTGACAGAAATTCCTATTGAACTCTGTTGGTTAGAGGATTTAGAAATCTTAGATTTATCAGAAAATCAATTAACGCGTTTACCCAATAACTTAACGGCACTGCGTAAACTTAAAATTTTATACTTGAGTCACAACCCACTCAAAAAATCGGAGCAAGAAAAGATTAGAAACATTCTACCCAATACGGTGGTTTATATTTAAGTATTAGCAGCTACAAATAGCAGTCCTCCAGCACTAACTTGATGGCATGATGTTTCTTTTTTGTACCTACTTAATATAACTCGGAATATGCGATTATCTAAGTTTATAGTCTACTTAGTATAAAATGTGTTTGCTTATGCGAATGATGACTTACAATCTGCTCAACGATCATCCCAAGTTTGCCAATACGCCCGCTAAAAACTGGGCAGACCGATATCCTTATGTATTACAACATATTGGTTTATTACAGCCTGATATATTGGCCATACAGGAAGGGAGCACCCCACAAATAGAAGTTATTCAAGCTGCTTTTCCCAATTTGGATTATTATGGCCCACAAGCAGGAGGGAATTATGGAGGAGAGCAAGTAGGAATTTTTTATGATAGAACCCAATTTTGTGTTTTGGATAAAGGCACCTTTTGGTTATCCAAAACACCTGACGTGTGTTCCAAAGATTGGGGATCAACTCACCATCGGATTTGTACATGGCTTCAATTGCAAGAGGAACAAACTGGCACCATCTTTTTTCATTTCAATACACATTTGGAGGCTCAAAAGAAGCAAGTTAGACAACAACAGATACAAGTTATTCTGGATAAAATTACGGCACTAATTCATCAAAACCCTGCGGTTGCTGTTGTACTCACAGGAGATTTGAATGCTTCGGATAAATCGTTGGTGTATCGGGCCATAACTAAGGCCAACTTAGTAGATACCTTTGTAGGTGCAAAAAACAAAAAGAATTCCTTGTGTTATACCTTTGCAGGAATCGATAAGAAATGGACATGGACCAAGTTGTTGTTGCATCTTTTCTATCCTCGTTATATGCACCAACGCTTGGATCACATTTTTGTCAGCAGGACATTGTTGGTAGAAAATTATGAAATTAGCAATTGGAGTTATAATAATTTATACCCATCGGATCATTGGCCTATTCTCGTGGAAATCAAGCAAATTTGTTGAAAAAATGCTTGAAAATTTGTAATTTAGTAATTAGACATTATTACGAATAGTTTTGCAGCGAAAAAAGCATCTTTTTACTTAGCTTCGCTGCTACTTCGTGGTCGTGAGCCCTTCGGGGTTCCCTCACTCATCGTTAAAAATTAATTCCATAGCGCTGCTATGAACTAAATATGCTAGGGCTTTTACTTACGTGAGCCCTTCGGGGTTGTACCTTTTAGGTACACCACACGCAGATCGCTTTGCGAGTGCCTTGATTGATGAAAAAATATCACTTTTTAATCTCTATACAACCCCATTCGTTATAATGTCTATTGAAGTAGAACATTATTCTACAGCATAAAAATATATTGTACTTTACCCGCCAATAAAAATTATTATATATGTTGGAATTTAACACTAGATCAACTTGGCAAGAAGAAGAAGAAGTTGACCTGTTAGAAAAGATTGGAAATTCATCTAAAATTGTTGTGTACAATGATGA
>JBGCDW010000264.1:0-16388 GCA_045105775.1 Aureispira sp.
GGTAAAATGGGGCGGTGGTAAAATGGGGCGGTGGTAAAATGGGGCGGTGGTAAAACGGGGCGGTGGTAAAATGGGGCGGTGGTAAAACGGGGCGGTGGTAAAACGGGGCGGTGGTAAAACGGGGCGGTGGTAAAACGGGGCGGTGGTAAAACGGGGCGGTGGTAAAACGGGGCGGTGGTAAAATGGGGCGGTGGTAAAACGGGGCGGTGGTAAAATGGGGCGGTGGTAAAACGGGGCGGTGGTAAAACGGGGCGGTGGTAAAATGGGGCGGTGGTAAAACGGGGCGGTGGAAATGGTGGAAATGGTAGGGACAAGGCATGCCTTGTCCCTACCATTTCCACCATTTCCACCATTTCCACCATTTCCCTCGCCTCTACTGGCGTTTGGCGCGTTCGCCATTGACCGTCCAGCCACTATTTTTGGTGTCGTCAAATAGGCGGCGCAGATTGGCACCGTGAGCAGGATCATTGTTCCAACGCTCTTTTTGTTCTAGTGTGCTGCGTACAATATCAAATAAGGCTTGTTGTACGTGGTCTACAATTTTGGGGTCGATGTGAGCAGAACGCATCCCACTGAGTGGCGTGTGTTTGCGCCATTGATAATAAGCGACCAAACTGGCTAGTCGCCTCAATTCATCTTCTTTACGCATTTTGAAACGGCTCTCGCCCTTCCAAGCCATGTCATCGGGATTTTCCATGCAATTACTTAGAGCTTGGGCGGCATCGGCTACAATAGCCCCTTGCTCGGCTTGCACCCCAAAGGGGCGGTCGTGGTTTTTGCTCACATACTGTAGCATAGCTCTATAAACACGTGTGACCTGGATATTTTTGGGGTCTGCCCAAGGCGCGTTTATTTCTTTGTCGCGCATGTAATCTTTCCAAATAAAAAAGATCTCTTGCGCCTCGGTGCTGCTTGCACCCAAGTCTTTGAGGTCTTCTATCGCTGCCGAAAATTTATTACTTTTCAAGGATTTTGCTACTTTTTTGAGTTCGGCTTCCTGTCCTAATTTCAATTGCACATTCAGTTCATTGGCATAACGCTGCATATTTTCAACAATCTCCTTGTAATTATCTCTGGTATAAGCTTCTTTGTCTATTTCTTTGGTGGGCGTTTTGTCGCTTGCCATCAATTCGGTTCCTCCCAAAATGGCCGTCAATGTTTTTTCATACTCTGCCTTTACTTGCGATTCTTTGCCATTGGGTGTTGCCAAGGGATAATGCCCGTTAAATCGCAATTTTTGGGCGGTCATATTTTGTACAAATAATAGAGACAATAAGGAGAGCAAACAAAATGTGTATAGACGCTGTATCATGTCAGGGAGCTTTTTGTTGGTTAATAACAAAAGAAGTTTAGTGGTTTAGTTGCGGTAGCAAGCTTGGCAATGTTTTGTTTGAATGGGACCACAAAGCCTTGGATTGCTAACGTTGCTAATGCTTATAAAATTGTGCCATAAATTAAGCAAGTCCTATTGATTATTATAGGATTTGCCAAAAATAAATAAATGAATTTGGCAATTCGGGGGTTGATAGAGATTTTGTTAGCGGGTTGGAGTTGTAACCACCTCCTAATAGTGTTTGGGACAATTTAAACCATTGATGCCCTTCTATCCATACTACAAATTATGCTTCACTACCAACAATTGCTTATCCAATGGCTCAATTTCTTGGTACAGCGTGTTTATAAATTCATTGCCATAACGGGTATAAAAGCCCATAAAATTATCGTATCGTTCTTGCAATCCTTGATTGGGAAACAACGTGTCTTTGATTTTTTCAATCTGTTGAATGCTGCTCTCTTGTTTTTGTTTTTCGGCACGAATGAGGCGTTGTTCTAGTTTGCCAATGGCTTTTTGAGTGTTGACCTGCTGGGCAATGACGGCTTTTTCTAACGCAGGATCTACCGCTATTGTTTTGGTTAGCAACTGCTCAAATACTTGATTAAGTGCTTCTAATTCTTGGGCAAAAGATAATTCTTCACTGGCATTGTCTATCACATATTGTTTGATAAGCTGGTGAGTATCGGTAAAAATATCGCTAATACCCAACTCCAATTTGTCCATCAGTTTAGAAATCCCCTTGGGAATCCAAAGCACCGAAGCTCTACGCACCAACATCGGAAAAGGGATTTGATAATGTTCAAATTGTTTTTTGCGTTCTAGCCAATAGGCCAACTCTCCCCCACCGCCTACATAGGCCAAATTTGGGAAAACCAACTCTTGAAACAGAGGGCGCAAGATTACATTCGGGCTAAATTGCTCTGGCTGCTCTTCCAAATGTTGCAACAACTCTGCTTTGCTAAAACTAATATCTGTGTCCAACACTTGGTATTGTCCTTCTTCCAAAACAATTCTGCTGCGTTTTTGTGGGCTCAAGTAAAATACATTGATGGAACGAGCATGAGCTTGTTGCCCAAAACCAGCTGCCTCTAATTCTTGTACGGTTTGTTCTACCAATGCTTTGGAGCTGTGTTGTAGTAATTCTTCTTGGAGAACAGGAATCAACTGTTGCTTAAAAGCCTTGGTGCCTGCGTTGGCAATGACCAGTCCATAATCGGCAAACAACCAATTGAGCAAATCGCGCACCCCTTCCCGATAGGTTCTAGCCGTTCCAAAATAAGCTTCTAGCTTTTCGGCCAATAGTTGAGCATCCACGCCATTGCCCAAGATTTCCTTGGTCTGATCCAATACTGCCCGCATAGAACCTGTATCATACGCTCCTACAGAGCCGCCTTGCTCATCGTCCCAAGTCAGGGTATTGCCAAACAAATGCAAATGATTGACCTCTTCAAAGTCGTGGTCTTCGCCCCCCATCCAAAACACAGGCACTACCTGTACTGCTGGATACGTTTGTTGTACCAGTTCGGCCAGTTTGATGGCACTCAAAATTTTGTACATAGTGTACAAAGGCCCTGTGAATAAACTAGGCTGGTGGGCAGTAATAATGGTGTAACAATTGTCTTGGCGCAATGCCTTAATATTGTTTAGGGTAGCTTCTGACGCTTCTACGGCTTGGTATTGTGCTAATAATTCTGTGGCTAGAAGGGTTCTTTTATTACGATCAAAACCCTGCTTGGCAGCAATAACTGCTTCGAATTGCTCCAAATTAACAGGATGTTCATAAAACGGGCGCAAAGTAGGTTCTGCGGCGGCATAAGCCTTATCTAAAGTCGAAAATTCAGCTACCGCTGCATAATCCAATCGTGTAATTTCCATGAAAGTGTGCTACTGGACTTGTGAAATGGTTAAAAAATGCTCTTATCTCATTAATAGTTAAAAGAAAGTAGAACAACAACCTTTGTAATGAAGTTGCGAAGATAGTTTTCTTTAAGGAATTATTCAGCAGTATAACAAGCCTGTAGTAATGCTTGCCAAGTAGCCAAGCTTTTTTGATTGGCCAACGCTATATTTTGTTCGGGAATAATCGCTGGATTGGGATAATGTTCCAAGGCATTTTCTAGGCTTTCTTCTCGAAGCAAATGCAGCATTGGATAAGGCGAACGATTGGTATAATTGGAGACATCATTGATTGTCGTTCCTCCAAAAACATATTGAGGGTGAAAACTTGCCAGTTGGTAAATACCCGTGTATTCCATTTGTTCAAGCAAGCTTTCGGCTATATTCAACAATTCTAAGTAGTCTCCAAAGTCATCCAGTCCATTAGGAAAAATAAGCAAAGTGGTTTCCACAGTAGCATTGGCATCCAATTCCTGACAAGCCGCCACCAATGCTTCCAACATTTCTTCCATGACCCCAGTAGTACACACTCGATAAGCAACATTGTCTTGCAGAAACACTTTTCGAGCAAAGGGGCAAAAGTTAAAGCCAATCACTATATTTTCTAGCCATTTTTGGGTGGCTTGTTGTATAGATGCAGTTGTTGCCATAGTATTGTTGTGTATAATTGTAATAATGCGTTGTGTATGGATTCTCCCCATTACATCAATAAAGATAAGGCTAGAATAATACCCAATAGTCCTAGAACCATCCATCCAAAAAAACTTAAAGCACTACGAGACTGGTCTGTTGGCTCATCTATTTCATCATACTGATCCAAAATTTGGTCTACTGCTGCTTTATCAGCTTCTCTAATGTGTAACAACACATCCAATTGATGGCTCGAACTGGTAATTCCTGAATTGGCATTGCCTTGTATGCTTGGATTTTCTATTCCATAAACTATATTGGCTTGATCCAATGCTATACAAATGACGGCTACTGTAGTGCCACTCAGCAAGGCATGGGGCACCATTCCCTCAAATTTAATCAAATTTTTGTCTTGATTAAATTGGTAATTCTGATGCTGGTAGTCGTCTAGTAAATCACTCATATACTATCTATTAAAACATTCCACTTTGTCTTGCTTGACTAAATATAAGCAGGGCAAGAAGTAAAGCTGCCAACCAATAAAACTGCTTAAAATTATCTTCTTTGGGGGCTTGTTCGGCCTGTACTTGTAGCTGTTGTTCATAGGATTCTACCAATTGGTCAGCGGCTGCTTTTTGTGCGCCTTGAATGTAGACCAAGGTATCCACCATATTGAGTTGGGTGCTCGCCAAAGGGATGATTCCTGTGCCATTCATGGTCGCAGGTTGTGATTGTAACGTATATTCAATTTCATGTTCATCCAATAAGGCACAAACATCTGCCAAGGCATCCCCTCTGAGAATACTGTAGGGAATCTTGCCCTCCAAGCTCTTAAGTTCTTCGGCTGAAAGGGCTGCTTTATAAACACCAAAGCCATCATCTAGTAAGTCATCATTTGTCATAAGTATTGGGTTTTATAAAAAAACATTCTTTATACCAATTAAAAGTATAAAAAATAGCCCAGCAATAAAAATGCTGTTTCAACAGTAGTGTTGAAACAGCATTTTGTACAAACTATATGCAGTCAATTGCTTAGAATTGCTCAGTACCTGCAAAGTGGAAATTGCCTTCGATTGCTGCGTTTTCATCAGAATCAGAACCGTGTACAGCATTCTCACCAATGCTCTTAGCATACTTGGCACGGATCGTACCTTCTTTGGCTTCGGCAGGATTGGTTGCACCAACCAATTCGCGAAAATCAACTACAGCATTGTCTTTCTCCAAAATAGCAGCTACGATAGGACCAGAAGTCATAAATTCTACCAATTCGCCAAAGAAAGGACGCTCACTGTGTACAGCATAAAATTTCTCTGCGCCAGCTTTTGTCAATTGTGTCTTTTTCAAAGCAACGATTCTAAATCCTGCTTCAGTGATTTGATTTAAAATTGCGCCAATGTGTCCAGCTTTTACAGCATCGGGCTTAATCATGGTTAACGTTCTGTTAGTAGCCATTTTGTTGTTTATTGTTGTAATAGTATAATCAATTAAATAGGGTGTATTCAAACACGCGCGGCAAAACTAAGAAATTTTGAGCGCTTGTTAGACTTTTGTTTGTTTATTTTTGGTTAAGTTGTTGGAGAACAAAAATTTGGTGGTAGTAATTAACTAAAATTGATCTGTTTAGAGTGCTATAAATTCTATAGATAACATGAAAGAACAACTATTTAAGTGGCGCCTACTATTAATTGCTATTGGTTTCACTTTTGCTTTTTGCTGGCTCATTATTCCCCCATTGCTCCAAAATCCAGATGTAATCGGTGCTTTTGCTGCTGGTTTTGTCAATCCTTATGCTTCAGGCTACTCCACAGATGTATTTTGTTGTTGGTTGATCTTATTGGTATGGGTGGTTTATGAATCTTCTACGATAAAACACGGCTGGATTTGCCTCGTCCTTGGTCTTATACCTGGTGTGGCGGTGGGTTTTGCCCTTTATTTACTTTTGAGGATGCAACAGTTGAAATAAATTTTGAGTCATGGCAACCATAAAATACGGTATAGTAGGCTATAGTAAAAACGAATTTGATCAAAAAAGAGCTACACAAATCCTAAAAGAATGCTTTGAGAAAATCAAAAAGAAGCATCCCCATGCTATTGTAGAAATTGTAAGTGGCTACACCAATACAGGGGTTCCTAAGATTGCTTATGAACTGGCCGATCAATTTGGTTTTGTTACGGTAGGCTTTTCGGCAGAACAAGCCCTAAACGTTCGTTGTGGGGTGTATCCTGTTCAAAAAGTGATTTTGAAAGGAAGCTATTTTGGCGATGAATCTGAATATTTTGTGCGGTATATCAATGCCTTGATTCGAGTTGGAGGTGGTCCACAAAGCAGGCATGAAACCGCCTTGTTCAAAGCCATATCTGCACAGCAGCCTTTGAATGATTTGCTGCAAGAATTTGAGGTGGAGTGATCTAATTAGGTTAGCATTGAAGAAGATTCATTACGCTCCAAAATCTACCTTAATTAAGGTATCCAATAAAAACCCTATCTTTGTAAGATCTATGAGGCTGTTTTTTAAAATTATTATAATATGACTCTAAAAGATAAATACATCAATCCTTTGACCGATTTTGGTTTTAAAAAACTATTTGGAATAGAACCGAATAAGGCATTGCTGATTGATTTTCTCAATCAGTTGCTCCCTCCTGTTCATCACATTACCAATCTTTCTTACACCAATAATGAGCAATTGCCTCATTCCGAAGGATCAAGAAAGGCTATTTTTGATTTGTACTGCGAAAGTGCCTCAGGGGAAAAATTTATTGTAGAATTGCAAAAAGCCAAACAAAATTTCTTCAAAGATAGATCGGTATATTATTCTACGTTTCCCATTCAAGAGCAAGCAAAAAAAGGGAATTGGAATTTTCAATTAGCTGCTGTTTATACTATTGGGATTCTGGATTTTGTTTTTGAAGACCACAAAAACAAAACAGATATTTTGCACACCGTACAACTCAAAGACCAAGCACATCGAGTATTTTATGATAAGCTTACCTATATCTATATTGAGTTGCCCAAATTTACCAAAAATGAAACAGAGCTAGAAACAAGATTTGATAAATGGTTGTATGTATTCCGACATTTAGCCAATCTTCAAGACCGCCCTACTGCCTTGCAAGAACGCGTATTTAAACAATTATTTGAAGCGGCAGAGATTGCTAAATTTTCTCCTGTTGAAAAAGAATTGTACGAGGAAAGTTTAAAGCATTATAGAGACCTTAAAAATGTAGTAGACTCTTCTAAGGAAGAAGGTAGAGCAGAAGGCAAGGAAGAGGGGATTAAACAGGGTAGAGAAAAAGAAAAGATTCAAATTGCTCTTAATTTAAAAAAACAAGGCATTGGTATAGAGGTAATTGTGGCGGCAACTGGACTTTCTAAAGAAGAGATTGAGCAATTATGAAATGGATAACGTTCACAACAGCACTCTTTTCATGCCTATTGTTACTAACAACAACCAGCACTTTTTCTTGCAATATCCACCCCTCAACCAATATTGACCTTAGCAAAGATAGCACCATTCGTATTGCTAAACGCCTTCAATTCTCTTATACAGAGGATGGGGAAGCCCTCTTGGATATCAACAAGGATGGCACACCTGATTTTAAGTGTATGGCAACACCTGCTGGCAATAGAATGAACAAATTGATTGTTGGGTTGGATGCTGATAATAAAATAGGAACCACTCAACATATTTTAGCCTTGGGCGACACGGTGAATGCTGCTATCGACTTTGCAGACCAATTTAATTTTAACAGTATAGGAGATGCTGGTGATGCCTATTTCAACCACCGATATTTCCCTGTCTATTTCAAAGCCAATGGTTGTAGGCATTATGGATGGATTAAATTTTCATCAGATCCCAAGGCTTATCCTGGTAGTACTACGCCCGTTTATTATCATAATATCAAGCTTTCTATTCATGGAACAGGATATAACCAAGGTTGTGGTTTTGCCGCAATTATACAGTAAAATTGCCTCCCACCAAACAACTATTTTGCCCCCAACTGCATCTGTATGCTAAAGATTATTGGCCAACATTAACAGCATGAAACTGATATTACTACTACTTTTACTACCAACTATTACTCTATTGGGGCAAGTTAAAATACAGGACATACAACACTACTGGATGGGAGGCCAAAAAATAGAAGCGAAATGCCTTGCTCCTTCTACCTTTTACCTGACCCTGCACAATGAGTCTATAAAAGACAGCACCAAAAATTTAAAAGCAGATCAAGCACTCAAACAGCATCTCCAAGATTATGAGTTTACTATAGCGTATCAAGGCTTTGCCGATGACCATGTTGGTTTTGTTTTTTATAGAAAATTGGTGTTTAAGCATCCCCCCCTCACACCAGAAGGCATCCAAAAGCTTTATCAAGCTGTTTACAGTTATAATAACATACAGTTTTTTGGCCCTTTGGTCGCCAATATTTACTCCAATCAATATTACAGTGGTGCAGGGTTGCTCCATGATGTGGGACTTCAATTTAAGCCCGATTTGGAACAAGAACAAATTGATGCCTTGATTCAAAAGTACCAACTAACCGTAACAGCAACCTCTACTTACAACAAAGAGATAGATAGAAAAGTCATTAATGGCACCCAATATACCAAGTACCAACAAATTCGATTCTTGGAAGTCCAAGCCAAAGAATTTCATGGTTTGTTCCTCCTGGCATTGGCGGAACAATTGCAACAAGAACCCTTAATAGACCGAGTTTCTAATCGCTTGTTTATTCAGGAAACGTACTAACGCGCACTATGCGCGTGCATAGTCCAATAATTGGCCAAAAATTGATACCCAATAAAACATAAAACATAGCCAGAGTTCAAACTCAACCCAATAGGATGATTTAAGACCACGCCTACAATGCCTCCTATGCCAAGCACAACCATTATCACCAATGCCCACAAAGCTTGTTGTGCTTTATTGGTTCCAATCAATCTAAAATAGCTGCTTACAGGTATTAAGATACTCAATAGAAAAAAGCCAAGTAAGCTAAATAAGCCATCCGAAGTATACCAATACAGCAGCACACTACCGACACCCAACAACAGCCCCACTCCCACAATATTAGAGGCAATAGACTCCTCTTTGGTCAGTGCATGTCGGGCTACTTTGTCTAATTTTATTAATAAATTGGAAAAAGGGGTGATCATCCAAGTAGCATAAAAACTAATAGCCAACAGCACTACTACAGGCATTAGAATAGGATACGTATCGGTAAGTTGGTACAAATATCGGTAGCCAAAAAATGCTCCAATAATAATCATCCATTGTGCCTGCTCGCTTTGTTTGGACATAAAAAACACCCAATTGAGAAAAGCTCTGTAAAAGATATTTTTGGCCTTTAAGGCTTCCAATAAGCCGAGCCGTGCTTGGTTGTTGTTGGGTTCTAGGCGCAATGCCTCTGTAAAATGCTCTTTGGCTTGCTCCTGCTCTCTAGACTCCAAATGCGCCCAACCCACATTGCTGTGGGCATAACTGCTGTTGGGATCGGCCGCCAAGGTATCGCGCATAGAACTCTGCATTTCCTCCTTGCGCCCCAGCTTATTGAGGGCAGCCACGCGCACATTGAGTGCCATCACATGATTGGGTTCTATTGCCAAGGCTCTATTGGCATATTCCAAGGCATCTTCCCATTCTTTGTTCACACTTTTCATTTGGCCCAACAAGCCCAACAAATCGGTATAGGTAGGCGCGACGCTCAATCCTCTGGTGGCCACTTCTATCGCCTCATCTAATGAATTATCGCTTGCCAGATTCAAGGCCAACAAATAATAAATCAAGGGCTCTTCGGCTTGCTGCTGGAGCATGTCTTTGGCGAGTTGGATGGCCTGCCCATGACGCTGCAATTGGGTGTAGCAAATAAGTGTGAGCAACCATGCCGATCCACTCTCTGGATTCGCCCCCAATGCTTTTTGCAATTCCTCCAAGGCTTGCTCATAACGGCGTACATCAACCAATGCTTTTGCTCGTTGCAAATATTGTTCTTCTTGCATGTTACTTTTTTATGTTTAAGTAAGCACGTACATCATCGTACAAACCACTTTCATTGGCATACAATACATGATTCTTGGCTGTAGCCAACCATTCCTTGGTAGTAGGAGCTTGTTCCTTAATGGCTTTGACCAAATCCTTGTGCCCTATAGGAATAACTTTGTTTTGTAATAAAGATTCCTCCAATTTGCTTTCTACGGCTCGATCTACCACCGCTCTTAGGTCTGCACCAGAGTAATCCGTCGTTAATTTGACCAATTTTTTGAGGTTAATATCTGTTTTGGTAGGAATGGGTTCTAGGTATAATTTTAGAATGGCTTCCCGTGCAGGGGCATCGGGAGGTTGCACAAAAACAATGCGATCAAAACGCCCTGGACGACGGAAGGCCGCATCCAAATACCAAGGACAATTGGTTGCTGCCAAAATCAAAACGCCCTCATTAGAATTGCGAATGCCATCCAATTCATCCAAAAATTGATTGACTACAAATCGACTGGCAGAGCCTTGATGGCTAGAGCGGCTTGCGCCCAACGCATCCACTTCATCAAAAAATAAAACACAAGGCTTGCGTTCTCTGGCTTTCTGAAAAAGTTGGTGCAAGTTTTTCTCACTGCTGCCTACCCACATATCCAATACATCACTAATGCCTACATTGATAAACGAAGCATTGATTTCGCCTGCTGTAGCACGCGCCAATAAGGTTTTGCCACAACCAGGAGGGCCGTATAACAACACCCCTCCACCTATTTTTTTGCCATAGGCTTCATAAATCTGTGGATTCTTGAGTGGGTGTATAATCTTGAGGGCAATTTCTTTTTTTACACTTTCCAAGCCGCCTACATCCGAAAAATCAATGGCTGGTTTTTCTATAGGAGTGTCCATATCGTACGCCTCCTCCTCTTCTTCCTCTGAACCTGCACCAGTGGTTCTATTCGCCAATGCAGCCCCACTGTCACGCAATCCCCCTTGCAAAGTCTGCTCAAAGGTGCTGTTTTTTAAGGCCAAATCTTCCTTTGTGGCTTTATCATAATATTGCTTGGCGGTTTGCCAATCTTTCTGTTCCAAGGCCAACTGTGCCAAGAGCCACCAGAAAGCAGGTTGCTGACAGCCTTGATTTTCTAATTCGTCTGCAATGACCGCAGCGGTTGAGGCTTTGCCTAGAGATAAGAAAGTATGCGCCAAGAGCAACTGTGCCTCTTCATCTTTGGGTATCAAACGAAGTGCTGCTTTGAGTTCTTCGACTGCTTCATTGGGATAGCCGTATTTTAGGAACTCTTTGGCCAATACTTTTCGTAATACTATATTGTTGGGCGATAATGCTACCGCTTCTTTTAGATTTTTTAAGGTTTCATTCATACCTTCACCATTAATTTAGCAGATAAAATAGATAGAGTAGTATTTACTTAATTGTAGACTAAGTTTTATTACCCACTCCGCAACGGGCATTCTAATATAACTTATGTTTACGCGGTACTAACCACTTCTCCTTCAAATAAAAACAAACTTATGAAATTATTGTTGGTGGCAGCTACTGAATTTGAGCTATTACCTTTATTGGCGTATTTAAAGAAAAATTTTAAGAATAAAGATAATAGACGCTTTTTTTCTAAGCAAATTGACATTCACGTACTCCTTACAGGTGTTGGCCCCGTTGCTACTGCCTTTGCACTAGGTGCCGTGCTGGGACAACAGCAGTTTGACTGGGCACTTAATATAGGTATTGCTGGGGCTTTTAATCGAACGTTTAAATTGGGGGATGTTTTTCAGGTGGTCAATGATCGATTTGCTGATGTGGGGGTCGAGGAGGCTGACGGAAGCTTTACAGATGTGTTTGAAATGGAATTGACGGATTGGAATGCGCCTCCATTTATCAATGGAAAATTATATGCTCCTGATACCAGCAATTCTTTTTTGCCTACGGCTAGTGCGATCACTGTAAGTAAGGTACATGGCACAGCGGCCAGTATTCAAAAAATTCAGGAAAAATATCAAGCAGATTTAGAATCCATGGAGGGTGCTGCTTTTTATTATGCTTGTTTGCAGCATCAATTGCCTTGCTTGCAAGTACGTTCTGTCTCCAATTATGTAGAACCAAGAAATAAGGAGAATTGGGATATTCCACTAGCTATAGAGCAGCTGAATAAGGTGGGTGTGGAGATTGTGGAGGCGTTGGTGGAGTAGGGCGCAATAGTATTGCGCCCTACGAAGCATTATTTCATTTATTAACGTCCATTTTCTCCTTCTAGGATTCTAATCATATTTTCTTCCCTAGCAGAGTTTTTCTTCTTTTTATTAAATTGTTGTAAGAATTTGCTCCAAGCAATTGGGTCTAAGATAGATTGTGGTGCTTGTTGTCCTTGATAAGAATAATCTCTAGATTGTTGACGCAAGTATTGTGTAGCAGCTTCTCGACTATCATTGCCTGTAGCGTTGGCTATCGCCAACAACTGACTTCTGTTTAAGTTGTCTTTGGCAATGGCTTCCAACTGCCCTGCCTTATTGGGCTGCATCGCCAAGAATTCGGCGGCTAAATTATCGCGATCAGGCCAAGGAAATACCGTCACTTCATCTAAATTTACTTCTGCTGGCTCCATTTCTACCGTCAAGCTGTAATACATGCCCGTAATATCTTCGGGTATCACAATTTCGCGAGGAGCAAAACCCACCGCTGAGAAGGTGACGGTTTGGCCTTTCTTGACGACAATAGAGTACATCCCTTCGTAATTGGCATAAGTGCCTCGGGTAGTTCCCTTCACGGCAACGGTAACAAAAGGGATATATTCATAGTTTCCTCTTGTTGACTTGGTCAAAACTAATCCATACACTTCTACAATATCCGAAGGCTCTTGTGCCTGTGTATTACTAGCCAGTATGGTTAACAACAATAATGTAATCGATGCAATTCTTAATAACATAATACGTGTGGTATAAGACGTTGTATTCTTTTGGTAGTAGTGTAATTCAACGTAATTGTGGTGTAAAAGACTTCTAAATGAGGTTCTTAGTATTTGAAGTTGTTTAGGTAAAACCAACCTTTGATGATAAACATTCCAAACCAACTGTCAAATAATCGCCATTTTGACTTTGTGAAGTATGGAATAGTGTAGCTGCTCTTCTACCTATTTTTATTCATGAACGCAAGCCGCTAACAATTAGTTGGGATTTTAACGTCCTACTAACAATTTGGGCGGCTTATTGGGGTGGAAACAACAAATCATAAATATCATTTCCATTGGCAAATAAAATTAAGCTTATAAGCAACAAAATTCCAGCCAATTGAGCCACTTCTACAAAACGTTCGTTGGCTGGTCGGCGTGCAATCATCTCATAAAGTATAAACAAAACATGTCCGCCGTCTAGTGCAGGAATAGGAAGTAAGTTCATAAATGCCAAAATTAAGGACAGTGCACCCGTCATTCTCCAGAAATATTCCCAATTCCAAACAGAGGGAAACATCTTTCCAATAGAAATTACTCCGCCCATACTCTCTGTGGGCTTTAGTCGTCCCGAAAACATTTGACTAAATGCTTTGACCTGACTTTCAATCAAGTCGTAACTTTTGGCAAATGCAGCAGGAAAGGCTTCATTGAGTGTGTACAGGCGACGCTCTGTTTTTAAGAAATGTCCAAAGCCATGCGCATAAACACCAATCGTAGCATTTTTGCTCGTTTCTATAGAAGCAGTTCTCAGTGTTCCCGCTCTGTAATAACTCAATTCTACTAGGGTATCTTTTAGGTTGCGGATAACATTTTGATAATCTACATAAAATGGAGTCGCTAAACCATTGACGGCTACAATAGAATCTGAAGGTTGTAATTGGGCAGAGTCGGCTCCTGTTCCAGGCACTACCTTTGCTACTACAAAAGGAATTCTAACATTTAATAAACTTTTCTTGCGTTTGCTATAACTTGGTAACTTTCGCACCAAGCTATCCTCTACTATAAAATTGACAGATTGCCCTGCTCGCAACACAGTTACGTCATATTGCTTATCCAACAACATATACTTAGTAAGCAGCCCTGGATTAAATTCATCCATCTTTTCTTTGCCAATTTTCAAGATTTTATCGCCGTCTTTGAATCCCATTTCACGTGCTAGTGGACTGGTACTTACTCCAAATTTTAAATTTTCATTGGGCAAAATACTATCGCCATATACCCAAGCGACCATAGCCAAAAGAAAGATTCCTAATACAAAGTTGACCGTTACTCCACCCAGCATCACAATAAGACGTTGCCAAGCAGGTTTGGTTCTAAAATCGCGTTCATCAGGACCTTTGCGAAGAGCCTCCATATCTAGGCTCTCATCCATCATTCCTGTGATTTTGACATACCCTCCCAAGGGCAACCAACCAACACCATATTCGGTTTCTCCTATTTTGCGTTTGAACAGAGAAAATCTGGGATTAAAAAATAAATAGAATTTTTCCACACGCATACCAAACCAACGGGCGGGTAAGAAGTGCCCCATTTCGTGTAAGGTAATCAGTATCGATAAGCTCAACAAGAGCTGCATGGCCATTATAAAATATCCCATTCTGTCAATTTACAATTATATTGGGCTAATAAAGTAGTCTTAAATCTGTCGGCTTTTTCAAGGCTTTCTGTAGATTTATCGTGTCGTTTACACAAGAGTATCGTGCAAAAATACAAAAAGAAATTTACTCTTTCTGTCCATTCTGTAGGAACTTGTTAGGCTTTCTTTTCTTTCAGTTTTTTGTAAAAAAAGTTACATACAAGATGTTTAACCTTTTTAAAATGAATAATTAAAACTATTAAAAAATAAATTTCAAAAAAATGGTTATAATATGCTTATTGAGCCACATTACTAGATTTTAACAACAAAAACCACTTCTCTTTGTTTGATAATGTTAGTTAAAGTCCTAAATTTAAGTAAATGTTAAAATTACAAATCTAATTTACTCAAAAGGTCATTATGTTCTACGAATTCCAAGGTTATAAACCTGTCGTTGATTCTACTGCTTTTGTTCATCCTCAAGCTAATGTAACAGGCAATGTGATCATTGGGGCTGATGTGTACATAGGCCCAGGAGCCGTTTTGAGAGGAGATTGGGGACAAATTGTTATAGAGGACGGTTGCAATGTTCAAGAAAACTGTGTGGTGCACATGTTTCCAGGTAAAACGGTACTCTTACACCACAGTGCACATATTGGACACGGAGCAGTTATTCATGGAGCAACAATAGGACGAAATGCCTTGGTGGGAATGAATGCGGTTGTAATGGATGATGTAGAAATTGGAGACAATTGTATTGTGGGTGCCTTGTGTTTTGTTCCTGCTAATACCAAAATTCCCAATCAAAAGCTAGTCGTGGGCAATCCTGCCAAAATTATTAAAGATCTACCAGATGCAATGGTCTCTTGGAAAAGAGAAGGCACAGGATTATATCAACAACTACCTGCTGAGTGCCGTGCCAGCCTACGCCCTTGTGAACCATTAACTACACGACCCAAGGAACAACCCGTACAAGATTTTTCTCAGTATAAAACTTGGCACGAACTCAATAGTAAGAAATAGTTTTTACTAAAAAAAAATTATAAAATATAAATAATATTACTTCAAACACAGCATTCTACAAAACTTCCTGATAATTATGCTGTACTTATCATTCATAAAAAACTGGACACCCTACTCTTTCCAATTAAAAATTGGTTACTCCTTTTTTAAAACTTTAATTTAATAACTATGATTGATACATTAAACCAAATTATTGAATATGGAATTGAAAGAAATCTACTCCAAAATTTTACTTCAACAGCACATAATGTTCCCAATAGCTCTGTAGTTATTGAAGGACATGAAATGCTTAACTTTGGGTCTTGCAGCTATTTGGGACTTGAAAAACATAATGTACTCAAAGAAGGAACTATTGATGCTGTAACGAAATACGGCACTCAGTTTTCTTCTTCAAGAACTTACCTTTCTCATGGTTTATATTACGAACTAGAAGACACCTTACGAGACATATTCCAGCGACCTTTGATTGTTACAGCTAGTACTACTTTAGGTCATCTAGCTACTATCCCCATAGTAGTTGGTAAAAATGATGCCGTAGTGCTAGATTTACAGGTGCATTCGAGTATTCAAATGACTATTCAACAATTAAAGGCAAAAGGTATTCCTACGTATATTATCCGACACAACTGCATGGAATCCCTAGAGATGAAGATCAAACATTTGTACAACAAATATGACAAGATTTGGTATTTTGCAGATGGTGTGTATTCTATGTATGGAGATTATGCTCCTTTTGAGCAATTAGATGCTCTAATGGCCAAATATGAAAAATTTCACTTGTACATTGATGATGCACATGGTATGGGCTGGACAGGTGAAAATGGTTGTGGGGTAGTACATAGCCGGATGAATAATACAGAAAAAATGATTTTGGCCGTTTCTCTGAACAAATCTTTTGGGGCTGCTGGTGGCTGTCTTATTTTTCCGAATGCAGAAATGGAGCGAAAAGTGCGGAATTGTGGTTCTACTTATATCTTTTCTGGCCC
>JBGCDW010000265.1:0-3386 GCA_045105775.1 Aureispira sp.
GTACCTAAAAGGTACAAAAGTACTAGCGTATTTAGTTCATAGCAGTGCTATGGAATCAATTTTTAACGATGAGTGAGGGAACCCCGAAGGGCTCACGAAGTAAAAAGATGCTTTTTTCGCTACGAATTTAGTCGTGATAATGTCTATTATACCCGTCGTTCTCTTGCAGCTCTAGCCTTGAGTAAATGCTTTATCATTACTTGTAATTCGCCCACTTCAAAAGGCTTGGTCAAATAATCATCCATTCCAATACGAAGGTTGCGCAAGCGATTATCAAATTGAGTTTTGGCCGTTAAAACAATGATCGGAAGATGATTAAATACGGCATTAGCCTGAACCTTTTCAATCAGTGTAAAACCATCCATTTCTGGCATCATCAAATCTGTAATCATCAACTGAAATTGCTGGGGATGCTCTTCTAGTATTTCTAGTGCCTCTTTACCATTTTGAGCAGTATATACTTTGTATTCTGATTGCAATATCTGTTTTAAGAACGAGCGCATATCTCTATTGTCTTCTACTACAAGTAAGCTTTTTTTATGCCCGTTTTTAGGTGCTTCTATTAGCTGTTTTCTTTTTTCCGAAGTAGGGTTAGTTGTGGCAAGACTAGTTGTAGAGTTTAGTTTTCGGAGCATGTGGAGTGGAATATGAATAGTAAAACAACTCCCTTTTCCCACTTTACTCCTAACACTTATTTCTAGTCCCAATAATTCTGACAATTCCTTGCACAGTGCCAGTCCGATCCCCATTCCAGAAAAAATACTCTCATTGGGGTTTTCTACTTGATAAAAGCGATTAAAAATCTGTTCAAAATGCTCTTGAGAAATCCCTGGTCCTGAGTCACAGCAAAGAATCTGTAGTTTGTTTTCCAGCAATTTTACATATAAGGTTACATGCTCTTGCGCTCCATCTTTGGTATATTTAAATGCATTCGACAAGATGTTTTCAATAATTTTCTCCAGTTTATCTGCATCTGTATATACCCCTATTTTATTTTCTGGCTCATAGATCAATTCAAAGGATAATTCTCTGTAAGAATAAATATCGTTGGTCTGTTGATAAATTTTTTCCAAAAAAGACTGTAGATCAATAGTATTTAGTTTCGCTTTTAAGGTATCTGAGTTCAATTTACTTAAGTCTACAATATCTTGAATATACAAGAGCATTTTTTTGCTATTCTTTTCTATCAATGATAATTGTTGTAGCCACTGTTCTTCTTTTAGTTGTTTAAAACTACTGTTCTTCAGCAAATCAATCGGTCCCAGAATCAAAGATAGTGGCGTTCTCAATTCATGGGAGATATTGGTCAAAAATTGAGACTTGAGTCGATTGCTTTGTTCCGCAAGTTCCTTGGCTTCACGCAATTCGTTTTCATACTTTTTCTGTGCACGTTTGAGACGAATATTTTTAATAATAGAGCCATAAGTAGAAATAAAAGGAGATAAGTTTTCAATAATTGTCTCATCATAACCTTCGGGACGATCAGACAATACAATAGCTCCTACTACCTTGTAACTATATGTAACAGCTATGCCTAAATGATTGGCTGGATTATATTGCTCATCCTCAGCGATGTTTTCTTTCAAGTTGTTCTTGACAATAAATGATTTTCCGCCATGAAATTCCTTAAAAAAATCTTGAAAATAAGCTTCTTGGTGTTCAAGGGGTAAGGCTTCAAATAAAGGCGCGAAAAAATGAGCATGAGGTTGGATTTGCCATTGGTTTTCTTTGCTAGTATCCAATTCCCCTATAAACCCATAACGACTATTTGTTACCTCTAGCAATTGTTGTAACAGCTTGTCAAAACTAGGTTGTAAATCTTGTTCTAAAAAAAAATCAGATTGTAAATCCTTTAAGCGCATTAATAAATCACGGCGTTGTTCAGCCATCTTGCGTGCCTTTTGCAATATGGCCGCTTGTTCTTGTGCTTTTTCTCGCTCTGCTTCCACTCTATTGTTTACAATACCCAACAATAAAGTAACCACCCCACTTATATACAAAGTCATTTGAGTATAATGAGCCCAATACCGGTGATTATTAAATCCAATTGTGCCATCCTGTAACTGTACCATAAGACTCCCTATCAAAATAACCCCACTAACGGCCAATGCCTGTTTCTTATGCTGCTCCTCTCCTAGAAATAAGATATAGATTAGAATAATCAATACCATACTAGGAGCCCAAGCACTACTCAAATCTCCCCAGTAAATCCAAAGAATAGTAATGGCAATTTGGTCTGCAAGCAAATACCAATGTATAACACGCCCCAATGGTTGTTTTAATTGATTGGTTATCCCATAAAATCCAAACAAGCCCATTACCAATATTCCATCTGCCATTATAGGCATCCACCCTGCTCCTTGAATAGCATGAAATAGCAATCGGACGGCCACTGCAATAGCCGTCACCAAGCAACTCAACTCGAATAGTTTAGTTGTGGAAATGGATTTTTCTTTCATTTTGAAAACAATTTAGATTTTTATTAATTTCAACGCAATGGCAAAAAACAAAATAACCCTTATTTTTTATCAATTTTTACTTTAAAATAAAAGAATCTACAAGCAACAAAGAGCGATGTATTATAATAATTAGTGATAACTCAACCTTTGGCAAGAAAATTACTTTTTGTGGCACAAAATTGCACTACTGCACAGCTTTTATCAGTGGTATTTTTTTTCATAAACCTAAGCTAAATTAATATAAACCAAACGCTTAACTAATTTAAACAACAAAATCAATAATATGCTTTCTCTATTTTAAATTTAACGCCGTTGAACCCCGCACATGACGCAATACTATGAAATCACGCATTCTATATTATACACAAACTCCAAAGCACTGCCCAAATACACCTTATAATGTTTCAAGTTTGCTTAAAGATTACCAAAGAAACTTTTGAGTAAAATCATTTTGGCACAATAATTACTCTATATAGAGTACAATTACAAGTGTTCATCCATCAATTCAACAACAACAATAATCACCATGAAATTACTACAAGAACTTCTAGAGACTATCGAACAAACTTTATTTCCTACTAAATTAGCTCCTAAACGTGTTCCTGTACGTCAGAATAAACCAACTTATCTTTCCTAGATAATTGTTGTGTTTAATGGATGACCTTTTGGATAAAAAAGTATAAAGTATACATAAAAGAGAAGGGATAATTAGCTGTAGCTAATTATCCCTTCTCTGCTTATTGCTTGCAGAATTAATATTTTCTACCTAAGTAGGTGGACAAAATAAATGTTAACTAAAAAAATGGAGTATTTTTATTCAGATCAAGGCGAAAAACGGAGTCTTAGCGGGCTAAGACGAGTATTTTTAACGATGAGCTGGAGAAAAATAACCATTTTTTGTTTGGAGTAATTTTGACCGACTACTTA
>JBGCDW010000266.1:0-9969 GCA_045105775.1 Aureispira sp.
CTGGGACAATAGATCCAGACAAACTAGAATCTACGACTACCATCAACACAGGAAACGTAGATCAATTGTTCTTACCGAGTTATAATGACACACTGAAAGTATTTAAATTCCAGAATATCGATACTGGAAGAGATACCTTACTAGTCGATCGTAACCAGTTTGACCAAGTCAATAGTTCTAATGTACTGATTCCAAATGTGCGTCTATCGGCGCAGCCAACGAAGTTAACTACCAATAGTAATTTATTTGCAGAAGTTAAAATTTCATTCAAAACGGTATGATACCAACTCCTGAGCAAATCATCGAAGAACTACTGCTTGCTTGGCATTTATTGGGGCCACGCGCTCAACGAAAAATAAAATCCATAGAAGTGACCCTGCCAGATGGCAATGTAATAGTTTTAGAATAATTACTAAGTATCTGATAAGAATGAAGCCCTTCTCTTTCTGATGGTAAAGAGAAGGGCTGTTTTATTTTGAGCAATAACCATTACTACTAAAACCGTGCTTTTGTAGTATTTACTTTGTCATTCTTAAGATTCTTAATAGCCAAATGATCGCCTAAGAAAGCGCCATAATACGCTTGTTGAATTTTATCATTTTCTAATACAAAATCCGCAGGAATAATGGGTTCCTCTACTTGCTGAGGCCCTCCATAATCATTGCCATGTTTTTTGTACAACTCCTGCCCTTCTTGGAGTGCCTTAAGGGCTTTAGGCTCTTTTCCCACTCTATTGTACTTTTCCTTAGAACGCTCTACCTTATACAATCGGTATAACTCTTCTTCTGGATCAGCAATAACGGTAAATGGAATATTCAAGTCATTTACATAACCTTTTAGCTCCTCAGCAGTAGAAGGATATACAGCTACAATTTCAAATCCTTGTGCTTTTACAGCTTCGTAACTTCCAATCAATTCATGGGTACGTGCATTACAAATAGGACACCAAGCAGGACGCAAAAAGGTCAGCAAAACATTGGATTTTTTTAACATTTTTTTAGGCTTATCTTATTCCCCAAAACATCTTTGGTAGCAAAATTAGGTGCTTTATCACCCATTTCTAAGAAATCACCGCTTTGGTTGGGAGAGATATTTAAGTGTTGAGAATTATTATAAAAGGAACTAAATCCCAATACCATGGCTAATAAAAATGGAAAATAAAACTTGAAATACATAGAGATGTTGTTTATTATAAATAAGAACAATAGGGCTTCATATTTAGGGCTTCTACTAATAAAAAAATGATAGTAAACATGCTTTGTTTGCAATATAACTTTCTAATATTTAAAACATATAGCAGTAACCATAAAATAGTCTAAATATAGACCAGAAACACACTAAAGGGTTAATAAGGCCATCTTACACAACAAGTCAATGGTTTTTTTTTGTTATTTTTTATTTATTTTCTAATAAGAATGGTTATCACAAAACGAAGTTCACGCAAGTAATAAAATGTATGCCTTATAAATAAGCAATAGGAGAAACATTGTGGAGCGAAGAGCTTATATTTATTATACGGTAAAATTGACACCGCTCTAACAACTGAAAAACAGAATCGCCCCTCTAAATGATTTGATTTATGCGCCTCAATCTATTAGTAATCAAAACCGCCCACCTAGAACAACTTCAAGCACAATACAGCTTACTGGGACTTTCTTTTGTTTATCACCAACACGGCAATGGCCCCTTTCATTATGCTTGCGAGCAAGAGGATTTTGTATTAGAACTATATCCATTGCCCAAACACAAAAAGCAGGCTGATAGTACTATTCGATTGGGTTTTGAGATAGCCAATTTAGCAACACTATTACAGCAATTACGACATTCTACTTGGAAGATACTCACTCCTATTCAAACAAAGCCTTGGGGCAATACAGCTGTTCTACAAGACTTGGACGGGCGAAAAATAGAATTGAAGGAGGTAGGTGGATAAATTATTTCTTGTAGAGCCACAAGGTTTCGCGGCTCTACAAGAAATAATACCCATCAAAATAATCTATACGCTAAAAAGACCAGCGCAAACCCAATTGCATTTGCCATCTCGAATTGAGTTGGTCAATTTGCCAAGCATCTTCTTGCGGATTATCAAACTGAAAAACAGGTGTGTTATCTGGATCAATTCCTTTGAAATCCAACAATCGGTAAGAGGCATTGCGAATATTGGGCACAAATGCCTGCCAACCCCATCTGTAATGGAGCAAATTGGCAAAGTTGATAATATCCAACGAAAATTCGATACGTTGCTCACTCTTCTCTCTATTGGGATACCAAGTATGTGATAAGCGCAAGTCTACTTGACCATTCCAAGGTGTTCGGGCACCATTGCGCTCCGCATAGCCCCCTCTGTTGTTGTTGAGGTAATCATTGTTGCTAATATAGGCATCAAATTGTTCCCACTGCTCGGCTGCACTGGTCACCAATCCCCCATTGGCATCTCTAATATCACTAAAACGAATTTCGCCCGCCTCTCTAGGAATATAAACCACATCATTATTGCTAGAACCATCTCTGTTCAAATCTCCTGCATACACAAAAGAAAAAGGACTACCTGAACGAATGGTGGCCACGGCATTAATGGCTGTCTCGTGGCTCTTGGACCAACGATGCACATAGTTGACATTAAATACTAGGAGGTGACGAACATCAAAATTAGAATAGGTCAAATCCAAATCATTGGGATTAACAGCCTGATTCACATTCCAATTAGCCGCCATAGAGTTTCTAACCCCATTCACCAAGTCCTTGCTTTCGCCAAAGGTGTAGGCCGCAAAGGCACTAAAAAAGGTGCCTATTTTTTTGGTAGCGGTCAATGTAATACTGTATTGATAACCCTTATCCGTATTGCCCAAGCCAAATACATTGGTAAAATTAGGATTAATTTTGCGTTGGCTGCTTGATCCCAAGTAATACGTTCTATCATCGGCTCCTGCAAATTGTGCCGTAGAGTCTTTTAAATTAAGCGACTTAAATACAATAGAATTAATCGTCTTTGTATACATCCCCTCTACGGTCAAGAAAATGCGCTCTGGCAACTTAACATCAAAGGCCAAACTAGTCCGCGAAACAGAAGGCAGGCGGAAATTATTTTTCACCAAGTTAATTTCTGTCAAATTGGGTTGTTGGCTGCGCAAATCACTCAAATTGTCCGTAATAGGTTCTACCGCCCCACCAGGTCTCAAGTCAATATTACCATAATTATTGCCTGATATATAGTACGAATAAGCATACCAAGCAAAAGGAATTCTACCCGAGTATATTCCTGTTCCGCCACGCAATTGTAGCCGTTGGTTGTTGTCCATAATCCAATTAAAAGCCAACCGTGGATTAATTTGAGGGACACCACCATATACATTATTATACTCCGCAAATTCAGGGGTGTTGGCTACTTGCCCATTAACAGGAGCAGGATTAAGATTGACCTGCATATCAAACCGAATGCCCCCTGTGATAGAGAAACGCTCATTGAGACGGAAACGATCTTGTACATACAAACTCAACAAGGCCAAACCAAACTGTGCAGAAGGTTCGGTACGATTAAACTCATAATCATTGTTGGTATAATTGTATACCCCTCGAATTCTAGAGGGCATATCGTTTAGAAAGTTATCTACGGTACTGTATTCCCAACGCCCATTCCATGCGGTCAAGAAACAATAGTGAATGTCATAAAAGTCATTGTTGGTACCAATGGTAATTTTATGCTTTTTGCGGTGAATCGTTACATTGTCTGTAATCTGAAAGGAATTCACATTGACCCCATAAATAGAAGCCTCGCGATATGGCCCAATAAAAATAGTATTGGAAGTATTGTAACGGATTTCGATGTGTGGAAAAATACTGCCATCAAAGGTGCGATTGTCGCTCATATTGTTCCAACCTACCGTCAGGTGGTTAAAGACATTGTTCTCAAACGAGCTTTTGAGCTCTGCTACCAAACTATTGTTGCGGCTGTTGTGACGATAAGCCTGCGAGCCATATTTAAAAATAGAAGAACCACGCTCCAAACGATCGGCATACGCAAAAACCAAATTATCCCTTAAGGTCAATTGGTGGTTTTTACCAATATTCCAATCAAAACGTGCAAAGATCTTATGGCTTGTTTGTTCGATATTGGTGGCATCGGCGGTACCAGGATCATACCCATAATTGGTCATGAGGTGATTGGTTACCTGATCGACAATACTTCTTGGAATCGCAGAACCTGAAGTACCTGGTACATTTAAAATAGGCTCATTTCTAGAGGCAAATTCATAATTAGCAAAAAAGAACAACTTGTTTTTGATAATCGCCCCTCCTAAACGGCCACCCATATTCACATCATAGTAGGTATTGATTGGTGTTTTGCCATCGTCTATACTGACCCCTGTGAGCCATTGGTTGCGACCAAACAGGTAAACAGAACCCGACAATTTATTGGTTCCTCCACGCGTTACGGCATTGATATTGGCTCCTGTAAAATTACCAATACGCACATCAAAAGGCGAAAGGGACAATTGCACTTCTGCAATGGCATCCAAGCTAATGGGCTGCGAACCTGCCAAAGCTCCTGGTGTTCCCGAAGCAACAGATCCACCTGCACCAGAGGCAGGATCTTGAAAACCAATTACATCATTGTTGGAAACCCCATCAATGCTCAAGTTATTAAATCGATAATTATTGCCCCCAAAAGAACTCTGGAAGCCATTGGGACTCAAACGCGTAATATCTTGTAAACTACGATTGAGTGTAGGCGTTTTTTCTAATTGTTGTTTGCCTATATTGGTCCCCACACCATCTTTGCTCCCATTAAAAGGGTCATCCCTATCCACGGTTACGATAATAGGGGCATCTACTACTGATTTGGTTTTAAGTTGTAAATTGAGTTGGGTAGCCTGCCCAAGATTGACATAAATACCTTTTTGTTCTAATTTTTCAAATCCCACATAACTCACTTCGAGCATATACGGGCCTCCTGAACGAAGATTAGATAAGATGTAACTGCCATCTGTTTGAACAGTTTGAAAATACTGTGTACCAGTAGGATTATGTGTAGCAATAATAGTTGCTCCAATTAAGGGTTCTGCGTCTTCAAAGTCGGTAATTGTTCCCTCTATACTACCTGTAGTAATTTGGCTATAAGCATAAGAGTGCAACCATATTACCAGTAAAAAGCTGATAAAGTAGTTCATTTTAAAGTATGAATAATACCACGCTATACTCCTGATATAAATTACCTTCTTTGAACTTAGACAACTGTTAACGGCATTGTTTTTCTTAGCCATAAACAGCTCAATGCCTTATTAACAATACCAATGTTCATTGAGATTGATGAAAAATATAGGGTGGTGTAAGATTGATAAAAGTCGGAAGGTTTGGAGCCTTCCATAGAGTGTATAAGAATCTTGCAGAACAGTGGGGAATTGCTGCAAGATTCTTATTAATGGAGTAAACTTAAGTAGGTAGATTATGCTTAACAACAACCGCCACCATCATAGAAATAATTGGACTCAGAAATATAAATATCCTCTCTACCTAAATCTGCCAATGCCTGAGCAGTCTTGTCGCAGACAGCCAAAGGTTGGTTGGGCAATAAAGTATGTCCGTTATCATCATCAAAAAACTCTTCATCACCATAATAGATGGCTGTTTTTCCTGTAAATACACAAGGCCCATCTTCTGGCATAGGATCTTTGATGGCACATACTTCTACACTCTCAATGTAGATCAATTCGTCGGTGGCGTAGTGCTTGGGATCTAAGATACGATAAGGACGCTTGGCGCGTACTTCTACCGTTCCAAATCCAACACTAGTAATCATGTCAATATACTCTTTCAATGGAATAGACCCACTTAGGCACAAGGCTCTCAATCGATCGTCATTTCTCAATTCATCGGGCATGTGTTGCTCACAAGTAGGATCAGACATCACCAAACGGCCATATGGTTTGAGCGTTCGATACACTTCTTCCAATGCTTTTTTGAGATCGTCTAATTTGAAAATATTAAACAAGCAGTTTTGAGCAGCTACATCAATTGATCCATCCTCTACAGGCAAATTGAGCGCGTCGCCTTTTTTGAGGTCTACAAATTCGGATTTGAACCAAGGATTGAGGGCTTCGGCTTCTTTGAAATTTTGACGAGAAGCCGTCAACATTTCATCCACTACATCTACGCCTATTACCCCTGATTTTTGACGGCTAAAATAAGAGAATTGAAGCAATTCCATTCCGCCACCTACACCTACGTACAAAATCTTTGGATCATTCACCAAGTCTCTTGGATTAACCGTGCTTCCACAACCATAGTTCATTTCCAACATAATCTTAGGAATGTCTAAGCCTGGTAATTGCCAAATGGGAGTAGTGGTACAACACAAGCCTACGTCTGGAGTTTCTGCGGCTTGCTTGTATACATCTTTAGTGGTTTCTAAATAAACCTTTTCCATAACCTTAATACTTTTTAAACCTACTATTGGTACACGATTAACAAAAATCATGTACTCCTTACAGTAGTGTGATACAATTAAAACCTGTGTTACTGTTCTAGTTTCAACAGGTTTTTGGTTCCAAAAAATTGCTTCAATGGTTTTACGCCTTCCAATTTAGGGGTTTCTAAAATGAAATTGTAAAACACAAATACATCTGATCCAATTATCTCGGGGGTATTAAAGATACATTAAAGGGCAGATATTCTAAACAAGCTATAAAATTACGCTAAAAAAATAATTTAGTGCAATCGAATTTGCCTTTTGTTATCTAAAGAAAGTGTTAAATTTCTCATCAATATTAATTCCAGATTGGATAAATGCTTGTACTTTTTGTGTCAATTAACGTATAATAATGAATTGTATGGACTAAAATCGTTTTATCATGCTCAACAATAGTCCAAATAGGTTGTTTTCTTCTAGCTCTTATCGCCATGTCAACTACTAGTCTTCCTCCAAATTTTCTGTATACCTTAGATTTTTTTCGATTTGGCCTACTCCTATCTGTCGTTACACAACAAGAAATTAGTGTCTGGGCAGATACCCAACTGCTCGCCAATCACTATTGGCATCAAGATGCCCCTCTAGCTGACCTGTCGCTCTGCCAACAAAGCTCTCGCAAAGAACTCGCTGCATGGATCAGTACCATCATAGGACAAGAAAAAACGATTACAGGCAGTCGCTTATTACTGGGACGTTTGTACCAATTGCAAGACCTATCCACCATTACTCCCAAACTAGGACTTTTTATTCCAATCATGTACTTATCCCACCAAGAAGAAGAACTGGTAGAAGAGATTCAGTTTAATTGTAATTTTGACAACCACTTTTATCCAATGACCAATGCTGAAAAGCAGGTGGTGCAAAAAAATGCTTTAGATTTTTTAGGCTGTTATCAAGCCTACCAATTAGCTCAATTGGAACAACTACCAATGCTTGATAAAAACTTGGAGTTGGCCTTGGAGCAACTTAAAACTTGGTAGGTGCTAACTCTTTTTCCTCCTATCAATTGAGTTTCACAAGCCACCAAAAAGCAAGCACTCAACAATATTATCATCCTTCTCATAAGCTATAATAATTGTTTAACTATATCACTATAAACATGTAATTGAGTATTAAAACTCTCAAAAAAATGACAAAAAAGCAGTATATTTAGACCATTAGTGTTCCAATTGTTTTACAAAAAAAAACATTCAATTACCAACCATGAGAAAAGTCTATTTAGAACTATCCCAAGACGATGGTGCTTCGCACAAATTTTATGAAGTAATCGTAGAAGGCACCCAAATGACCCTTAGATATGGCCGTATAGGAACAGATGGCAGTAAATCTACCAAGAGTTTTGCTACGGAAGAAGCAGCCAATAAAGAGGCAGACAAAAAAATCAAAGCCAAACAACGCAAAGGCTATGAGGAAGCCGTAATGGGGGTACGCAAGAAAAGAGCCATTACCCGAAGAAGCATTTCTTCTACACGTTCTACCGCCAAAAAAGCACCTGTTTTGTGGAAATTCAATTCTGGATCTGGGGCTTTTGGTATTTACATAGACAAAGAACACTGTTGGGTAGGCAATGAAGCTGGCTCTGTATTTAAACTCAACCACCAAGGAGAAGTCTTGCAACAGTTTCAGTTGCCCGATGGTGTCAAGTCTATTATTGCGGATAAAGAGTGGATTTATGCCGGCTGTGATGATGGTAATGTATATGACTTAACAGGCAAATTGCCTAGGGTAGCCTATGCCATCAGTGACCACATTGACATCTATTGGTTGGATATTAACAATGGACTTTTGGGGGTTTCGGATGCTGCTGGTGGCATTACGGTGATCAACTATGAGGATGAAGAACAATGGAGCAAAAAAAGCAGTGGTTCTGCGGGCTGGATGGTTCGTTGCGACGAAGTGGGACGCGTATTTCATGGCCACAGCAAAGGAGTGAGTTGTTACTATGGCTGGGATGGCAATAATCTTTGGAACCAACCAACAAAGGGCAGTGTGCTTTTTGGCTGGCGTACCGATGATACCGTACTAGCTGGAACGAGTAGTTCTTGGTTGGAATTGTTTGATAAAGAAGGCAAAGAGTTGGTCAAAATGAAAGGAGACAATGCTTTCTTCTCTTGTGCTGCTGCGCCCAACAATGAGTTCTTATTTGGGGGCGATTCGTCTTCGTCTGTTTATTGTTATGATAAAGAAGGAACAAGATTATGGAAATTGGCGACTAGCTGTGGCTCGGCCTATTCTATGCAATACTTTGAAGAAAAAGTATACATTGTAACCACCAATGGTTCCCTAGCTTGTATAGATGCCAGCCCAGAAGCCATCGAAAAAGCCAAACAAGGCGAAGTACCTGAGCACATTGACATTAAAGCTCCTAAAAAAATTGCTGTAGTAGATAGTACCGTATTAGAAGAAGCCCCTACGAGTGCTACAGGAGTATTGCTCAAATGTATCAAAGAAGGCAGCAAACTACGCGTTCGCATTCTTTCTGAAGGCTACGAAAAAGATTGGAATGTTCAATTTCCCAAAAACTTGCGTAAAGAAGGCAGTCAATATTTGGTAGATGCCATACGTCCAGCAGCCAATGGGAATTTTTATAGAGTGTTGGGAAATATTTACACCAAAAACAACTAGGTTATTATCAATAAATACACGATCTCACGGTCATCCCTCTACCAATAGTAGAGGAATTTTTTTTATGCTTAGATTAAGTTGCTTAAGCCAGTGCACATAACTGCTCAAAATTACACTTGGATTAACCAGCAAGATTCAATAACTTAGATTACACTGCACTTATCTTTTCTTATTTCTAAACAACACAAACATGCTCATCCATACAATCAGTGGATCTTCGCGTACTCTGTCTAGTAATAGGCGATTATTAGAAGCCTTAAATACGATTCAGCCACAGCACCAATTTGTACATTTGGAGGTGATTCAGGAATTGCCCTTATTTCAGGCCAATTTGGACATCCACCCTTGGCCTCCTGCGGTATTGGCTTGGCGGGCTGCTATAGCCGAAGCGGATGCGGTTGTTATTTGTACCCCCGAATATTTGCACAATATGCCTGCACTCCTCAAAAATGGCTTGGAATGGCTGTCGTCATCTGGCGAATTAGTGGACAAATCAGTGTTGCCGATCACTTTTACCCCCCATGCTCCTAGAGGAGAAAAAACCATGCAATCTCTAATCTGGACACTCCAAGCCCTGAATGCCAAAATTGTAACACAATTGCCCTTGTACCAGCAGGAAGTAACCTTTGAACCATCAGGAGCAATAGCGGAAGGCTTATCGCTCGATATGCTGCAAATGGCAATAGATTTATTGTAAAATTTAGCCGCAAAATCCACATCTAAGAACTAAGAACAACGAAGTTGTTTAAAAATTCGAGGTAGGATGATAAATAAGTGCTTGGAAGTCAAGACAAAGCTCGGTTTTGGTTTCGTAGCTGGAAGCTACGGGAGCAAAAGTAGCTGAAGTATTTGGCTTTCAATCTGCGTAGGCTTGTACC
>JBGCDW010000267.1:0-3983 GCA_045105775.1 Aureispira sp.
CCCCCCAGCCGTAGCCGTAATATTCTTCCGCATATCCAACTTACGCGCCACCAATTCCCCATTAAAATCATCGGGCAGACCGCGCATACTTCTTGACAGTGCCCCTACATTGATGTTCCACCCCAAACCTGTCCAGGTTGCTTCCTGCTCCATACTCGTTACCGAATTGTAGAACAAATTGATGGGATAGCCGCCATCTGGCCCAGGCACTTCCAACAGAGGAATATTGTAGGTAAAATCACCCGAAAATAGATTCACCATTTCGGTAGTTCCTACGGGTTCAAAACTTTTGACCTCGGGCTGTGAAGGGCCGGCTGTAAGGGCTACGGCTACCGCAGGAAAGAAAAGTTGGTTGACAAACAAAAGAATGAAGAACCAACAGGAGGCTTGTAGGCGTGTAGAACGTGTGTAACTTGTATTCATAATAATAAGACTATATTAAGGTACTAGGTTTAGGTATAAGGTATTACTACTCTTGCAACTGCATGGCAGGAGCTTGAGCCAATAGGGTATTGGGATAATTGATCTTGATAGGCCCTGTATTAAAGTAGGGCAAATCTAGCAATAGGGTTTTGTCGGCTGTAGGGTCTTTACCTTTTGGGAAACCTACGACAAAAGTTCGGCTCTTGGACAAATCGTACGAACGTTCAAAATGGTATAAGGCGCAAGGCAAGGTATCTTGTCCCTCTATCAATTTGAGATCTTCTTGCATGGCGTATGAAAAGTAGAACAACCGTTCTTGTTCTTGGCTTTTGTTTTCTAGGCCATAGTTGAGAATGTTCCAAGACTTGACCCCTTGGCTCTTAATTTCAGGATCATTGATAGACAATTGCAACGTCCAATAATACATGCCCTCTAGTGCTGCTTGGCGCGCTTGGTGGGCTGCTGTTGCTATTTGGTTGCTTCTTTTTTCGTTGGCAATAACAAAATCAACGGTTTTGTATTGTGCGACCACTTCGAGCGGTGCGATGGTCTTGGTTTTGAGAAAGCCATTGTCTGGATTTTGCATCCAATTGACGTAATCGGCAGGCTCTAGCACTTGCTGCCCACAACTACTGAGCAATAGCAATATTCCCCAGCACCAGTTTTTGTATACTTGTTCTTTCACGAGTGTTTTGGTTTTTAATTACCTGCGTATTTTTGATTAATATAGGCAATGACAGCTTGGGTCACTTCCTTGTCCTTATTGGCATACAATACGGTATGTTGTCCTGTTTGTCCCAACAAATAATCATAGCCATACTCTTCGCCATATTCTTGGGTGTACTG
Organism: Aureispira sp.; assembly: GCA_045105775.1. GTDB lineage: Bacteria > Bacteroidota > Bacteroidia > Chitinophagales > Saprospiraceae > Aureispira. Next base: position 1,270 of record JBGCDW010000267.1, read on the forward strand.
ATTGATTTGTTTCCAAATAGCCGTGGTGTATTCTTGGCTTTTTTGATAATAGTCGGCTTGTTGCTGCTGTTGTAAGCTGTTGTAATATTGTTGCACTTGCAGCCATCTTGTTTGTAGGGCCGCATCTTGCTGGGCAGCTTGCTCTAGTGCCTTTAATTGCAATTGCACAGAATCTAGTTGTTGTTGCTGTTGGCGCGTTACTTGCTCTAGGCGTTGTTCCAACTCTTTTTTGCCTTCAAATTCTTCAAATAGCAATGCTGCATCTACATAAGCAACTTTTGGAATTTGCACATAAACAAGTGCAGCTACAGCAATACTGGCAGCCAATACAAAAATTAAAGCAATTGTTTGTTTCATAAGTTATGGGGTATTAGGGCATCTTAAAACGCATGGTATAAAACTCCTCTTTATTCGCTTTAAACTCAATGCTATAAATTTCTTGATTATTATAGGTTGTGCCTCCTGTTGGTATTAGATCTACCGCTTTCCAATTGGTGCCATAGTCAATATCAAAACTGCCCTGTTGTATGGCTGTTCGTTGCCAATTGTAAATGGTATACTCCACACTTTCTCCAGTTTGCACAGCATATTGTTGAATAAATTTAAAAAACAAGGTAGAGTCTGTCAATTGCACATAACCTGCCTCTGGCTTGTTCTTGAGCAATACATAACTGGGTGGGGCTTTGCTGTCAATATTGGTTCGTACATCGTGTACGATACGTCTTTGAATGGTACTATTCTCATTAAAACCTGCTGTCCAGTAGTACTGATCGGCTCCTGCGGGCAGTGTTTTAGTGGCTACCAACAAATTATTGAGATAAAATTCTACCGTTCTATTGCCTACAAATCGCCACTCCATAGCCATTCCTTCTCTGTGATGTCTAAGATTCGTTGCTACTTGATTGCTATCGGCCCAGCTTCCGAGGCGATCAATCAAATACATTTTCCCATCACTTGGTATGAATAACTTAAAAGGCAAGTCCATAAACATAGCATTAGCGTTTAATGGTTGCTGCACAGGGTGCAAACCGATGTAAAACACGGCCTTGGCAAGTTCTGTATTGTATTGCTGATTGGGGAACGTAGAATGATCGCCTGAAATCCACCACTTGATACTCTGCGGTTGTGCAGGGCTGGCCTCTACTACAAGGCTTTTGTCATAACCATACGTTCTATAATTCGCAATAGGAGTTGTTGGCCTTGGGAATGTTGGTTCTACGGTTAGGCTATTGCCTGAAAAAGCAGCAATGGTAGTAGCAGGAATATTGGCCTCTAAACGCATTTCTTCCTCTACTGGGGTATTAATTACACGTGTAATATTATTGCTAGTATTGGTAAGTGTCAGGCTATAATCTCCTTTGGATAAAGCCGTTAACTGACTAGTCGCAGCTCCTGTATTCCATAGATAATTGTAACTCCCTAACAGGTAACTTGGGGCAATCACTTCTACCTCCACACTGCCATTGGAGCTGTATTTGGAACTGTGGTTGACAACTTGCTTTATCAACGGCACTTCACTACAGAACGATGATTTAAGATCATACGCTACCCGCCTATCTAGGGTTGAATTATCATTAAACCCAACAGCAACAAGATAAGTATTGGATGCCTTTTGGGGCAATGTTGCACTATGAATAAGCGTTCCCTCCAAGTAAACTTCTAGTTGGTGATTGCCCAAAAAACGTATTTCTAATTCTTCTTCGGTATCATAATCATGTCCTGTATCATTATGTGCCCCAAAAATCTGACGTTCTTGTGCTGCATAAATTTTTTTATTAGAAACCAACACTCCCAAAGCAGCATGAAATACAAATGAATGATGCAATTCTCTAGCATCCAAAGCACTTTCTTCCAACAACTCTATATAAAATACGGGAGGCTTACTAGCATTGTAATTCTGATTTGGAAAATTGGGATGGTTGTTGGTAAAGCGAGCAAAAATACTTCCTGTTTCAGTTTCTATATCTACAGGTGTTTTGTCATAAACATGCAAACGCTGGTCAGCATGATTTTGCGAGGGCAAATTGGGATTGACCGTTGCCGTGTTTCCTGCAATGGATAAACTGGTATCATTGGGTACAAAACGCCCCAATTCCCAACTTCGGAAAGTGGAAGCAGTAATAACCTCAGGGGTGCCATTATCAACGGTAACCGTACAACTGTATTTGCTCATTGGCAAATTATTAATTGTAGGCGTTGTATCGCCTGTACTCCAAGTATATTTATACGTTCCAGATAAGATAGGAGTTAGTGTTATGGAAGCAATTGTGCCTGCACAATTGCCTTCTTGGACGGATACCGTGACTGTAGTGTAATTTTGGGCATAGACCGTAGAACAAAATATTAGAATCACAGCACTAAATAGCCATCGGATAGGCTTTCTGATAGAAAACAAAAGGTTCATGGATTACTGATTAAGCATAGAGAAATACACCCATTGGGCATAAGCATCTCTGTACTATTTTTTTTACAAATAGATATAAGTTCATTTACAACCTCAAATTGCAAACAAAATGTAACTTATTTTATATTTAAACGAAGTGGGTATGAGTTAAGGGTTGCTCCAAAGGATAAGATTAGAGCGCATGGATCGGTTGTATAGGTAGTTTTTTAGCAGGTTAATAGAATAGTTTTCACAATAACATTATGCCTAAATAAAACTGTAAAATTTCAATATTTAACTACAATCTGTTTATTACACATAAAAAATATTA
>JBGCDW010000268.1:0-3425 GCA_045105775.1 Aureispira sp.
TTTTCTATTTTTTTCTTGCCTTGTTTTCTCGACCACTCGCGAAGAATCGTACGCTCTTCTTCGTATGTCATAATAGGCACGGCATAACCACAGGAAGTTTGCACCAAATCAATATCTAAAGTAATGATTTGACGAGCACCAGCATCTACCTCAAACAAACCAATGTATTGTTGATAGGTCTCATCTCGCTCATGGTATACTTGTGCTTGACCATACAAACGTAAAATTAAAGGCTTGCCCTCAAATGCACAAAACATAATGGTCATTCTAGGGTTTTCTGCTAAGTGGGCAGCGGTTTCGTTTCCACTCCCTGTAAGATTCAGCCATACAATTTTATTAGCTTTGAGAATGCGAAACGTATCCATACCTTTCGGTGACAAATTGATGCGACCTTCTCGCTTGGCTGTAGCTACAAAAAATATAGCCTGAGCACGAATAAAATCTTCTAAAACAGGAGTTAATTCTTCTAATAAACTAGCCATGATAGGGTGCGTTCAAAGGACAGCAATAACAATTATAACTGTAAGGCATTATATAATAGAATTTCACAACAAAATTGCACCACTATAATAGATAAAGCGTACCTTTGTGGCTGCATATAGAGTATGAAACAAATGTACTCAAAAAAATAGAGACTATAAGTGTGATTATTAATTCTGAAAAGAAATAATTTGCCTTTATAGGGATAGTTAAACTATAAAAATACTCAAAATTATGAACTACGATGTGATTGTTATTGGAAGTGGTCCTGGTGGATATGTCGCAGCTATTCGCGCCGCTCAACTAGGTTTCAAAACTGCTGTAGTAGAACGTGAATCTTTAGGTGGTATCTGCCTCAACTGGGGATGTATCCCCACCAAGGCATTGCTCAAAAGTGCTCAGGTATTTGAATACATTAATCATGCTGCTGATTATGGCATTAAAACAAGTGAACCGCAAGCTGATTTCGCGGCTATTATCAAACGCTCTAGAGGTGTAGCAGACAAAATGAGCAAAGGCATCAAGTTCTTGATGAGTAAAAATAAGATTGATGTCTTGATGGGTGAAGGCAAACTGGCTAAAGGCAAAAAAGTAGTCGTTACAGATGCCAAAGGCAATAAATCAGAATATAGTGCTAAACATACTATCATTGCCACAGGAGCACGTGCTCGCCAACTGCCTAACTTGGATATTGATGGTAAAAAAATCATTGGTTACCGCGCGGCTATGGTATTAGCAGAAATACCCAAAAAAATGGTCGTAATGGGTTCGGGTGCTATTGGAATTGAGTTTGCTTACTTCTACAATACCATGGGAACAGAGGTAACTATCATTGAATACATGGATAATATTTTGCCTAGAGAAGATCAAGATGTTTCTAAGGAAATGAAAAAAATCTTCAAAAAAGCTGGTATTACTATCAAAACGGGCACTGCCGTTACCAATGTTGATAAAAGTGGTGCTGGTTGTAAGGTGACTTGCAAAAACAACAAAACAGGTAAAGAAGAAACACTAGACTGTGATGTAGTATTATCAGCAGTAGGTGCTGTTCCTAATACCGAAAACATTGGTTTGCAAGAGGTAGGGGTCAACGCTACCAAACATGGCCACATTGAAGTAGATGATTACTACCAAACAAATGTAGAAGGGGTTTATGCTATTGGCGATGTATTGGCTACGCAAGCATTGGCACACGTAGCAAGTGCTGAAGGCATTACTTGTGTAGAAAAAATTGCTGGACATCATCCACAACCAATCAATTATGGCAATATTCCAGGTTGTACTTACTGTATCCCTGAAGTGGCTTCTGTTGGTTTGACTGAGGCTGCTGCCAAAGAGGCTGGCTACGAATTGCGCGTCGGTAAATTTCCTTTCTCTGCTTCTGGAAAAGCAAGTGCTGCTGGTGTAAATCAGGGATTTGTGAAGGTGATTTTTGATAAAAAATATGGTGAGTTTTTGGGTTGTCACATGGTTGGCAGCAATGTAACAGAAATGATTGCCGAAGCGGTTGTCGCTCGAAAACTAGAAACAACAGGATTGGAAATTGTAAAAGCAATACACCCACACCCAACTATGAGTGAAGCGGTTATGGAGGCTGCTGCGGCGGCTTATGATGAAGTCATTCACTTATAAGCATTTAAATAAAATAATAAATAAAGCTAGTCTTCTTTGCAGAGGACTAGCTTACTTGTTTAAGTAAGAATAGTATGGAATCAAATAGCTTTATTATTAGGGGAACAACAACCGTTATTGAAGAACAAATTCCTAGTGCGGGAATGTTGAAATGGCTGTACAATGCACCATTGGGAAAACTCACCCTCAATGCCTTGATTAAACGCAAGTTTATTTCAGCCTTAGGGGGTTGGTTTATGAATAGCCGTTTTTCTCAAAAACGTATCGAACGTTTTATCCAAGAATATAAAATGGATATGAGTGCATACATTGTTCCTCCTAATGGTTACCAGACCTTTAATGAGTTCTTTTACAGAAAAGTCAAAACAACCGCTCGCCCCATTGGTGAGGGGGTCGTGGCTCCTGCTGATGGCAAGGTGCTGGCTTTTCCTTCCTTAAAGGAAGTGCGTTCTTTCTTTGTAAAAGGCAGCGAATTTACTGCAAAAAGCTTTCTTTTGGAGGAGCAACTGGCCCAAAAATATGCCGATGGTGCTATGTTGATTGTGCGTTTGGCTCCAACAGATTACCACCGTTTCCACTTTCCTGCAACGGGTACCATTACGGGTTCTACCATCATCAAAGGACATTATTTTTCAGTTTCGCCATTGGCCTTGAAGAAAAGCTTGGAAATTTTCTGTCAAAATCAACGCGAATACAGCCTTCTAGCCACCCAACAATATGGTGATATTCTATTTTCAGAAGTGGGTGCAACTATGGTTGGAAGTATTCTTCATACTTATGCCCCCAACACCACTGTTCATAAGGGAGAGGAGAAAGGTTATTTTGCTTTTGGTGGATCTACTGTAGTTTTACTGTTTGAAAAGGGAAAAATTACCTTTAGTCAAGATTTAATTGAGAATACGCAAAATGGAATTGAAACCGTTATAAAAATGGGCGAAACCATTGGTCAATAAGTTATGAGGAGTATTATTCCTTATTCTCATTGTCAGGATAAACAATTCGCACATGGTTCATGCTCTTGAGTAGTTTCTTGAACACCACTTTTATTTTTTCCAATTCCTTGAATGACAAATTGGTATGCTTGAGTTGTCCGCTTGCTATTTTTCCTTTGATAATGTTCTCTACCAAATTATTAATATCTTCCTCTGTAGGTGATTTAAGGCTCTTAGAGGCTGCTTCTAGTGAATCTGCAATCATCATAATAGCTTGCTCCTTGGTACTTGGTTTGGGGCCAGCGTAGGTGAACAACGCTGGATCAATCGCTACAGCAGGCTGCTATTCTTGGTGCACTCTGTAAAAGAACTCTACACGTG
>JBGCDW010000269.1:0-25020 GCA_045105775.1 Aureispira sp.
AATGTTAACTAAAAAAATGGAGTATTTTCATTCAGGTCAAGGCGAAAAACGGAGTCTTAGCGGGCTAAGGCGAGTATTTTCAACGATGAGCTGGAGGAAAATAGCCGTTTTTTGGTAGTAGTAATTTTGAACGGCTACTTATTTACCGAATGCAAATATAAAAAGAACCAACGATTTTATGTATTTTTTATACAATACCCTGTTCATTCAAACCATTTGGTTAAAATTTTTCATTAAAAAATAAAAAATCGGCCAATTGAGTGGAAACAAAAAAAACTAACATTTTATTCGTTTTGCTTGAGCAATGTTGGTGCTATTATTATCCTTAGTCGCTCAAAACCAAGTGATTCTAACACAGAACACTGTACTCTTAGAAACCAATATTTCTTTGGCAAAAATAATGAGTCACAAAATTTTATTTTTAATAACAAAAAAGCAAAACAATATAGTGTATAACAAGCGGTTTAAAACCAATTTTATGCACCTCTTAGTAGGTCAAAGTATTTCTTCTAAAATTTGGAGATATGGATCTTTTCTGCTTAAATTCGCTAATAATTTTCACGACAAATTCTCGAAACAGCAAATTGTTCGTCTAATTAAAAACAACTGATATCATCCTCATGGGAAAAGAAAAGTACATTTATAATAAGCATACCTTGCGTTATGAAAAGGTGAATTTATCCTTAAAACAACAGGTTCTTCGTGGCTTGGCAGCAGTAGGCTGTATTGCAGGGTATACCGCGCTTATTTTTGCTTTATCTCCAAACAACAGTACTTCTGGTCAAGTTAAAGAATTGACATTGATGAAGCAGAAGTACGAGGCAATGAATTACCAAGTAGACAAAATGAGTATTGCTTTGCTCAACCTTCACGATAGAGACGATGCCGTTTACAGGCAAGTACTCGAAATGGAGCCTACCGATCAGGGAATCTGGGAAGGTGGCCGTGGAGGAAGCGATAAGTATGCTGATTTGCGCAATCTCTCCGATAGCGAACTACTCATTGCCACTAGCAAAAAAATCAACCAATTGAGACATCAATTATCTGTCTCTGCACAATCTCAAGACGAAATTATACAAAGAGCCAAAGACAAGGAGAAAATGTTGGCTTCTATTCCTTCTATTCGTCCTATACGACACCTTAAGAAAAAAATTGGCCACCTTTCAGGTTTTGGCTATCGTACCCACCCTGTATTCAAAACGCGCAAAATGCACACGGGAATGGATTTTGGTGCACGCAAGGGAACGCCTATCTATTCTACAGGAAACGGAAAGGTAGTTCGTGTAGAGTATAAAAAAACAGGTTATGGTAAGAATGTAGTAATTGACCACGGTTATGGCTACAAAACACTATACGGACACATGTCTAAAGTACAATGCAAAGTTGGACAAAAAGTAAAACGCGGCGAAGTGATTGGACTAGTTGGAAGTACAGGTACGTCTACTTCTCCACACGTTCACTACGAAGTAGTTTACAAAGGCGATAAAATTAATCCTTTGCCCTTCTGCTTAGATGGGTTTACGCCCAAAGAGTACAAAGACTTTGTAACGGCTGCCACAGCCGAAAATCAAGCTATGTCTATTGAATAGTTACATTGATTTGATATAAGGTTATAAAATAAAAGAAGAGTGATTTTGATAACTATCAGAATCACTCTTTTTGTATAATGATCTTGTCCTATGCTTTCTATACTTGCTTTGGTTGGCCTTTTAATTTCTAAAAAAAATGGCCCTGTAACAGAAAAAGCAATTAGAGCATTTGGTTTAACTGTAAAAGTAAAATCTATTATAGATTTAAAATATAAAATAAAAAAATGAAAACAAGCAGAATAACATTATTCCTATTGTTTGCATTGTTATACACTGCTTGTTCGTCAGAAAAATCTTCTAGCTGGCAAATAGCGTTAAACTTAGGAGAGTTTTCTCTTTTGCAAAACAAACAACCTTTATTTATTGGTGAACAGTTTTACTATTGCTCTAATAATACCCTATTCATTCATAACATCAATAATGGTACTCTAATTGAAGAAATTAGATTGTCTTATACAAACCCTAGCAAACTCGTATACCTTAAAAGTGGCCTCATAATTAGTTACCCACATCAAGAACGAATGGTGTTTGAACTTAGATCACATGATGACGGTCATTTGATTAAGGAAGTACATCTTCCTTTTAATATAAAGGGAATTTACCCAAACTCGGATAGTAGTAATATCCTATTACTATATACAGATAGTTCTGCAAAAGAGAAATCATTACAAGCAAGTTTGTATAATATTAATGAAGAAAGTAAAACATGGACAATAAGTAATTTGCCATTAGTTCACCAACCCTCTTTTGTAGGCGACTATATTTGTTGGTTGGGTACTAGGGATAATATGATTGTAATTAACCAAGAAACAGGAGAACAAATAACGGAGCTTCCTTCTGATCTTCCGCCCGATATTGTCTTATCACAATACGCTCTAACTCGCAAACAAAGAACCGTCTGGCGGATGTGGAACAAGCATAATAACCAATTAGTCGATCCATCTTGGAGCAACTATATCGCTGCCAATAAGTCTCACTTTCTAATAGATGAGAATGATTCTGTAGTAACAATCATTACGGACACCACTTATCAAACTATAATTACCCCTATTATGTCCAATGTCTCCCCACTACTCTCTTCTGACAAAAGCAAAATAGTATTCTCCTACATGGAAGAAAAAAAAATATATTATTATGATCTCCAAACCAAAAATACTAAAAGCAAATCTCTAGAATACACCATTGATAAAAGTGCTTATTTTTATCCTGTTTTTTATTACAAAAATATTCTATTTTACACAACCATCAAAAATTATCAGTATCATCTAGTTGGGCAAAAAATCGAATCGTAAGATTACCGTCTATTTTCTATTATAACTTGCTTCGTTGAAGCTTTATACATCTGATTTTCAAAAAGATGCCGTATTTTAGAAAACGTAACAGCCCACCAATCACTAATTATTGTAAAAATCATTCAACATTTACACACATGTCCACTTTTCACCAACTCGCCATAAGACTTGGCATTAAAGAAAAAATGCTTTTGTAACCAAACCAGAGCTATGAAACAATTATGGATATTCTGTTGCTCCTTCTTACTTTTTCAATGTCAAACACCTCATGACACTTATCACATTCCATTCTCTGGTACTGATGTTACTGCTACTATTTCACCAATACTACAGTGGCAGGGCAATAACTTGATAGTGAGTAAATGGGGAGCCATTGAAAAACACAATATAGAAAAACAGTCCCTAGAATGGAGTTATATTTTGCAACACCCCTTAAGGGCATGCTTAGTGTCTAGTAATACAATCTTAGCGATCTCCTCCTATCAAGAGGATAACAAACTATTTTCTATTTCACACATGATAACTAGTCAGAAAGGACATTTACTACAAAAAGATACTATCCTTGGACAAGTTGAGTTTTTGTGGGCTATTCCAAATACTGAGGATTATTTAATACAAACTACTGTTTATGAAGGGAATACTATTTCTTCTTTCTTAGAAAAAAGAAACATAGGAACAGGAGTTATCCTGTGGAGGATAAATAAAACGATGATGAGTCCCCCTTCTACTTACAACTCTCCTTATGCTTATATGGTACAGTTGAATAAAATTCATGTTTTAGATGTGAATAAAGGGTTGTTCCTAGAGAACTGCTTAGAGTATTTGGATACCACTATTAGATTTTATCAACAGCAAGTTCCTACTAGTGCTAAAAGAGAATTAAATTGGTATCAATTACAAGAAGGGACTTGCCAATTACAACAAAAAGGTTGGGCTTATAAAGTGGAATTAGAAACAGGAGTTACTTTATTGGGAACAAAAGGAGCTACTCAATTGTATAAGTTGTCTCCTAGGACTACAGAACCTGTGAAAGGAGAGAATCTAAAAGCTCCTCTTCAAAATTTATTGCCCACTGAAAATGGTTACTTATATTACTTAGAAGAGGAAAAAAATAATATCTATCATTATAAGGAGACTACTGGCGATAAAGTAGTACTCCCCTTGACTGGCAACATCTTTGAAAAAAAGCTTTGGGGTATTTCTTTAACTTATCATTATCCTTATATTGCATATTTCCAACAAGAGAATTCAGCTTATAAAATTGTTTGTCAAAACATAGCTAAGGCAAATTAATTTGCTATTGCAACACCTAACAAAAAGCCTACTAAAACAAGCGTCTAGTAGGCTTTTTTTATACATTTCTCCTCAACTTCTTGTACTTTTATAACCCAATTATTATCATCATAACAACCATTACTACATGTCCACCCTTCACCAACTCGCCATAGGACTTGGCATTAACGAAAAAACGCTTCTGTCTTGGAATAAGAATTTCAAGATTATGCCCTTACAAGATGAAAACGGCAATAAGATTTATTCGGATGCACAAAAGCAATTGGTCTTACGCATTCAACACCTCATCAAAGAGCGTGGCTTTACCATTGCTGGCGCCAAAAAGGAATTAAAAAAGCCAGACTTTCACGAGCAACGCGAACGCACGATTGAGGAATTGACTACCATCAAAGGCTTCCTAAAAAATCTCCAAGCTAGTTTGGAAGATTAAGCTTATTTATCCAACTCGTAGCGTTCTCTATACTTTTCATTCAAGTCTTTTTGCTTATTGCCCAAATCCACAGGTTTGCCAGCCATGTAAGCAGCCGTGACGACAGAGGTACGCATGTCTAGTAAGTCGCCTTGGCTTACCAATAGGGTCGCATCTTTGCCCACCTCTAGGCTTCCTACTCGCTTGTCTACTCCTAAAATTTTGGCGGTATTGAGCGTTAGTGCGGTCAAGGCCGCTTCCTTGTCCAAGCCAAAGGCCACTGCTTGCCCAGCCTGAAACATCAAATTGCGCGTATTCCAACTGCCTTGAGCACTCTGCGAAAAAGCAAAAGGAATACCCTTTGCTTGCAACAAAGCAGGGGTTTTGTAAGGCTGGTCAATATCGCTGTCCTCGCGGCGTGGCAGGCGTTGCACATCTCCCAAAATAATTGGAATATTATTTTCCTTGATAAAATCGGCCACTTGCCAAGCTTCGGTAGCCCCCTGCAATACAATATCGACCCCATAAGGCTGGAGCAGTTTTACCGCATCCATAATCGCACGGGCATCATTGACATGCACCACTAGTTTTTTGTCTTTGGCAAACAAAGCTTTCATCGTCTCAAACTTAATATTCTTGCGCTCTACCTTTTCTTTTTGAGCATACGCTTTGGCCGCATCAAAATATACGCGAATGGCTTCGAGTCCATCCCTATATTTTTGGTTGCGTTCTGTTCCTCCAGGACTTGCCCACCAACCTTTGTAGATAATTCTAGAAGGCCAAGACAAGTGTACACAATTATCCAAGGCAAAAGCAGCATCTTCCCAATTATCGGCCTCGGTATACACCAAGGAAGATTGCCCAGAAAGACGGCCTCCTTCAGGTACAATTTGTGCCAATAAAATTCCATTGGAACGAATAGTTGGCGTTACATAAGAATCTGTATTATAAGCAATAATAGAACGAATATTGGGATTAAAACGCCCTACTTCTGCATAATCTCTAGTAGCACGTACGGCCTGAATTTCTTCCAATCCTAAGCGCGTATTGGGTGCAATAAGGCCGGGGTACAAATGTTGTCCCTTGCCATCTATTGTTTGTTGGTATTTCTTGGGAGCCTGTTGGCTTTGTGCTCCTACCCAATCAATTTTACCCTTATTCATCCCCAATTGCCCGTTTTCGATCACCCTGCCATTGCCTACATGAATGGTAACATTGGTATACAAAAGAGAATTACTTTGAGCCGTGCTAGTCGTTAGCACTAAACAACTCATTATTAGAATACTTAAAAATGTTCTCATAGTTATTACGATCATAAACAGCTAATGCCATTTTTAGAATTTAACAAAAGAAAAAGTTTGTAGGGCATGTCCCTCTTGTTGGTAGCTAACCCAATAGCTCCCCTGTGGCAAATTAGGTAAGGTCAGTCCTTGACTTCCCACACCTTCTACCTGTTGTTGCCAGACCACTTGTCCTAGTGCATTGCTGACCAATAATTGACTGTTTTGTTGCTGTTCCCATTGTAGCTGTGTTCCTTGTCCTAACACCTGCCAGTTCTCAATACCTACTACAGCGTTGGAGAGCGCGGCTTGATGGGTATAATTGGAGCTAAATTGTCGGAAAAAATTCCAAATTTCCACACTGGCATCCATATCCATATTGGTGTTTCCACTAACAATAATTCCCGAGCCGGGCCAACTGTGCCCACCACTATTCACCCGAATGAGATGCACGGGCACATTGGAACCTGTTTCATAAACGATCAATTCTGCGTTAGAACCATCTGTTGGGACGATATTAGGATAAGCAGTGGTCGTGCTGTTACTTGTCAATCCATTGCGGCCACGCCAATGATTCACCAAAATTGTTACACCCAATAAGCCTGCATTGCCACCATACGGCACAACTATATCTGTTGTGCCATGAATGTGCATAACAGGCAGAGCAGCTACTGCTGTACAATTGCCATACTGCAACCAACTCATGGTTCCTGCTACACTGGCAATAGCAGCCATACGTCCATTCAAATCACAAGCCAAGGTATTGCTCATAATACCGCCATTAGACATGCCTGTGGCATAAATTCGCTGTTGGTTTACGGCATAATTGGCCGCAATGCTATCAAGCAATTTATTCAGAAAACCCACATCATCAATGCCCGTGCCATAGCCCGAATTCCATTGACGTTGCCCCGACAAATCAGGCAGTCCTTCTGGGTAAGCGACAATAAAACCTGCGGTATCGGCAATACTATTCATACGACTGAGAATAGCTTGCTGAACAGCATTGGAGCCGTAGCCGTGCAAATTCAACACTACAGGACAGGGTTGAGCCGTGCTGTAATTGGCAGGGATGTACAAATTATAGGTTCTCGTAAGCCCATCGTGCTGTATCGTACCACTAATATTCTGTGCCCACAACCAACTGCTGCACCAACAACTCAATAATAAAAAATAATACTTCATCTTCATCTATTTTTGCAGGTTGGCATTTATACCATTTATATCCACATTATAATCTATAAAGTTATTACAATCTGCATCACCACAATGGTAATGTTTCTTTTTTTGGTAAATGGCTGGCTGTGTTTTGGCACCTCCAGCTTTGGCGGTCAGCATTTTCTGAATGAGTCTGTTGCGCTCTTCCTTAATGGCTTGCCGTTTCTTTTCATCGGCTGCTTTATCAAACAAACACACCCCATCTATATAGGTCTGTTCTACTCTAGCATAAATAGATAGTGGATTATCCGACCACAAAACGACATCGGCATCTTTGCCTACTTTGATAGAACCCGTATGGTCATCTAAGTGAAGTAATTTAGCAGGGTTGTGCGTCACCATATTCCAAGCATCTACTTCAGACATGCCGCCATACTTTACCGCTTTGGCAGCTTCTTGATTGAGGCGACGCCCCATTTCTGCGTCATCAGAATTGATGGCAACGACTAATCCCATTTCATTTAGGATATTGGCATTGTAAGGGATGGCATCAATCACCTCATATTTATACGCCCACCAATCCGAGAACGTAGAAGCTCCTGCCCCATGTTCTTTCATTTTGTCGGCTATTTTATAGCCTTCCAAAATATGCGTAAAGGTATTGAGGCGGAAGCCATATTTCTCTGCTATACGCATCAACATCGTAATCTCGCTTTGCACATAAGAGTGGCAAGAAATAAAGCGTTCTTTATTGAGAATTTCCAATACCGCCTCCAAATCCAAATCGCGACGCACAGGTTTGCCCGCTTTGAGGGCTTCGCCATACTCCTTGGCGCGTGTGAAATAATCTTCGTAGACCTGCTCTACGCCCATACGCGTTTGCGGAAAGCGAATTCGGGCATTAGGCCCCCAGTTACTTTGCTTTACATTCTCTCCCAAAGCAAACTTAATAAAACCATCGGCTTTGTCGTTTTTGATGGCTTCGGGCAAACTGCCCCAACGAAATTTAATCACAGCCGATTGTCCGCCAATGGGATTGGCCGAGCCGTGCAGCAATTGCGCCCCAGTGACCCCTCCAGCCAATTGGCGATACATATTTACATCTTCAGAGTTGATTACATCGCCAATCCGCACCTCTGCCGAGCTGGCCTGCGTCCCTTCATTGACCCCATAATTGATACAAATATGAGAATGCTCATCAATAATTCCTGCCGTCAAGTGTTTGTTGGTTCCATCTACAACAGCAGCCCCATTAGCTGTTAGATTTTTGCCTATTTTTTTAATTTTGCCCCCCTCTAATAAAACATCTGTGTTGGTTAATTTTTCTTTTTTCTCCCCCGTCCAAACCGTTGTATTTTTGATTAGAACTTTTTCTAATTGAGGAATTTCATCGGGCGCATAACCATAAGAAGACCAAGGGTACAATACAGTTCCTAACGTTTCTAGTTTTACCAGTTTGGGTAACGTAGCACTATCGGCCGCTGGTTCCTTAATTTTGCTGGCCTTCCAGTTGGTCCAATTGCCTTTGGAGTCTATCGCTTGCCCCAACCATGTACGCGCGGTTACATTGCCCGAAACACGATATATAGCCTGAATCTTCTTGCTCGTATCTTTTTCGGGTGTGAACGCAAAGGAAAGAGTGTTATTGGCTAAAGTATGCTTGAGCTTGGTTTTCTTACTGGTATCTTGTTCATTCAATAGGTATAATTCAGGTGCTGTAGCAGTTCCTTTTACATTGATTTTGTAATTTTTGCTATCCAATGTTAATTCGTAAGTACCTCGAATATCTATGTTGTTTATATCCTTGATAACGTAGCCTTTTCCCTTCACCCAATTGTGATAAATGACCACCTTTTCGTGTAGAATATTATCAGAAGTAATAATAAAATTGGCCCATTTTCCTTTTTCTAAGGTACCCAAATACGCCTCTGCTTGAATCAAACGAGCAGGAACTGTCGTTAGAGCCTCCAATAGTTTTTGTTCAGACAGGCCATGCTGGTAGGCTTTGCGGGCAAACTTCCAGAAGTCTTTTTTATCCTTGGTCAAGCTGGCAGTAAGAGCAAAGGTAATGCCTGCTTTTTCTAGGCGCGCAGGATTAGTGGGTGCCAATTCCCAATACTTCATTTGGGTGAGCGTCACTTCTTCGGCATCATAAGGATCGCTCACATCAAAGGGCTTGGGAAACGCCAAGGGCACCAAAATAGAAGCCTTAGAGGCTTTGATGGCATCCAAACGCAAAAATTCATCGCCTCCTCCACGAATGATGTACTGCACCCCAAACTCATCACCCACTTTATCCGCACGCAAAAAGTCTAGCCGATTGTGTGCTTCAAAAAACTGGGGCAATCGTTGCAAAGCATTCCAACGCTCCAGAGAAATATTATACGTTTGGTCTTTGGCATGTTCCTTATACCATTGACCATCATAATACGTCTGGCGCAATAAGGCCACTGCACCCATTCTTGAACTTGGATAGTTTTGTTGTGAGATGCCTTTGTAAAAGGAATAATGTGCCGATGCTTCTCCATTAAAAATCAAATCATGCTCTTTGCCTTCGCCCAAAGCGACCAAGGCTCCACTGCCACGCGCCATTCCATCCCCTTGGTGGGTCAATACGGTGCCAAAACCCAAGGAACGCCATTCTTTGGCCTGCTTGGCATCCACTTTCCATAATTCGGCTCCATCTTGCTCTGGTTTCAAGGCTTCGTTCCAACTGAAAGCACCTGCTGTACTAGAAAGCATTTGAGGCGCAGAAGAAGTTTTCTTTTTGCGGACAGGTTTGACGATTCCATAACTGCTGTACAATTCAATAAAAGAGGGATACATGTACTTGCCTTGTAGATCCATTACAATCGCATCTTTGGGAATAGTGATGCCTGTTCCTACCGCTATAATTTTACCTTTCTTAATTAATAAGGTTGCTTTTTCTAGCTTTTGGCTGGGTGTAACATAGATGGTGGCATTGGTAAAGGCATAGTGCCCATCGCGCTCATCATATACGCCATTTTCTGGAAAGGTAATTGGGTTTTGACCTAATAATGAACTCCCTATGAGCAACAAGGTGCATAAGAAAAACAATCTCATAACGAAGGATTGGTTGAATTTGAGAATAGATTTTATTCCTCCCACAAAATTGCCGTTCTTTGTATGGTGGAAGGCATCTTACAAAACAGCTTCCTTTTATTTTTTTTGTTTTTCTACTATTAGAACCTTTATCTATGGGTAGCTCTATTTGGTATCAACAATCTAAAATTGCCTATCAACGTTCTGGTCAAGGCACTGTTTTGGTGCTTTTGCACGGCTTTTGCGAAGATAGTACGATGTGGGCAGATTTGGTGCCTCTTTTGTCAAAAAAGTACAGTGTTTTAACGATTGATTTGTCTGGATTTGGGCAATCTGATCTTCTGAAAGAAAGCAGCATAGCAGCGATGGCCAATGCGGTTTATGCGGTCTGGAAAACCGAACAACTAGACGCTGCGGTACTTATTGGGCATTCTATGGGCGGTTATGTTGGATTAGAACTGGCGGCACAGTATCCCGATTGTTTGCTGGGTTTGGGGCTGCTGCATTCGCATCCTTTTGCTGATTCTGAAGAAAAAATCAACAATCGCCTCAAAACGATTGCTTTTGTAGAACGGCATGGTATTGCGCCCTTTGCAGGGCAGTTTGTTCGCAACTTGTTCCCTGCTGCATTTGTACAAGAACACAAAGCATTGATAGAGGAATTGGTACACCAAACCAGTTTGCACCATTCTGATGCGGTGGTTGCTGCTTCTAAAGCCATGATTGGGCGAAAAGATCACCGCGCCACCCTCCAAGCATTGGCCTGTCCTGTACTGATGGTAGTAGGCACTGCTGACAAAGCGATTGCCACGCCACTCTGTCTAGCTCAATTGGCCTTGCCGAGCACCGCCAGTATACATATACTAGAAGGCGTGGGGCATATGGCGCATGTAGAAGCGCCTGCTGAAACCTTAGAAATAATGGTTGATTTTTTGGAATTTTGCGAGCATCAGGCTTCGTTATCCTTATCATTAACAAAATAAAAGACTATGTATCGCATCATTGGTTTATTGGCCTTGGCCTGTTGTCTAGGTTTGGCTGCTTGTCAGGAACGCCCAGAGGGTTGTACCGACCCTCGTGCCATCAATTTTGATCCCGAAGCAGATGTGCTTTCAGATGTGGGGTGCACTTATTACCAACTAGAAATTGCTTGGCAACACTATTCTCAAAATGCACCCAATGATACCCTCAAAATGGGCAATTGGCTCTTGGATAATGCGGGCGAATTCTTTTTCTTAGAGCGTTGCAATTGGCTGGGCAGTGGTGTGCGCCTGCAAGCTGTTGGCAATAATACGGCTTCCGCTTCGCCCGATAATATTCTACTGTACAAAAATGATGGCACGGCAACAGAAGTGGAGGATAATTTTTTCTTGATGGCTTTGGATAATTTCCAAACAGAAGCTGTGGGTTGGCCAGAGCTAGGCGACTTTGACCAATTGTATTTTCAGGTAGGGATTGATGCCAATTTGCAAGCGGTGAATCCGAGTAGAACGCCTACACAAGCGCATCCGCTTTCGGCTACGGCTGTTCCCTATTTGTACGATAGTACACAAACGGCTTTTAGCAGCTTGGAGTTGGTGGCCATACAACCCAACAACAACAACCATAGAATTGAGATTCGCTTGGCAGATGTCTTCAACTTTGCCTTCCCTTATGTAGTGCAGGTGGTGGATGGTGAAAATGTGCCGATTAGGATTCGCCTCAATTATGATGTGTTGTTCGCTGGTGTTTCTTTTAGTAATGATTCGGTGACTATGATTGAAAATAAATTGCGTCAAAATATTCCCTTAGCTTTTTCTGTTTATTAGCCGCTCCGCTAGAGTTAGAAAGTACGCCTTTCGGATTTGTTTAGAATATTTGATAATTTGGTTTACTGGTTACTGCGCATAAGTATCCTAAATAATATTGATCGATCCATTATGAATTATATCTACTGTTTTTTGGCTTGTTGCTTGCTGTTTGCTTGTACGGATTCTACTCCTACCAATGATTCGGATTCTGCCCTCAAAAAAGACCAATTGATAGGCGAAACCATGGGAACAACCTTTTCTGTTTCGTATTTGTATACCGAGGAACAGGATTTGGCGACACCGCTCACCGAACTTCTGATCGACTACAACCAAGCGGTTTCTACCTACATCAAGGATGCTGATATTTCTTATGTCAATAGAGGTGAGGATAGTGTGCTGGTCTTGGCGGCTAATCATTACCTAATCGAAAATTTGCGGATGGCCAAACAGGTGTATGCACAAAGCGAAGGCTGGTTCAATCCCTGTGTAATGCCTTTGGTCAATTATTGGGGCTTTGGCTACACCCAAAAGAAAATGATTAGGCAGGTAGATAGTGCTACCGTAGATAGTCTATTGGCCTTGGTCGATTTTGAAAGCATCCAATGGAAAACCATAGGCGATAGTGTACG
Organism: Aureispira sp.; assembly: GCA_045105775.1. Lineage (GTDB taxonomy): Bacteria > Bacteroidota > Bacteroidia > Chitinophagales > Saprospiraceae > Aureispira. Next base: position 12,504 of record JBGCDW010000269.1, read on the forward strand.
GCTCACTTGGGGCCCCAAGGTACAGCTAGATTTGAGTGCTTGTGCCAAGGGCGATGCCGTAGATCGGGTTTGCGCTACCTTGGATAACTTGGGCTACGCGCATTATTTTGTAGAAATTGGTGGCGAGGTGCGCGCCAAGGGCCATACGGTCAATGGTTTTCCGTGGCGTACAGGCATTCGCAAGCCCCAAGAAGGCAGTGCCGTCAATGCCTTGCAAGTAGCGGTCAATCTCTCCAATATGGCTTTGGCTACGTCTGGCAATTATGAGAATTATTATGTCGATGAAGCGACAGGCACCAAGTACGCCCACACCATCAATCCACACACGGGCTACCCCGAAAAAAACACCTTGCTCAGTGCTTCTGTTTTTGCGCCCACTTGTGGCGAGGCCGATGCTTTTGCCACGGCTTTTATGGCTATGGGGCTTGAAAAAGCCTTTGCACTGGCCGATAGCTTGCCGCAATTGGAGGCTTATTTTGTGTATAGCAAAGCGGATGGTACGCTGGCTACGCGCCAAACGGGGAAGGTGCAGGGGTATTTGGTGGAGTAGGGTTTTGGTGTGATTTTATATTTGTTTTTGCACGTATATTTTTTGAATGGATGGTTGTTTTTGTATGTTGTGTTTGGTTAATCGACATACTCCATTCTTAATATAACCAGCTCTGTTTGGTTTTGATAGCAGGGTATATCTTTGACTATGTTTGTGCATGATTTTATCTAAACTCAAAAATAAAGCATGGAAAAGGAAATTCTAGAAACCTACAACGCCTCTATAAATACTCTCCAGCAATTAGCTAAGTTTAACACAAAAAATTTATCTAAAAACCTTTTTCGTACGACAAAATTTGCTGAATTTCTCTTTGAGGATGACACAATTTCACTTAGACAATTATTAGATGATTACCTTTTCGACCCAAATAAACAAAAATCTGAAAAACTTTCATTTATACGACGGTTAACGAAAAAATTAGACTCGCATCTAAATTCTAAATTTATAGATATACCTGACTGCATAGATACTAAATCTAGAATTCATTATTTGGAAGAATTCCGTCATTCAATTCATGTAATAGTGCTTGACTATGTAATTGAAGCAAAGAAACAAACCCCTACCAGAGTAGCTTTTAAAAAGGCTATTTTTGTTGATAAATTGTCTTCGAACGAACTGATGTTTCTTGTAAAAAAACATTTTGAAAATCTTCCAAAGCTTTACCAAGAAAGATTCAATGAAGGAGCCTACCATTACTTAAAAAGAGAAATAAGTTCTAGAATTTTTTTTCCAATCATAGACTTAAAATTAGATTTAGCTCTTACCCCTGAACATGAATTAGAACGCCGTATATACAGAAAATCAATTCAAAGGCAAATAGAGGATGATTTATTAGAAATTTGCATTAGACTTATAGAAAGAAAAACTACTAAAAAATTAGAAGATTTGCTCAATGATGACATAACTGACTTATTAAGAACAAAAGGTTACTTGGTTACTGATCAAACAAGAAGTGGTAAATCATTAGTAGGCAATCATGCAGGTGAATTAGATATAATGATTAGAGATAAAAACCAACTTCCTCTCACAATTATTGAAGCTTTCAGAGAGTCAAGTGCAGGAGAAAAAAATTCTAACATTTCCAATCATTTAAATAAAACTATACATAACTATGACCCTGCTAAACTTTCAATGAAGTATATATTAGTGTACTGTGAAGCGAAGAATTTTGTAGAGTTCTGTCAAAACTATCATTGGTATCTTAGACTCCTGAAAAAAAATAATAATGACCAATTTTTATTTAAGGACATATCAAGCCTAAGAATGCCCTATGGCGATGATGTGGCAAGTTTAAGAACAATAAATTCTTATCATAAAGTAAATGGATTAGATTCAAGAATAAAACACATATTGATAGACTACTGTAAATAAATATTACATTTCAAAGCTAAAACTAAATTTTCGGCTTTTGCATAACGTCAAAAAATCAAATATTTTGCTAGTAACCCGAAGAATAATCACTATTAAAAGCTGTAATTTTGCTTTGTGATTATTTACATTCTTAATGCCTACCCTGTGGAATACGATCAAACAAGGTGTTCGACACAAACAGGAAAAATAAAAAGCGTCAATAGCTTACCAATTCATTGTTGAACAATTAAAATGCAAAAAATGAGTTCAGAATTAATTAATCAAGAAAACGAAAGCCTTTTTGAACAAATTAAACATATTGACAAAAATGGCATAGAATATTGGCAAGCAAGACAGTTGTCAAAAGCATTAGGGTATTCAGATTTCAGGAATTTTATTAAGGTTCTAAAAAAAGCCGCAAGAGCCTGCGAACAGAGTGAACAAGAGCTTTCTGATCACCTCGTTGAGTTCACCGAGGTGATCGATGCTGGCAAAGGGGCTAAACAGTCATATCCTAGTTATAAGTTGTCAAGATACTTTTGTTACCTTATCGTTCAAAATGCGGATTCCTCAAAAGAAGTTGTTGCATTAGGTCAGACTTATTTTGCAGTTCAAACACGACTTCAAGAACTTCAACAACTCGAAGAGTACAATAATCTTGATACAGAAGAGAAGAAAAGATTGTTCTTAAGGAATGAAATGAAGAAGCACAATACTCAATTAGCAGCAGCAGCAAAGGACGCAGGAGTAATTAAACCATGGGAATATGCTGTGTTTCAAAATCACGGCTATCAAGGCTTATATGGAGGATTGGGAGCTAAAGATATACACAAAAAAAAGGGGCTAAAAAAAAGTCAACAAATTCTTGACCACATGGGGAGTACTGAATTAGCAGCAAATCTATTTCGGGCTACACAAACCGAAGAAAAACTAAAAAGAGAAAAAATAAAAGGTAAAGCAAAAGCCAACAAAACTCACTATGAAGTAGGTAAAAAAGTTCGTGATGCAATTAAAGAAATTGGAGGAACAATGCCCGAAAATTTGCCAGTTGAAGAAAGTATAAAAAAAGTAGAAAGAAAGGAAAATAAAAAGCTGAAAGACAAATAAAAAAACTGCATTGAACAAAGGCTAAAATGTTCATAGCTCCTATGTGAAGCTACGCCATTTAACCAAACCATTCAATGGAGTTCCTTCGGTCTCTCCTCATAGAGTATCCAAACCACTCCCCAGAATAATGCCTATTGTACACAACAATAACGCACACTTGTAAAGGTTGCAGATTATCATTAAAAAAGGAAGATATGAAAAGATTGCCCAACATACATCCTGGAGAAATTTTGTTAGAAGAACTCCTTCAACCACTTGGCATCAGTCAATATAGATTGGCTAAGGATTTGCACATTCCGCCAACCAGAATTTCTAAAATCGTAAAAGGAAAAAAGAAGGGTTACAGCCGATACGGCACTTAGACTCAATAGATACTTTGGTAATTCTGCTAAATTTTGGCTCGGCCTTCAAGATGATTACGATATTGAGGAATATATGCTGCGGTTCAATGACGAACTAAATCGTATTGAAAAAATGAAAAAAGATATTGCCTAGTAAAGTGTAGTTGTTCCTCCCCTCGAACGCCAAAAATCTCCTTCATAGCGTACAATAGCGGTAAGCTTCGGCATCTTAAAACTGTGTTTAACCAAAAAGGTCATTAGTTAGCCTAAGCTACTAAAAGTCAAAAATTAAATATTACGAGTGACAAGCACTTCAATGTCTTAAAGAATATTGAATTTCCTAAAGTTGAAGTAATCAGCGTTGACAACTTCAAATCTATTCTAAATTCCAACGAAGAAAACAAAGAAAATTAAATACCCACTAGATATGGAATCAAAGACCTTTACACTTATTCATCAATCTTACGATGACTCTTCTGGAATATTGGATGAACTTATTTATGAAGCTGGAGATATACGATTTAGGTTTACCACCTCTTCCTATTTGACTGACCCTATGGATGTCGTTGCTGAAATAATATCACTGGATTTGAGTATTGAAAAAAAGATAAAAGACGACTATAAGGCACTGGGAAAAAAGGTAGAAATTGAAGAATGGGAAGACTATTTGGGTTTGGGATCATCCGATCAGCCATTATCTTGGCCAAACATGTGTCAAAAGTTGGTTCATTTATTGGTTAAATCCTATTCCGAATTTAACAAAAATACGCCCATTACTCCAGATGCCTACTACAAAGAACGGCTTTCTAAACTAGGGTACTTGTCTTTCGCGCATCCAATAAAGGATTGGAATAGCTCGGATTTAAATCGTGTGCAAAAAGCCTTTGTTGCTGCGGAAAGCGAAAATTACACGCTCATAGATTTATTGATCATTCATAAGTTGATGCACTTCGAAGGTGAGGCACTGAAGAGAAAATCTTCGATTGGGGCTATATTTACCACAACAATAGGTAATATTCTTTTGAAATATGTTCCTTATGATGCTTCGGCTCCTGAACAAATAGACACTATTTATGAAATGACGTTGAACGCTTATTTAAGAAAAGAGGGAAAGGATGAATTGCTTTGTTCTATTTCTAATTTTGCCGAGTTTTCATATACCCCTGCTTTTGCCACCCCAAATGATTATAAGCACTACATTGAGGTAATAGATCAATTTGAATTTAAGTTACTGAATCAGTTAGATTTAAATCAATCTAAAAATCTAGGGCAATACTTAGTCTATTTTTTTCGCTCAAAAAAATAATGCAAGGATATATCTAGTACTGAAAGAAGCCGCAAGCGCACAAACCTTTTGATTGTCAACTCTTTAAAATAAACCTAAGTAAAATTACGGAGTACTAATTACGGAGTAATACCGATTGTTAGACTCGCTGCTAATTCGTTGTTTTGTACTGAATAACAAACAGAGATTTAATACAAAACAACAAACAATGAAATACCCTACTTCAAAAAAAACTCAAACGATTATCCAAAGAGCAAGTATCTTTTTACTATTACCTTGCTTATTTTCTCTATTGTTTGCCTTTAAATCAGGGGAGCCAAGCACCAACCAAACCGTGTTCGATCAATCTACTTGGACTTTGATGCTTTTGCCTGACGGCGCTTCTAGTGTTGCTGATATTGCCTATTTTGGCAACAGCAGCTATATCGCCACCAACAAAGGGCTTTATAAAGCGGATCGGGATCTTGCAATGCATAGAAATTCTTGGCAAAAGATAGGAACCAAGTCAAGCGCTGTAACCGATCTGCAAGTCTATAAAGAAGGCTCTACTGAAAAAGAACTCATTGTATTGTATGCTGATAACACGATTGGCAGAGTCATGAGAAATAGTCTAACTTCTATGGCTGTAACTAGATGTAGCAATACCCACGGCACTTTCAATCCCAAGCAAGCAGGCAAAGTACCTGGTACCGACAATTACTTCATGATGAATGCTCATGGTGAAGTAAAGGGGCTCACTTTTGGAAGAGGACTTTGCAATAAAGTGGTATTAAAAAGATACAATTTAGTGGTCAAAGCTTACTCTTACACCTATGCCAACAACAATAAGTTGATTTTTGGTTCATCGAGCTACCCCTACCACACTTCATCCAGCCCAAGCTGGAATGCCTCTATTGCCATCTGGGATGTTACCAGATCGAGTACATCAGGGCTTAACAGTATTAATAGTCAAAAAATTGCCGATATGTGTGGCAGCAATACTTCTAACACGGCATGGATGAGTAGTACCAATGGCTACATCTATAAAACGACTAACGGAGGGAGTTCTTGGGCATACTACTCACACGGCTTCAAGCCATATGATAATAACGTTTATATTTTCTCTATGACCGCTTCTAGTCAACATCTGTATATAGGAACAAAGCTGAATGGCAAGTATGTAGTTTACTACTCCCCTAAAAACACCACTCAGGCCGATTGGAAATCCTTGGGCGGTCTACCTGGTTGGAGAAATTCACTTACGGTTTCTAATACACCTACCACATTAGTCGTCTCTGTTGCTGGTGGAGGGGTATTCAAAAGATCACTCAAATAGATCATGAGTCTTAAGCTAAATGGATCGTAAAAAATAAATTTAAAGGGAATTTTCTCATCAGAGAAAATTCCTATTTTTTTACACCAACAGTGATTTATAGCGCGCAAACGATTATTCATAAACTACTGACAGTTATTCATAAGGGCTGTTTTTGGTCTACCAAAGATCAAAAGTTTTACTTACATTAATGGTTATCAGCACTCGTTTGATGCAGAAGAACGAAACAGAATTCGCAGTTTGCTACCCAATTGTACGGTTTTGATTTAGAATGGGTGGAAGGTGAGCTTGAAAATAAAAAATCATAACAAAATGGTATAAAGAAGACAAGCTTATCAAAATGAATATTACAGAATATTTTTTCAGCACTTGGGAAAGTTACCAAAAATTGGTAACTTTAAAAAAAGTTAAATTATGAAAAATACATCAGTTTCATTAGGGGGTTATTTTGACCAATTCGTTCAAGCTCAAGTTTCAACAGGTAGATACAAAAATGTTAGTGAAGTTATCCGAGCAGGACTTCGACTCTTAGAGAATGAAGAGAGTAAAGCCTTTGCCCTTAGAAATGCTATTCAAGAAGGAATGAATAGTGGAATTGTACTTGATTTTAATCCTGAGGAAAACCTTCAACAATTAAAAGACAACCATAAAAAGAGTGGCTAAATATAGACTTACCCAGAAAGCTGTTGAAGATTTAAATGGAATTTGGGAGTACACATTTGATAACTGGTCAGAAGTTCAAGCGGACAAATACTATAACTTACTAATTGACAGTTTCCAAAACATTGCAAATAACCCCAACTTGGGCAAGCACTATGACAAAATCAGCTTTGAATTATTTGGACTAAAAATCAATCGACATATTGTATTTTACAGAATATCAATTGGCCAAGCTGTTGAAATTATTAGAATCTTACATGAAAGAATGGATCTAAAAAATCGGATCATTGAATAGTAATATACCCTTCTATAAAGTGTTGGACGGGGGTGGCTCCTATACAAAAATATTGTGCTTCTAACTCGATATGGACGTAACAGCGACAAGTCTATGTGTTGTATACAATTGAAAAATCTATTGTTTAGGGAAATTCCTAAGAACTAATTTTTTTTAACTTTTAACTCAAAATGATTCTACCAATAATAGCATTTGATGAAGCGGGAAACACTGGACAAAACCTATTAGATATTAGTCAACCAATTTTTGCGTTAGGTTCCGTAAGTTTCAACAATAATGAATTAAACGAACTTTACAACATATTCGATGTCAATAGCACAGAACTACATTTTAAAAAGCTTCGTAAGTACTCTAAATCTCAAAAACAATTACTTGCTTTTTGTGATCATAAATTGATAACTTTTTCCAAAGTTAAATTTTCTATTTCGGATAAAAGGTATGCTGTTTTTGCTCAAATGGTTGACTTACTTATAGAACCAGTTTTACATAAAGAAGGTATTGATATTTACAAATATGGTATGAATATCGGCTATACTAATACCCTATATGCTATGGCTGAAAATGTGTGGAATAAAGAAATAGTTCAAATGGTATTAAAAGGTTTTGTAAGGTTAGTAAAAACAAAATCACCTCAATCTGCCATAGATTTCTACTCTTCTGTTGAGTTATTAAATAATTCTATTTCAGACAAAGATCAAGCACTCCTTACTCCAATTATCGCTAGTTGGGAAGTTATTTCTAAAATATTAAATACATTATTTAAGTATAGCATAGACTTAACATATCCCTCTTTTAGTATTTTATGTGATTGGTGGTATAGAGAATTGAATCAAAAATTTGATATTCTTCATGACGAATCTAAACAAATTGACTACTGGAAAGAAATGATAGAGTTTACTACAAATTCAAGCTTCATGGAAGAAAAAGAAGTTGGTTATGATAATCGAAAAATGATTTATCCTCTAAAAATAAACAAATTGGAACTAGTCGATTCTAAATTATCAAAAGCTGTTCAGTTAGCTGATTTGGTTGCGAGTTCTGTTACGTATGCGCTTAAAGAATTAAAAGAACAAAAAAAGAATTCTTTTGTAGAAGAACTCATAAAAACTAGATTATTTCAGATAAAACACCATGCAATAATTCCGACAAAAGCAGTGACTCCAAGTGGTTTAGGAATGGAAAAAGGAGAAGGTGAGAATCCTTTAGATTATTTGGCTGATATGTTCAATAAATCCGATTCTGAAATTCAGAAAATATTTAAAAAAATGTAAAAACAGCGTAGAAAAAACTGATTACATTAATCAGAATTGGAACTATTTTAGGTTTTCAGTTTATTTTAAATAAAACATTTACATTTTCATGTGATTAATATTAAAAAATAACATTTCTTAGAGTTTGTAGAATTACTAATCGAGTGGTAAAATATTTAATAGCCACAAAGAAAGCAGCAGGACGATTACAAGACTTAACAGATACAAAATAATTAAGAAAATTAAGCGATAAGAAAAAATAAAACATCCCCCTCTGTCATCAGCTCTACCCCAAAAAAAGCTGCCGAAAACCTACGTTCTCGACAGCCTCCAAAAATGACTCTATACCAGTCCTATATTTTATTACATTCCCAATTGGGCTTCAATCTTTTGCTTCACCCATTGAGCAGTTTTAAGGGCAGCAGCTACGCGCGCTTGACGAGTACGAGGGGTGATAATAAATTCTGAATCTGTCTTGGAAGTATGAAAACCCCACTCTTCTAAGATGGCACCAAACCAATAAAATTCGCGCAAATCTGTTTCTCTCAGAATCTGGAAATTGGCTTCAAAATCCACATCACCATCCTCTCTAGTTTGGGTTCTGTAAATCCAACCTCTACCCACCGCATCTCTAGCATTATTAAAATGTTGAGTCGCAATATCATCAGAGAAATTATCGCCTCTAGTATTAAAGACCATAAACCCTCTAGTGGCTTCTAATTTGGCCGCACTGTTGCTGCTCGAAATAGCATTGGAATGAAAAGAATGCAAATAGCCTACATAACCACGTCTCAGCCAACTACGCACTTCATTTGTTCGCTCCGAAAGCGAAGTATCCTTGTAGGGGTGGTAGGTTCTTATGCACTGAATACCTGCTTCCGTGCAAGCTTCAATGAATGATTCGGCAATAATTCTATTCTCATAGCCCTCATAATAGTGCCCATTTTCGTGCAATTCTGCATCTGGATGATAAGCGCGTTTACCAGCCGTAGTATAACGGCCACTATCATCTATTCCCCCATGTCCTGCATCTACAAATACCACAAATCTGCGTTTGGTAAAGTGCAGCAAACCAGAATTCTGTTGAAACATAGCTGCATATACTTCCTTGAGCTTGGCCTGAGTTTTAGGGCCTGCCACTCCATCTACCGTTAGACTATATAAGGATTGGAATAACTTAACAGCACGTTCGGTAGCAGGGCCAAAATCGCCATCTACTACAATATTTCTATTGAGAACTCTTCTTAGTCTGTATTGTAAATTTTTGACAGCACTCCCTTTATCTCCTTTTTTCATAGTTAGGGGTTTTATAAACGTTATTAATTGTGGTGTTTTTTGGCCTTGTTACTAACCCTACAATAAACCAACCGCACGGTGATTACTCAACCACAGAGATTTTAAGCATGTTGGTTTTTTTGCGGGCATGAAGGGGCATAGAGCCTGTATTAACAACAACATCTCCAGCTTTTAAGTGCCCTCTTTTGATTAAAAAATCCTGTACATCATGAATGGTATCATCTGTACTTGTGAATTTATCATAATAGAAACAACGAACGCCCCAAACTAAACTCAGGGTTTTGAGCATGTTGATATCAGAGGAAAAGATAAAGATGTGTTGGCGTGGACGATAACTGGACACCATAAAGGCTGTGTAGCCCGATTTGGTCATTCCAATAATACAATGTGCATCTACTTGGCGCGCAATTCTACACGCATTATAACAAATGGCATCCGAATGGAAAGAATCAGATTTTTCGGAAGGGGTGAGCGAGCGATAATACACACTGTCCATTTTTTCGGCCTCTGCAATAATGTCATTCATGGCTTCTACTACCTTGATGGGATGAATACCCATAGCCGTTTCTCCACTCAACATGACCACATCTGCACCATCTAATACCGCATTGGCTACGTCAATAATCTCTGCACGGGTAGGCGTAGGATTTTTAATCATGCTATCCATCATCTGGGTAGCCACAATCACAGGCTTGGCTTTTTTGATACATTTATCTATAATCATTTTTTGAAGCATCGGTAAGCGCTGCATGGGTACTTCTACCCCCAAATCACCACGCGCTACCATTACACCATCTGTTGCTTCTATGATACTATCAATATTGTCAATTGCCTCTGGTTTTTCTATCTTAGCAATGATTTTGGCGCGTGAACCTTTGGCTAGTATTTTTTCACGCAGTTCGTGAATGTCCTTTGCGGTACGTACAAAGGATAAGGCAATCCAATTAAAATCATGTTGCAAAATAAATTCCAAGTCTCTCAAATCCTTTTCTGTCATAGAGGGCAGACTAATTTGGGTTTGTGGTAGATTGACCCCTTTGCGCGAAGCTAAATACTCCCCGTACAAAACCTCTAGTTTCACTTCATTAACCCCATTGGTTGATTTGACCAATAATTGCACATTACCATCATCTATCAATACTTTTTCGCCCACTTTTACATCTTGAGCAAATTTCTCATAACTCATATAGACTTTTTCGGCTGTCCCCACGCAATGTTCATTAACAAAGGTGAGAATGTCTCCTTTTTGGAGCGGGATTTTACCATCTTCCATCTCTCCTACCCTCAGTTTGGGGCCTTGCAAATCTGCCAAGACAGCAATATTGGTTCTGTATTTTTTATTGATATGCTGAATATATTCATAAACTTGTAGATGATCTTCGTGTGTTCCATGCGAAAAATTGAGCCTAAACGCATCTACTCCTGCCCTGATTAAGCCCAATAAAGTGCTGTAATTGTTAGAGGCAGGGCCTATAGTAGCTAAAATCTTAGTTTTCTGAAAGTTGCTGATTTCCATAGTTAATTTGGAGTCTGTTTATAGTATTGTAATACTTCGTGGATTTTTTGATCCTACTGATATGAACGTACTGTAAGAGTTGTTCAATTAGCTATCATTTTCTCACAAAGTAATGCCTGTACTTAGAATTCATTAGAAGATTTTCATACGATAATTGTTCTTCTAATTTTAGTATTCCATTCAAGCAATTCTTACCTTGAACTTCTTATACAATGCTTGTGTTTTGATAAAATAAGCATTCTTTAAGCAAAGTGCTTAACTTTTGCTATTATTTTTTTGTAGTACTTTTAGCTGCATCCCTTTACAGGTTATTTATAAGTAATAATACATAAGTATGAACAACAAAAGAGTATTGGTCACAGGCGGAACGGGCTTTGTAGGTGCCTATTTATTGCGTTATTTATTGCAAGCAGGCTATGCCGTTCGAGCCACCAAACGCCCTACAAGCCCCATGGAATTGGTCGCCGATATTCAAGACCAATTGGAGTGGGTAGAGGGGGATATTTTGGATCCAACGTTTGTAGAAGCAGCCATGCAGGATATGCAGCAAGTGTATCACTCGGCTGCCATGATCTCCTTTGATCCCAAAAAAGTGGCCACCATGATGAAAGTAAATGTGGAGGGCACTGCCAATATTGTCAATGCTGCTTTGTATGAGGGCGTGGAAAAACTGGTGCATGTCAGTTCTATTGCTGCATTGGGTCGCCGTGAGTTTCAGCCTCATATTGATGAGCGCATTCAGTGGGAAAATTCCAAGGAAAATTCCAATTATGCCATTAGCAAATTTAGAGCAGAATGTGAAGTATGGCGCGCCCGTGAAGAAGGCTTGACTGTAGCCATTATCAATCCCTCTACGATTATTGGAGCGGGATACTGGCAAGAGGGTTCTTGCCGAATTGTAAAAGAAGCAGCGCGTGGTTTGCGTTATTATCCCACTGGAAGCACTGGTTTTGTAGATGTACGAGATGTAGCCCGTGCAGCCATTGCACTCATGGAGAGTGCTATTGAAGGGGAACGTTATATTGTCAATGGCGACAATCGTTCTTATAAAAATTTCTTTAGTATCTTGAGTAAGGAACTGGGCACAACAGCTCCCCAATGGACTGCCCCCAATTGGATGCTCAAAACCTTATCTACACTGGATTGGCTCCGCTCCAAACTCTCTAACAGCGCGCCCATACTCACGCGCGAAATTCTCAATAATGTGCAGTCTACCTATTATTATAACAACGAAAAAATTATTGCTGACCTACAATTTGAATTCACGCCCTTAGATCTTTGCCTGCAAGAAACGGCCAAGATTTATCAAGAGAGCCAAGCCAAACATCCTAGTTATGGGGTGTTGGATTTGGTGTAGTTTTTTTGGTATCTTGTGTGCTGTGTTTTCCTAGTAATAACCCTTTGTTATGATAAAAGAAATTAGAATCCAAAACTTTAAATCTGTTCAAAAACTCAAACTAGATTTGGGTAGAGTGAATGTATTTATTGGTGCCAATGGCTGTGGTAAGAGCAATATTCTGGAAGCTGTGACTTTTGGGGCTGCTGCTGCTGCGGA
>JBGCDW010000270.1:0-26811 GCA_045105775.1 Aureispira sp.
GATAAAGGATTGTTATTGGAGGAATAAAGATATAGTTTTGTTTCAATAACAGCACATAGGCCAAAGCTTTTTTATAATAGCTTCATGCAGCCCAATCAGCTATTTTGATAGAATTTTTTGTACCTTATTGGTTGTAAATACAGCAGAATCAAAGAAACAAGTGTACATATTAGAAACCAAAACACAGCATTGGGCAGAAGCAGAGATTGTAGAAGGGACTTACCAAACCATGCCTTTAAAGAAAAACAACTGGCAATTTGCTTGGAGAAAAGCCATTAAAGAAGAAAATGCGACGGTGTATCTCCTTCGGTTGGTCGCGAATCCTGCTGTAGTGCAGGGGGCAATGCAACTAAAATTGACTTTACAAAAGGGAATCTTGTGGATTAATTTGTTGGAAGTGGCGCCTTGGAATTTGGGGAAACAGCACAAACAATACGAGCATGTAGCAGGTTGTTTGATTGCTTTTGCTTGTAAGCAAGCTTTTCGGCTAGAAAGTAGTTACAAGGGTTATTTATTGTTTCAATCCAAAGTCGATCTCATTGATTTTTACAAGGAAAAATATGGAGCTAGTGTCTTGTATGGGAAGATTATGGTGTTGAGTCCTGCTACTGGCATGGCCTTAATTGAACAATATCTTAAAACAAGCAAAAATGATTTCAAACCATAAAACAAGTTCTCCAGATAAGGTATTGATACTGCCTGTTGATTTGCATTCCGAAGAAGTGCAGCAAGCATTAGAACTACTAAAAATAAGTATTGCACAAATGACAATAGAGGAGCAACAAGCAAGGGATTTATATGCTTTACAATTGCAGTTTATGGGATCTATTGTAGCCTCTTAGGCCAATTATTCCTCCTTCAAAAAAGCTGTCAAAACCTCCAAGAAACGAGCGGGCTGTTCGGCATGTACCCAGTGCCCTGCATTTAGGATGGTTTCAATCCTAGCAGTTGGGAAAAGTTCTTGGTATTGTTCCAATTCTTCCGTAAGAATATAATCCGAGTTTGCCCCTTTGATAAATAAGGTTGGCCCCTCATAGGGATCATTCATGGGCGTATATTGAAGAATATGGTTGTAATGCTCATAAATAACAGGCAAGTTGTGCTTCCACTCGTATTGTTGGGTTGCCTTGTTCAAACTTAGATTCTTAATCAAAAATTGACGCACCCCAAACGAAGGCACTTTTGCACTCATTTGTTGATCGGCCTCTTTACGCGATTTTAGAGTATCTAAATCCAATTCAAACATGGCCTCAAAAATTGCTTGATGGCTGCCCTCATAGGATTTTGGAGCCATATCTACCAAGACTAATTCACGCACCATATCAGGATTATCACCAGCCAACTGCATGGCCACTTTACCCCCCATAGAATGCCCAACAACAGCCGCTTCATAAATCCAGTTGTTCTCCATAAACGCCTGTACATCATCGGCCATTATTTTATAACTAAATTCATCAGCATGAGGAGAACGGCCATGATTGCGCAGGTCAATGATAAATACCATAAAGTTGGCACTCAGTTTCTTGGCAATACTTTGCCAATTGTCGAGTGTACCAAACAAACCATGAATAATAATAACAGGTTCTCCCTCTCCAAAAACTTTATAGTTTAATTCCATGTTGTTAATGCTTAATTGTAATATTCCTACTCCGTGAATTCAGGACTCAAAAGTACAAAAAAATAAGAAGCAAATAGTTGCTTCAAAAAGGTTTGATCTGGTTAATAATTTATATCCAAATTAAATAAGCAATCCTACCAACAATGGTACGCAAAGCTTTAAAAAAATAGTCTATTTTTGAGATTAAAGTATGAAGGAATAATGACAATCCAAACAAACCCAAACCCTACTAGATTGTTATTTCAATACATATTCTGTATGATAATTACAAATCACTTTAGCAGAATGAATGAAGATCAATTAGTATCAAAAAAACAAGCATGAGTTATAAAAGTTTAAGAGATTGTGCCAAGGATTTAGAACAAAATGGCCGTTTATTGCGCATCAAAACAGAGGTAGACCCCAATTTAGAAATGGCCGAAATTCATCGTCGGGTACGCGATGCCAATGGCCCTGCTATTTTGTTTGAGCGTGTCAAGGGAAGCCCCTTTCAGGCACTTTCCAATCTATATGCCACCCCCGAACAAACGCGCTTTCTCTTTCGCCATACCTTAGCGGCTGTTCAGAAGGTAATAGAGCTCAAAATTGATCCCATTCAATTGGTCAAGCAACCCTTTCGATATTTCAAAACCCCGTTTACGGCTTTAACAGGCTTGCCCAAAAAGGCTTGGCGCAAACCCATCCTGCACGGACAAACAAGTATCAGTCAATTGCCACAAGTCAAATCTTGGGGCATGGATGGCGGTGCTTTTGTCACTTTGCCGCAGGTGTTCTCTAGAGCACCCCATTCTAAGGATATGATGAAATCTAATCTGGGAATGTACAGAATACAGCTATCGGGCAATGACTACATTCCCGACAAAGAAATTGGCCTGCACTATCAATTGCATCGTGGAATTGGCGTACACCACAAAGCCTACAACGAATCGGATGAACCATTTAGAGTCACTGTTTTTGTAGGAGGGCCACCCTCTCATGCTTTTTCGGCCATTATGCCCTTGCCCGAAGATTTATCAGAAATGACCTTTGCAGGCTTGCTCAATGGTCGCCGTTTTCGCTACTTTGAGCACAATGGACACATCTTATCTGCCGATGCCGATTTTTGTATTACGGGCACTATTGTCAAGAACAAAAAGAAAAAAGAAGGGCCTTTTGGCGATCACTTGGGCTATTACAGTTTGGCGCATGATTTTCCAGTCATGGAAGTAGATGGCGTGTATCATCGCAAAGACCCTCTTTGGCATTTTACAGTGGTAGGGCGACCACCCGCAGAAGATTCTAACTTTGGGTATCTCATTCATGAGTTGGTAAAGGAGTTAACGCCTCAAGAATTTCCTGGACTGAAGGAAGTAAATGCTGTCGATGCAGCAGGAGTGCACCCTTTGTTGTTGGCCATTGGTAGTGAACGTTACATGCCATTTCGCGAAAAGCGTCCAGAGGAAATTCTTACTATTGCCAATCACTTGTTGGGAAAAGGACAAACCACCTTGGCCAAGTATTTATTCATTGCCGATCATGGGGATGATCCTAGTTTGAATACGCATGATATTCGCAACTTCTTCCGTCATGTATTGGAGCGTATTGATTTAACCAGAGATTTGCATTTTCAGACCAAAACCACCATTGATACCTTAGATTATTCGGGGGAGGGGTGGAATGCTGGTTCTAAGCTTGTAGTGGCTTGCTGTGGTGACAAACGCCGAGCATTGACCACGGAATTGCCTGCCAATTTTGATCTTCCTGCTGGATTTTCCAATCCTGTATTTGTACAAGAAGGAATATTGGCTCTACAAGCACTGCCGTACAGTGACGCAGAGACAGGCACGAGAGCTATGCGCCAATTGGAGCAACATTTGGAGCGTTATAATTGGGATGGTATTCCTATGATTGTGGTAGCAGACGATAGTAATTTTGTAGCACAAACCTTGAATAATTTTTTGTGGGTGACTTTTACACGTTCCAATCCATCGCATGACATACATGGGGTACAGAGCTTTATAGAACACAAACACTGGGGCTGTCGTGGAGCTGTTATTATTGATGCTCGTATCAAACCCCATCACGCGCCACCATTGGTAGTAGACCCTGCCGTGAGCAAAAAAGTGGATCGTCTTTTTAGCAAAGGAGGAGAATTATACCAAAAAATATAACCTATGTAGGCGATCAAAATAAAGTATGAGTTAAAAAATGGAAGACGCGCGCTTGCGAAGCAAGCTGACCTATTTGACAGGGTGTATGAAATAGGGAAGCTCAAACAAAATAACCATTTTTTAGTACAAAGAATTTTGAACGGCTACTTATTTGGGGTAAATTGTTGTAGCTTGTGCGCGAATTATCCAAAGAAGAAATTGATGAATCGTACTTTTTTATTGTTGGTCGTAAGTGTGGTGACGTTGCTGCTTGCTTGTGAAGAAAAAACAGCATCGGCTTCTCCCATTGTAAAGGAAGAAGAGCCACTACAAGGAGAGATTGCAGTAGCCGATACGTTGCGCTTAAAAGAAGGACGATTGCCTGAAGATTGGGAATTGGTAGAGCTGGCAGAAGGATATTATATTGGTTTTCCTAGAGCACCAAAACGCCGTAGCAGTCGCAGCCAAAAGCGCGTAGACTATGTACTCAAACGCAATAAATATCGCTTTCAGTCTAGTATTACTGATTTGTCTAATTTGGCCTCTTTTCAAGAGAATAAAGCCTACAGAATTGCTTATTATGAAGCCATCATAGAAGACTTGGCCGAAGATGTAGATGCTGCCATTACAGAACAGGACATATTTTATAGCCAAGGTATTTATGAGGGTAGTCGAGCAGCACTCCAAACAGATGTGGCACAAGTATACATACAATGTGTGATTATTGATGCCTTGTTGTTTACTAGTAGTTTGACCGTTTATGACGAGGAGACTGCTGCTTATTTGCAATTGAGAGATCGTTTCTTTTATTCTTTTGGAAATCAAGATTATACAGACCCAACTTCTGTTATTTCGGAATAGTTTTATTTATTACCTCTGAACAGTTACAATATTATGAAAATTTTATCCACAGCACAAACACGTGAAGCAGATGCTTATACGATTGAACATGAGCCTATACTGTCGCTTGATCTCATGGAGCGTGCAAGTCGTAGTTTTGTAGATTGGTTTACAGAGCAATTTCCTGTAGGGAAGTATGCTACGGTTAGTGTTATTTGTGGCAAGGGCAACAATGGAGGGGATGGCTTGGCAATTGCTCGATTATTGCAGCAATTGAATTATGATGTAGCGGTTTTTATTGCTAATCTCAAGGAAGAAACTACCCAAGATTTTGAGAGCAACCTGGAGCGAGTAGAGCAATTGGAAAAGTTGCAAAAACTAGAAGTGCGCTATGTGCAAGAGGTGGAAGATATGCCTATTTTTGGAGCAGAAGAAATACTGATTGATGCGATTTTAGGATCGGGCTTGTCGCGTCCTGTAGAGGGGATATTGGCAGAGTTGGTGCATTTTATTAATGAATGTGATAACACTATTGTAGCCGTAGATGTACCGACGGGGGTATTTACAGAAGCACCAACCACTGGAGCATCTATAGAAGCTGATTTTACATTTACCTTTCAAGCGCCTAAGTTGGCTTTTTTGTTTCCTGAAAACTTTCATCATGTAGGCGAGTTTGTTTATCGCTCTATTGGCTTGCATCCTCAATACTTGAAGCAAGTAGAAACGCCTTATCATTATATTACGCCCGAAATGGTAGGACGCTTGTACAGAAAGCGAGATAAATTTGCACACAAAGGAGTATTTGGACACGCTTTGCTCATTACAGGTAGTTACGGCAAGATGGGGGCAGCTATTTTGGCTACGCGTGCTTGTTTGCGTGCGGGGGTAGGATTAGTGACCGTACACGTGCCCATTTGTGGTTATGAGGTCATGCAAACCTCTGTGCCAGAAGCGATGGTCAGTTTGGATGAGGATCGTTTTATCTTTACCAAGGTCTATGACTTGCCCAAGTATTCTACCATTGGAATAGGCTGTGGTCTGAGCACCAAAAATCGCACAAGAAATGCCTTGTGTTATATGCTCAAACATATCAATAAGCCAACCGTGCTAGATGCTGACGCACTTAATATTTTGGGACAGAGCCCCGATTGGTTTGAATATGTACCAGCCAATAGTATTCTAACACCCCACCCCAAGGAATTTGAACGTATGTTTGGACGCGCTTATGACAACTTTGAGCGCAATGAACTGCAACGTCAGAAAGCCCAAGAATTTGGTGTATACATCATTCTAAAAGGAGCGAATACCTGTATTGCTACCCCTGAAGGCCTTTGTTATTTTAATCCTACAGGAAACCCTGGTATGGGAACGGCTGGCAGTGGAGATGTATTGACGGGTATTCTGACTGGTTTGTTGGCACAAGAGTACAATCCTTTAGAAGCCTGTGTATTGGGGGTGTATATTCATGGATTGGCAGGCGATATTGGTGCTACGATTAACAGCGAAGAAAGCCTAACAGCAGGAGATATCGTGGATAATTTAGGAAAGGCATTTTTGCAATTGCGTGCTTCTGTGGGATAAAGAAAATAGTAAACCTGTGTAATTAATTAACGTTTAAAGGCGCTCAATTTCATCTTTAGAAAGTCCAGTGGCAGCAATGATGACCTCTGTGCTGATTCCTTGCGCCTTTAAATTAATAGCGATCAGATTTTTTTCTTCTTTTTTCCCTTCCGCTCTACCTTCTTCCCTTCCTTCCGCTCTACCTTCTTCCCTTCCTTCTTCTCTACCTTCTTCCTTTGACGTATCCACTATATTTTTAAGATCTCTATAATGTTTTAAACTCTCCTCGTACAACTCTTTTTCTACAGGAGAAAACTTAGCAATTTCAGCGGCCTCAAACAATTGTTTAAATATCCGCTCTTGCAAGGCTACAGGTTGGTTCTGAAGATTGGCCAAATGCCGAAAAACATACAACCACTTATCAAACTTTGTTTCTAATTCTAATTCACTTTTAGTAAATTTTGGTAATTCAATATAAATATAAGTGAGCTTGTTATAAAATACTCTGTGTTTTTGATCCTTGAGTTGAACCGTATGCAAAATTTCTGTTCTATCTTTATGTTCCTCAAAAACAAAATCTAAAATCCCAATGGTATAAACTGCAGCTAATTGAAAATTCCAATCCCCCTTTTTAGCTTGTTCTTGAATTGGGAAAGTAGAATAGTAGACCGATCTGTCTTTAAAAAAATTCTGTTTAGCCTTTTGTAATTCTACAATAAATTTCTCTCCAGAAGCACTTTCACAGTATAAATCAAAAATAGCTTTTCTGGATTGTTCTGTATGTGCTAATTGTTCATTGTTGGTATAAGAAAGATTGCTAATGTGATGAACAGGGGGGAGCAATTGATTGAGGAAATCAATTAGCAGGGCTTTATTAGGTTCTATCCCAAATAGTTTCTTAAAACCAAAATCGGTTAAGGGGTTTATGTATTTATCTTTTAGAATCATATTGTAATAATTATAAAAAAATAAAATTCATAGAATTGAATTTAGATTTTTTTGGATAAGTGGAAACGGATAAACAAACCTATCCAACCAAAATTTGTGCAATCAACTCTTGAAGCAAGGCTCCAGTGCTATTATTCGTACTATTAACACCTTTGGAACGTAGATCATATTCCTTGAGTAAGTGAAAAACATATTCTAATTGAGGACGCTTATAGGCTTGTGCGGCAAGCCTATAATCCTTTACAAAAAATTTATTGGCTCCAATAACTTTGGCGATTTCTGTATCACTGGCTCGCAGCATAGATTGGCACACATACACCTTGCTGAAAAAGTTATACAGGGTAGCCGTAATCATAGGTAGGGGATGGTTTTTGGGATTGGCAATAAAATATTTGACAATCAAAAAACTCTTAAAACGATCACGCTTGCCCAGTGCATTCTGCAATTCAAAAACATTAAAGTCCTTGCTAATGCCAATATTCTTCTGAATGAGTGTTTTGTCTACGGTTGCGCCTTTGGGTAAATTGAGCAAAAGCTTGTTCAATTCATTGGCAATTTTGGACAAATCACTGCCCAAGTATTCGGCCAATAACTGAGCTGCTGCTGGCTTAATATTAACCCCTTTATCTTTGAGAAAGTTACTGATCCAATTGGGAACTTGATTGTCGTATAAGCGTTTGGATTCAAACAAACAAACCTTGGCAGAACTTGTTAATATCTTAGCAAACTTCTTTCGTTTGTCCAGTTTTTTGTGTTTGTGTGCCAATACCAAGATGGTGCTGTCCAGTGGATTCTGAAAATAAGGTTCCAGTTTATCCAGTGTTTTTAGTTCTTGGGCTTCTTTGATAATGACTACTTGTTTGTCGGACAATACAGGGTAACGTCGGGCACTATCTAAAACTGTTTTGTAGTCAATTTCTTTTCCATAAAGAATCGTCTGATTAAAAGCTTTGGTGCTTTCATCCAGCACATTTGCTTCAATATAACTGGTCAATTGGTCTATATAAAAACTCTCCTCTCCATGCAATAGGTAAATAGGACTGTAGCTTTTTTGCTGCAATTCCTTCATTACTTGTTGGTAAGACAATGTTTTTGTTTTTGCCATAATATGAATAGCTGCCTATTGGATAGAATATATGCTAAGATCAGAGGGTTAAAGTTACATTTTTGGACGGGAATGTGCAAATTGTTGGCTTATATACAAGGACTGTTGGTAAATAATTAAAAAAAGAAAGAATTTATCCCAATTAAAAACATAAAAGTAATTTTTGGCGTTTCACATTATCGAATTGATTTTTTCCCTTTCCAAATCCAAGAATTATCTTAGGATAGTTCTAGTAAAAAAATTACCTTTGCTTTTACCCCTCTTTACAAAAGATGGGGGAAGTTTACCACTCCAAAAGATGTAAATCGCAGTAGAAGATGATGACAAAGACACGGCACCCGAATAGAATTATAGGCGAGCGAATTGGCAAAGAGCCTGGTCCATTATTGATAATTTTTGCAAAAATTCATGGCAATGAACCTGCTGGTCAACAAGCACTTAATGAATTGTTTGATGCCATAGATAGAGAGTATGAAGATAACCCTACTTTTGAGTTTAGAGGAGGAATTGTAGGCATTCTGGGCAATGTAAAAGCGGCCGAGAAAGGGGTGCGCTACATTGATAAAGACCTCAATAGAAGTTGGTTGCCTCCTTCTATTGAGCGCATCAAAGCTACGGATGATTGGACAGCACTAGACGCAGAAGATCAAGAAATTAAGGCCAATTTGGAAGTGATTGAAGATTATCGCGATTTCCATAAACCCACCCGTACCATCGTTCTGGATTTGCACACCACCACTGCTCACGGGGGCATTTTTACTATTCCTTCGCCCAATGATGAAGCCCGCCGAATTGCCTTGGCCATGCACGCTCCTGTATTGCACGGCTTTTTAGAAGGACTCCAAGGGACCACTCTGCACTATTTTTGCAACGAAAATTTTGAAGGCGATATGAATGCCGTCTGTTTTGAAGCAGGGCAGCATCAGGATGAAGATTCTCATAAACATGCTATATCGGCTATTATACAGTGTTTTAAGGCAGCAGGAGGCTTCTATGCCAAGGATATTGAAAGCAAGCACGACCAACTCCTGTTGGAGCGTTCTAGTGGATTGCCCTTAGAAGCCAAGTTGGTGTATGTGCATCGGATTACTCCCGAGGATCATTTTTTAATGACGGATCGTAAGATCTACCAAAATTTTGAACCTATAGAAAAAGGCGAAATTTTGGGCAAGGACAAAGATGGCCTTATTGAAGCACCCTTTGGCGGGTTGATTCTCATGCCTTTGTATCAAAAACAGGGCGATGATGGCTTCTTTATTATTCAAGAAATAACCCCACGCCTCACCGATCCCCCCACCGCTTTCTATGAAGAGTCTGTACAGGCTTAGGAGTTGATTGTCAAGTATTACAATACAACAACACCAACTTGCTCTTGTAATGATTGAAGAAGTAATGGCTGCATTTGCAAGGGATTCTCTTGTGCATTTAGTTCAGTCAATTGGGAGAGCTGTATCAATTCTAAAGGCAATAATTTTAAGCAATTTTGCTTTAGAATCAATACTTTTAATTGTTTCAATTGACCAATAGAAGCAGGCAGCTGCTCTAGTTGGTTGTAGGAAAGAGTTAATTGTTGTAATTGAATCAAGTAGGAAAAATCCAGCTCCAATTCCTTTAGCTTATTATTATCCAAATGCAATTGTTGTAGTGCATACAGTTGTTCCATAGATTTAGGAAGGGTAGATAATTGATTGCGTGCTGTATTCAAAAGACGCAACTGATTCAGCTGTCCTATAGACTCAGGTAACGTGACAATCCTATTGTGCTGTATAGTCAATTCTTGTAGCTGTGTGAGTTGAGCAATGGAATGGGGCAATTGTGTGAGTCTATTCAAGCCCAGATGCAAGTATCGTAGTTGTTGCAAGGATTCTAAATGCGTGGGCAATTGTTGTAAACTGTTGTTAAACAGATTAAGCTGCACCAAATTCTTTAACTGGCCAAGGTGTTCAGGCAGTGTTTTTAGATGGTTGTGATTGGCTTCTAACACCTCCAATCTAGTACACTGTGCTATGCTTTCGGGGAGTGCCGGTAGTCGATTGTCACCAACATTTAATTGCTCTAATTTTTTTAGTAGCCCCAACTCATTAGGCAGTGTTGTGAGGTGATTTTTTTGTAGATCCAGAATAGATAATTTACTACAAGTACACAAATAATTAGGCAATGCAGAAAGATGATTTTCTGCGAGCAACAATACCTCCAATTGCGGCCAAGCCTTTGTTGTAGCAGCAGGCAATGCCACTAAATGATTTCGATTGAGATATAGATAATTGAGTTGCGTTAGTTGCACCAAATTGCTCGGCAAGGTCTCTAGTCGATTCTCCGCTACATCCAAAAAGCGCAAATTTTCGAGTGTGCCTAAACTTTGTGGTAGTGTTGTAAGATAATTATAGGATAAATGTAAGGCTTGTAAATTTTTGAGACAGGCAATGGACTCAGGTACTTTCTTGAGGTGCAGCGAGGATAAATCGAGTACTTGTATATTGAGCAAGGAAAGCAGCAATTCTAAAGGACTATGCACCTGTTCTACTTCGGGCCGCAACTCTCGCCACCAAGCATGAAACTCATAATAAGCAGATAAGTCTAAGGTAATGTGTTGGCTCTCGCACAATTGCAAGGCAAGTTGTATGTTTTCTACCTTGCCTGTTTCAAGCAATGCTTCTAGTTTTTTTAGGTCTGACATATCCGCGTGTTCCAAATTAAGGAGAGATTTAGGGTAAGGCTATACACTTTATTACTAAACAATAAATATAGATGATTGTTTGCAAATATGCTTCAATCAATTGAAGTGAAAAGTTATGTTTTCTTGTTGCTCAAAAGCAGCTGAAAGTTTCAAAGAAGGGTTATTGGATAGATAAATATGCTTTAAGTTGCTTAGTTGTAACAAGGATTCTGGAAGCTGTTGAAGAAAATTATTAGACAAATAAAGCCGTACTAACTGAATGAGCTGATGCAGACCATCGGGCAGTTGGATTAGTTTATTGCCACTTAAGATCAGTGAGCGCAGTTTGGGCAAGACTCCAATGCTTGCAGGCAAGGTCTGCAATTGATTATACGCGACATTGAAGTGTTGTAAATTGACAAGTGCATGAATACCAGTAGGCAGTTCTTGGAAACGGCAATGGCTCATAGAAAGGCGTTTGAGTTGGGTCAATCGGCTGAGAGTAGACGGCAATTGTTGCAACGCATTGTGAGAGATTTCTAGCTCCTGCAATCTGGGACAATCCATTAAACTATCGGGCAATTCGACTAGTTGATTGTGTTTGAGATTGAGGTAGGTTAATTTTCGTAAGCCCATCATAGTTTGGGGCAAATATTGTAATTGATTGTGATTGAGATACAGTTGTTCTAGTTGATCTAATTGTCCAAAACTTTCTGGCAATTGATCTAAATTGGTACGAGCAAGGTTCAATAAGCGCAATGACCTTAATTGTCCAATACTCAAAGGCGGATTTCCCATTGGATTGGAGGAAATATCTAAGCGCGTTAAGTGTTGGCAATGTACTATAGAGTCGGGCCAAGCTTGAAGCTGGTTGTGTGCCAAGGATAGACTTTCTAGCTTGCTCGGAGCGGTCCATGCAGGAAATTGGCGCAACTGATTGTGAGCAACATCCAAATGATGGAGCTCGGGCAATTGTTGGATGCCGTCAGGCAGTTGAGTCAATGCATTGTGTGAAAGTTCTATAACTTGTAGCCGTTGTAGGCTGCTGAGGCTTGCTGGGAGTTGTTTTATGTTATTATTGGATAAATGCAAGCGTTCTAATGGCACTAATTTACCCAGTTGTTCTGGTACCTGCGTAATGTTTTTCCAATTGAGATTGATGGTCGTAATTTGCATCAATTGGAGTATCAAATCTTCTGTACTGGTATAACCCACCTTTGGATTGCTCTGATAAATCCAGTCAAACAAGCGTTCATAAGCTTCGATATCTAGATCTATTTGTTGGCTTTGGGCTAGAGCAATAGCTAGTGAAATATTGGCTGCAATGCCAGAATGTAAAAGTGCTTCTATCTTTTCTAACATAAGTAAGGTAAAGGGGAATAAGAGCTTAGACAATCTTATTATTGTTGTTGATAACGTTTGTCTGTTAGGGCTTCTAAAAAGGCCACCAAGTCGGCTTTTTCCTGCTGGCTGAGTTGTAAGGGGCGTGCCAATAAACTATCGCGATTGATAGAGCCTTGTACAAATTGATTGGGATTGTCATAATAATCAACCACCTCTACCAAGGTCTGGAATTGCCCATTGTGCATGTATGGTGCCGTGAGGGTTATATTGCGTAGCCCTGGCACTTTGAGCTTGCCCAAATCACTAGAATCTTTACTGATGGCAAAACGCCCTTGATCGTTCAAGCCTGCACGGCCTGTAAATAGGCCAATGTTTCGGAATTCATCGCCTGTAAAATCAGGTCCAAAGTGACAATCAAAGCATTTGCCCTTTTCATTAAAAATAGTACGCCCTCTAATTTGGGCAACAGTCAGAGCAGTACTGTCTCCCTTCATCCATTGGTCAAAAGGGCTGTCACCAACCGATTCCAACGAAAAAAGATAAGCTGCTAAGGCAGCACCCAGATTGCTTGAATCTGCTTCTGTGCCATAAATTTGTTGAAACCAAGTCCTGTAATCGCTCTCATTAAGGCGTTCCAAAAGAACAGGAATAGTCAATCCCATCTCTTGGGGGTTGTGAATGGGCATCAAAACTTGCTCCTCCAAGGTAGCTGCTCGGCCATCATAAAAAAAATAAGGACGCGCCATCATATTAATGGCAGAAGGGGTATTGCGCGTGCCCAATTGCCCATAGATGCCCTTGCTAAACGGTAGGGTATCGGCAAAGGCAAAGGAGGGGAGATGACAAGAACGGCAACTAATACTGCTATCAAGAGACAGTATAGGATCAAAGAATAATTTTTCGCCCAATTCTTCTGCTGTTGTAGGTGTTTCTATGGGAACAAAAGAAAACAACACCACAAGCATTGCTAAAATACTATACCAGCGCATCATGCTTATTGAATCTAAAATACTTTAAAGGAATAAGTAGTCTCTAAAAAGTTCTCGTACTAAAAAACGATTCTTTTTCCCCAGCTCATCGTTGGAAATACGCGTTTTAGCTCGCTAAAACTGTGTTTTCCGCCTTGACCTGAATAAAAATCTCTCATTTTTTATTGTACGGTTACTTTTTTTCACTTACTTAAAACAAAGATACAGCATGTACAGGTGTTTATCTATGGCGATGGATTATTTTAAGAAAAAAATAAGGAGTCTTCTACCAATAGAAGACTCCTATGAAATTTATTATAATAAGATCAATGATTGTTTTGCAATCAATAGATTATTAGTTGAGTACCTCATTGATATTCACCTGTACGCCATTCTTAAAGGCAACAATAAAGGGCGCTACGATACCGCGATCTTTTACCTTGGTTCTAGCTGCACGAGCATCTTCAATGGTCTTGAAACTAGATAAGTAAACATACGTTAAGCCATTGGCCTTTTTCTGTTGTTCGATGTATCCCATTCCCTCCAATTGAGCGAAATTAATGCTTTTAGCATCTTTAAACGCACCTAATTGTACTTTGAATGCAATATCATCTTTGACGCGCTCCGTACCCAAAGGCGCACTATTGGGCGGTGTGTTGAACGTTGTCTTATTATTGGTCCAATCGTTCATAGGCTGCTCCTTGATAGGAGGAGGGGTAGAACGTGTAGCCGTAGCTGGTGGAGTAGTCGTAGCTGGTGGAGTAGTGTTGGGTTGCTCTGAAGGCATTGCCAAGGTAGCAGGCTTTGGAGGAGGCAAGGGATAAATCACTTGAGAACTCAAGGCCAGGCGGTTACCCAATTGCTTGTTGTCTAATTCTACAGGCACTTTGAAGGCATCAGGATATTTTTGCTTGATGGACGCTAGTGCTTGTTCGGTATGAATTGGACTGGCAAAAATTCCTACTCTGTAGGCTTTATCTTTTCCACGGTTTTCGGTGATAACATTGCCATACTGGCCTAGATAATCAATTTGCTCTTGGCTCAATTTGTTGGTTACAATGGTTTGAATGAGATAACCTTTTTCGGGCATTGGCATTCCATTGGCTTCATAAGAGAAGGTTTTGCCAGTTGGACGAACAGGATTAATTAATTCGTCTGTTGTAGGTTTGTCTACAGTCACTGTAGGATTTCCTTCATCTACTGCCGCCCCATAAAGATCGCGCTCTACAGTAGGCGAGGCCATCATATGGCGTGTACCCAACAACGTTTTCTTGCCACCACTACCAGTGCTTATATCAAACACCAAGTTTCTATAGCCTGATTTGGAAACGGCAATGGTATAATCGTGCAATGGTTCCAAAATCACCGAGTATTCTCCATAGTGATTGGTGGGTTCTTTGATGCGCTTTTCTTCGTTGGTTTTGGTATTTTTAATATAAATATTGGCACCCTTGACAGGACGTTGTGTTGTTTTGTCCAGAATAGCTCCAATGTAAAAATTCATGGCACAAGGCACCATATTGGGCGCATCAGGATCAATAGTAGGCTTGTCACTAACTGATCTTGATGTAAGATCATTCTTATTGGTTGTCGCTGGTTGATAGGTGTAATTGTTAGTAGGTTGACTAGATACAGGGCGATAACCACCAGATGGAGTGCGCTTTATTGCTCCTTGCTTATTGGTATTAGAACCATTGGTATTAGGCGCAACATAAGGACGATTATTGTTATTATTAACAGCATAATTATTATTGGGGTTGCTGTAAATATTCCCTCCACTGTTGCTATTGTTATTGTTTCCAGTGCTTCCATTGTTGTAATTACCATTATTATTAGTAGCAGTACCATTGTTGTAATTACCATTGTTATTAGTAGCAGTGCCATTATTGTAATTACCATTGTTATTAGAAGCAGTGCCATTAGTATTGCCATTGGTATTGCCATTAGGAGGCGTAACTGGATCGACTACTGCTACCGCACGTTCACTCTCATTAACCAAGGGTAAAAGTGTTTCTCCTTTAGTGAGATTGGCATTGTAAATATTGTAATAACCATCTCTATTAGAAGAGAAATAACCCATGCGCTTGACAGCATCATAGGTAAAGTACATGTCATCAAAGGATGAATTTACTTGGTTGCCCAAATTGCGTACTTCTTTCCAGACACCGCCTTGGTTGGTTGCTCTAAAAACATCCATTCCACCAAAGCCCTTGTGATAATCAGAGGCAAAAAACAATTGGCCATTGGTAGCCACCATAGGGCTTACTTCATCGCCAGGACTGTTTACATTGGGGCCTAAGTTTTGAGGTTTTGTCCAGCCATTTCCTTGCTTGTAAATAACCCACAAATCAAAACCACCATAACCTCCAGCTAGGTTGTAAGCGGCAAAATAAATGGCTTGTCCATTGTTGGCAAAGCAGGGAAAAGACGCAGAATTACGGTCGCCTACATGCGGAAAAGGTTCGCCTGAAGGAACATAACTTATATCTTTCATGCCGTGTTTGGGCATGACCAATTCCATACCTGTATTGACCAAAGATGCTTGATAAACATGGCGTACCCCATTCGTGAATTGATTGAAGGTGGTTGCTATCATGTTTTCAGAGGCATTAACTGCCAAGGGGCTCAAGTTTGTTTGGGATGCAAATTCTACAGATGATTTTACCAATTTTAGATTGCTTAGTTTACCATCACTACCACGCGCAACCTCATAAAGATAGTTGTTTGCATCACCAGAAACACCATTGCCAATGTTAATTTTGCGAGCAGAGGCAAACAGTAATTTGTTTTTGTGCAATACAGGCGCGTAATCATCAAAATTCAAGTGGTTGATATTGGTTTCTTTGGCTACGGTAAAGGCAGATTGTGCCTTGGCTTGCTGTTGTGCAAACAAACAAGCTTTGCGGGCTTGTTCGGCTCTTGCCTTGTCGTACATGCCGTACTTTTTGAATTGCTCCATAGCTTCTTTGTACTTGCGATTAGCTTGCAAAACCAAACCATAATTAAAATAATTGATGGATGCAGTACTAGAGTTGTTGCATACAATGGCATAACGCTTTTCGGATTCATTCATCTTATTGAGAAAACGATAGCAATTGGCGAGTTTGATTTGGAGATCTAAGTTGCCAGGATTGTCCATAACAGCACGTCCAAAATGAAAAGCTGCATCTTTGTAGTTGCGGGCACCATAGGCAGCATTTCCCTTGTCCAATGCCGTTTGTGCCTGCATAGTTGCTCCAGTGAGCAAGAACAACAAAAGGAATAGGCCAAACTTGTTCATAGTTGATGTTTTTTGCATTTACTCTGCTCGTGCAGAGTAATTAAAAAATAGGATATTATAAAATCACTTTTGTCTGTTGTGCAAAAGAGACAGTGAGCAACTCTTTTTCTTTTATTGTATTGTAATAAGAACAAGAAAAGTACCTAATTTATTATTTGGAGGGCTTAAGGATAGAGCTACCCAACTACAATGCTACAAAAAAAAGAGCATATTTTAGAGTTCTAACGTCAAAAAGGGAAGCGGCAATACCATACAGTAATCTTTGTGGATGGATTTACCAACTCACCCAACTCACTAGCAAACCCTAAAAACAAGATGATTTATTCCAAGGCACCCAGTTCAAAAACAGGAGTATCATTTATTTTGGTATAAATCCCTCGTGCTACTACTCCCTGTCCAAAACCACAACTCATATCCGTTCCTTTTGCCTGTTCAATTTCTATCATATTGTCAATAAACAAGAAAGAGATTTCACAAGGAGGGTTATCGCCCATTGCAAATTCAGAAGTGGTATACACAGCCGAATTGCCATCGAGTTCTAGTTCGCCTGTTGCTGTACCAGAGTGGTGGTTTGGTGCTCCATTAACAATCGTCAATTCAAATTTGAGCCGACCATTGTCCAATGATTGTAAGGCCAATGTTGCATTGCCATCAGGTTCTTCTGGATTCTTAAAAACGTATATTCCAGTGAGTTGATCGGCCGAAAAATTACGTGCTGTAGCAGATTCTTTAGGAGAATTGGTCGTGTCTGTTGCAGAACTGTCTGCAACATTAACAGGTTGATCTTGGTCGGTAGGGGCATTGCCTCCACAACTAACCAATAATAAGCAACAGCTCAATGTGATTAGGAAAAGCAATGTTTTTGATGTCAAGGTGTACATGCTGATTAAATAGGTGTTTTGTTAGTTTGTAATAAAAAAATATCTAAAGGATACCTATGCGGGTAAGTGTATGGACAAAATAGGGACGTATCAGAATACGTCCCTACTTTATAAAAAATATAAGGTTGTTTGTTGCCAATCAGCAACAAAGTGTGCTGTATTTAACTGGTTTGAGAGACAGGTTGCAAAATCTCTTGTAATTTTGTCATCACATAATCTATCTCTTCCTTGCTATTATAATGAGAAAAAGAGAAACGAACAGCATTGTAGCCCTCTTCTTCGCCCAAAGCAGAAATAACTCTAGAAGGACCAACAGCCCCCGAATTGCAAGCAGAGCCCCCAGAGGCACTAATACCTTTCAAATCCAGTTTGAAAAGCAACATATTTACAGGCAATGTAGTTTTGAACGATACATTGAGTACGGTAAATAAATAATTGCCGGCATAGTCTCCATTAAAACGAATATCAGGGAATTGTGTTTGCAATTTTTCTACAAAATATTGGCGCACGGCCTCAATTTCAAGTCTACGCGGTTCTAGTTCGTCAATAGCAGTTTCTACCGCCTTGCCCAAACCAATAATACTGGCTACATTCTCTGTACCTGACCGCATTTGACGCTCTTGTCCTCCACCATCAATATAGGCTCCAATAGGGTTCTTTTTGTTGATGTATAAAAAACCTACCCCTTTGGGGCCGTGCAATTTATGGCCAGAACCCGATAAAAAACTGATGGGTTGATTGTGAATATCAATTGGAAGATGCCCTAATGATTGAACGGTATCGGTATGAAAATAAGCCCCGTGTTCGGCGCACAAGCTGGCAATCTTTTGAATAGGGTTGAGTGTGCCCACTTCATTATTGGCGTGCATTAAGGTAACCAATGTTTTTTTATCACTGCTATCTAATAAACGCCCTAAGTGCTCTAAATCGGCTCGCCCATTGCCATCCAACTTCACTAGCTCTACCTCAATAGACTCATTTTTGAGGCGTTTGACGGTTTTGAACACGCAAGAATGCTCAATAGGGCTGGAGATAATTCGCTCCACACCCAAGTCGCGAACGGCACATTTGATGGCCATGTTATTGGCTTCGGTTCCTCCAGAGGTAAAGCAAATTTCTGAGGTACTAGCACCCAATGCTTGAGCAATAATTTTGCGAGCACGTTCAATACCTGCTCTAGCAGTGCGTCCCTCTTGGTGCGTAGAAGAAGGATTGCCAAAGTTTCCTTTAAGATAGGGCAGCATAGCGTTTAATACTTCTTCCGAAAGTGGAGTAGTGGCTGCATTGTCTAAGTATACGCGCATAGAACTAGTTGATTTAATAGAGCAGCACTAAAAGTAGGAGCACCTAGTCATACTCTGGTTTGAAAAAAACGTATTGAATTCTACTCTGTTGAGAGCCGTATAGGATTGATTGTTAGCGTTATAAGTATTGACGTTTGTAAAGAATTACTAGATGATTGATTGATGATGGTATGCTTTTACAAAAACTACAGGAGTTTAGCCTAAGTGATTGGTTAGCAATATAATCTAATATAGATATTAATTGGCAAAGCAGCCTTATAATTCTCCTTTTAGAATACTGCTCATGTCCATTTTTATTTTGTTGGCTAGTGTTTCAGCTGTAGTAATGGATTGACTTTCGGTATAAATTCTGATGATAGGTTCTGTGTTAGAACGGCGCAAGTGTACCCAGTTTTCATTGAGATGAATCTTGAGCCCATCTACGGTATTTTGTGGGTATTGTTGGTATTTTTCTTTCAGTTGCTCCAACAGTGCATTGATATTAATATCAGCAGTAAGCTGGATTTTGTCTTTGATAATGGTATAATTGGGGTAACGGCCACGCAATTGAGACACAGATTTATTGGTAGATGCCATAAAGGACAAGAACAAGGCCACTCCAACGAGTGCATCTCTACCATAGTGCAATTCTGGATACACAATTCCGCCATTGCCTTCCCCACCAATAACGGCACCTGTTTCCTTCATCATGGTCACTACATTCACTTCACCAACAGCAGAAGCATAGTAATTGCCCCCATGTTTTTCAGTTACCTCTCTCAAGGCTTGTGTAGACGACAAATTGGATACCGTATTTCCTTTTCTATGTTGCAAGATATAATCAGCTACTGCTACCAGTGTATATTCCTCTCCAAACGGCTCTCCTGTTTCTGTAACAAAAGCTAGACGATCTACATCAGGGTCAACAGCTACTCCTAAATCTGCATTGTGAAATCTGACTTCTCTAGACAAGCCAACCAAATTTTCGGGCAATGGCTCAGGGTTGTGTGCAAAGCGTCCGTGCATTTCATCATTAATCGTAATCACTTCGCAGCCCAATTGCTCTAGAAGTGGTACAATAGAAAGCACCCCTGTAGAGTTGATACAATCTACAACCACCTTGTATTGTTGCTCAATAATAGCTTGAGGGTGCACCAAATCCAATTGAAAAATCAGGTCAATGTGTTTTTGGATGTATCCTACTGCTTTTTGGTATTTGCCCAATTTTTCAACCGAAGCATACGTAACATTACCAGATTCGATAAGATCCAAAATAGCTTTGCCATCTGCTGCTGAAATAAACTCTCCTTCTTTGTTCAAGAATTTGAGGGCATTCCATTGTTTGGGGTTGTGGCTTGCTGTTAGAACGATCCCCCCACAGGCACCTTCCATTTTTACAGCAACTTCTACGGTAGGGGTGGTAGATAAACCCAAATCCAATACATTTATGCCCATCATGCGCAATGTTCCTGTTACCAACTGAGACACTACACTGCCCGATATACGAGCATCTCTACCCACCACTACTAAAGGGGATTCACTCTCATGAGCAACCCACTGAGCATATGCTGCTGTACTTTCCACAATATCTTGAGCGGTAAAATTATCTCCTGTTTTTCCGCCAATAGTTCCACGTGTACCTGAAATTGATTTTATTAAAGCCAATGGTTGTTTGTATTAGAAAGGTTTATAAAAAATAGGCAATTAGAGGTAGCCGTTTTTGCCGCTGTTCTCTAAAGGCGCACAAAAATACGCTTTTTAGGCTATTTAGTGGATTAAGTAGGTGAAAAAAAATAGAGAAGTAATAAAAAAAAGAAGATTTATTGAAGGGAGTGCGCCAGCGGCTTGATTTTGGTGGTTTGTTTTTCTAGGTAGCAAGTTATAGCTTACTTCAAAAAGTTGTATTTTGTCGTGGATTCACTTGTATGGATTGACAAATCTTATGTTAAGTACATTAATCGGTGCGTATATTTTATGTGCACTATTTGTAAAAATAGTATCTAGTATGAACGCGATGTCCCTAAGTCGTCTGGTTGTAATAATGTTGTTGCTGAGTTTAATTTTTGGTGCTTGTGAACGGGTTGTAGAGACCTTACCCCAAACCGATTGGGCCTATTATCCTATTGTAGAAAACAATTATCGAGTATATCAAGTTGATTCTACGGTCTATGATGAATACAATTGCACGATTCAGACCAACCGTTATCAAATAAAAGAAGTAACAGGTTCTACCTTGATAGATGGAGAAGGCCAAACAGCACATCGGGTAGAGCGTTACTGGCGTGCTTTAGATGGCGACCCTTGGGTATTGGTGGGCGTGTGGAGCGAAAAAAGAGAGGACAATCAAGTGCAAAGAGTAGAGGATAACCAGCGTTTTGTTAAGATGGTTTTTCCTGTAAATAAAAATAAAGAGTGGAATGGCATTACCTACATTCGTCGCGATACTTTAGTGCCTATTCGTGGAGGCACCATTGATTTATACAAAGATTGGGAAATGTTTAGCTATCAAAATGTAGGAACATCCTACTTGGATACCTTATCCAATACCACATACCCAGAAACTGTGCAGATTATGCAAGTAGACAAAACCAATAATATTGAGCGACGCTACTCTACCGAAGTATATGCCAAAGGAATAGGTTTGGTCTATAAGGAAATGAGAATCCTAGACAGCCAGTGCCGAATGCCGCGTTGTGTAGGGCCCAGTGATATTGCTCAGTGCATTGGCATAGCTTGGGAAATCAAAGCCGAGAAGGGCTACATTCTCCAACAAAGCCTTCTTGAGCACAATTATTAATCCATGATTTCCTCCTCAGATTCTTGCCAGTAAGGCTCCACAATACACAAAAAAACCAAAGGCTCGTCGCCTGTATTTTTAAGGTATTGCAAGGCATTGGGCGGCACCAAAAACACACTGTCTTTTTGTACTTCAAAAACACGGTCTTCAATGTGCATCTGTCCTTGGCCTTGTAGAATGTAATAGGTCTCTGAACCCACCAATCGATGAGGCAAAGAGGCCTTGCCCACAGGCACAGAAGCATGTGCCAAACTATAGCCAATAGCTACCGCATCGTGTGTAGGGTGCATCAATTCGCGCAAGTGCGTGTGGTCGCCTGCCACAAACTTGGGCGCGTCTTCTAATTTTTTGTAAAACATAAGGTATTTTTAGTAAGATTTGTAATGCTTGGATTTGCTCTGGCGCAAGAGTTGGATTTTATTATTATCCAATTTAAAATATTGAGCACCTATCTTGAAGGCATGGCCCTCTTTTTTGTCGGCCAAATCGGTTATATCTTGGTCTATGGTATGAATAGATCCCTTGGTGTAACGGGCCAAATAAATGTAATCTAAATTCACCACATCGCCCTTGGCAATGCCACAAACCACAACACGCACAGGCTTGCCCAAACGCATCAACTGCGGCATCAATTTAAAATCTCGAATCCTCGAAAAATTATCGGCAATTAATACAATGCCTTCACATTTAGGAAATTTTTTGACCCCATAAAGTATCGCTTCCAAGTCATTTTCTGGTGCCTTGCCCCCTTTGCCATTTCGCATGGCTTCAAAAGCCATTTGCTCAATAGCTGCTACATTATCGGCACTTTGGTAATAACAGCCTCCCGAACGTCCAATAGGGCCATCGGGATGATGGTCACCATCGTTAAAAAAGACAAATTTTTCAGTCGTGTTTTTTTGAATGTGGCCACGCAAATACAGTAAGGTTTGGGTGAGGTAAGGGTGCATACTGCCCGTAACATCTTGCACCACAACATGGTTGTTCCATTGGCTAAAGGTACGATTGAACACCGTGTAAACCACTGAATCTTTCGTGATTGCTGCAATCACTTTGGAGGGTTCTATACTGCCATCTGGATCGGGTATTTCTCGTTCTGTTACCTGCATGACCTTTTCGTACTTTACCTTGTACTCCTTGGGGCGTTTGGGGCCTTTGGTTTTAAATTTTTTTCCTTTTTGGCGTTTGCTTTTGTTTTTGGCGAGGTACATGCCCGTCCAAAAACGTTTTCTTTTTTCGGTATAACTGGTGTCTAGAACGGTTTTGGTGGCGACAGATTTGGACAGAATTTTTTGGATGGCTTGGATCTCCTCATTGGTTTCTAATGTACGGGTAGTAGGCTCGTCTACGCGTTTGTCTAGTGCCGTTCCAATAGTGATGCCTTCTTTGGTGGTTACACGATGTGGTTTGAGGTAAATCACAAAACCATGAAAATACGTTTGCGCTTCTTGGTAGTCCATTGTCCCATTCTGTGCCATCAAGTTCCAGTCAATCAAATTGTTATTAAACGCCTCTGGAAAATACTCCTGAAACATCTCATAACGTTCTTTATTCAATTGCACTTGGTCAAAAGTGGTACTGCGTCTAAATACGGTGTACACCAGATCTACGCGCTCAATCATCGTATCTCGCAAGCTGTAAAACAGTTCCTTGTCCTTTTTTGTAAATAGGAATTTGGAATAATTCATTGGCAAATAAATGATGTAAGGACTTTGCCTAGAAATATCATATTGAGGCAACTCAATTTCTTGCGCTTGGGATAATAATCGGGGCGTAACCACTACCGCATCGGGTGTTTGTGCAGCAGCAGGAGCCAAGCCCCCTACCAACAACAATAAAGAAAGTAGTAATAGCATAAATTGGATATTTGATGCTTGAAGATACCAAATATTTTTTGCTTGTAAAAAATAGCTTAACGAAGCATCATCAAAGCCATTCGCTCAATTTGCCCTCGTTGGGGAGAACTGGGGGAGACATTAGATAAAATAACAATGCCTTCTTGATCTTTTTTATTAAAAAATACAGCAGAGGTATAGCCGCTAGTACCTCCATTATGAAAATAATATTCCTTTTCCTTTTTGGTGATAATTAGCCAGCCCAATGCTAGACTCATATCCTTATTATGTTTAAAACTAGCTTGTTGTTGCCGTTCTAATACAGGGTAATCATTGGATAAATTGGCCTGTACAAAATTGCTCAAATCCTCTACAGAGGACAAAATGCAGCCAGCAGGAGCCAATACATTCCATTCCCAGTTGGGGACTACCTGCCCTATGACATCCAAGCCTTTTACCAATTTTTCTTCAGGCACTTGATGAACATCTGTGTAACTGTTGTTCAAACCAAAAGGCTCAAAAATCAATGTTTTTAACAACTGCTCATAGGGCTTTTTATATGCTCGACCCAGTGCATAACCCAACATCCCTGCGCCCAAATTGGAATAAGCAAAGGAAAGTTTTCGTTTGGCATCCACCTCCAATTCTTTGATGGCAAATTCCTTCAATAATTGCTCATCGTACATTTTGTAAGGATTGGTTGCATTTTCGGCCATAACCAAAAACATATTATTGGGCAAACGAGGCAATCCACTAGTATGATTAGACAACTGCTCTAAGGTTATTTTAGGTTTGCCCTTCAGTTTAAAAGGAACCAAGGTTTTGAGCTTTTGCTGTGGCTTTACTTTTTTGTCTACTATGGCTTGCGCCAATATTGTACTGGTAAAGACCTTGGTAATAGAGCCAATTTCAAAAATGCTGTTTTTATTATCACTCACCTGATAACTGCTATCACGCCGTATAAAACCATGATATTCCACTTTATTGTTTTTGATAATAGCAATGGCTATTTGGGTGTTTTGTGGGAATCTTGCCCCTAATTCTTGTACGATTTCGGGAGGAGTGGTGGGCTGTGCTTGTGCCTTGCAATAAGCAAGTAGAATGCTTAATAGTAGAATGGTTTTCATCATAATTATTGTAGGGAATAGTGCAGAAATGTATTGGCCACTCAAGGTAGAAAAGTAATCTAAAATTGTTGGTTTTTGGCTTTTTTTGTTGGGGAATGTGTTTTGTTGGGGTAAGAGTGGTATTTTGTATAAGTCTTATCTCAATAGCCTTTTAGCACATATCTAAAACAATGAATAATTTTTCACAAATTCCATTTGATACAAAACTGGAACTAGCACATCAAATAGAGTTAATCTATAGAGCAGAGTATTTAGAAGTGGTTGCTTATGTTTATAATTGGTGGTCTAAGGTCGTAACTATAAGTATTACTTTATTGGGGGTGGGATGTATTTTGATGGGGATTACTTTGTGTTTGGAGATATTTACTAGTGAAAGTATGGCAGATATTTATTATTCCTTTAGCGGAGGTTTAGGGCTGTTTGTAATAGGGTTTTATGGTATAGCCAATGCCGGTAAATTGACTCAGAGCCGTTTGAAATTTTTGATGTTTACAGATTATTTTACAATAAAACAGTCATTATTATTATCAGAACAAGGCCAAAACTATGCTTATGAAGATATATTATCTATTTATAAAACAACAGCTCTTAGAATAGCCACATTGAAACAACAATACACAAGAGAATGGGGCGTTTTTTTGACCAAAGAACAATTAGAATACTTAGAACAAGCTTTGCGATTAGTTGGAAAACAAGACAACAGATCTACTGGAGCAGAAGAAGATTGGTCTAATCATTTGATAGAGTAAGGGGAACTATTGAATAGATTATGTGAGTTAGAGAGCATATGAGAATATATCAACATTTAGCCCTTGGTGCTTTTCATCCTGTGTTTTGTGAAGATTTTTGTGTAAATTATGAATTAGGCGATAACTGGATAGTTTTGGCTGTTTTAGATGGTTGTTCAGCAGGAACAGATAGTCATTTTGCAGCCACACTGTTAGGGAAAATTATTTCTAAAGTTAGCCGCCAAGCACCCTACTGGGGTATGCAAGATCGTAAATTGGAATTGAGTAGAACTAATAGTAAGATTTTAGGGACACACTTTGTCAAAGCTGTTTTTAAAGAATTATGCTTTGTCAAACAACAATTATTTTTGTCTGTAGAAGAGTTATTAAGCACTTGCTTGTTGGCATTATATCACCAGAAACAGAAAGATGCTTGGATCAATAGTAGTGGAGATGGTGTATTCGTTATTAATGATGAATGTTATGTGCTAGATCAGGATGATAAACCGAATTACATGGTTTATCATTGCAATAAGTCTCCTAATCAATGGTTGGAAGAACAGACTATTAGTTATCATTTTGAAACGGTACATAATTTAGCATTGTCTACAGATGGCATCTTAAGTTTTGAGGAAAATTTTAAAATTAATCCACTAGATTATTTATTAAAAGATACTAGGGATACCCAGTATTCTACCATGCTACAAAAGAAATGTCGTATTTTAGGTTTAGATTATCATCTACAACCCAATGATGATTTAGGAATTATACGCCTCTGGAATCCCTAAAGCAATATAAATGTACTACTACAACGAAGAGTTAGAACATGCTTACAAAAACTTATCCCAACAGGAATTATTAGAGGCAATGCCTAAGGGAGTGGCGGTGCGTACGCCCCAAAAAGGTATTTTGGAAGTAGAAATACCATGTTTTCGGTTGTTGCCCTTTGTGGTAGCAGTCGCGCCTGTTTTATTTAGCGTATATTTATTGTATGCAGGATTTATGTTGTTGTATACAGGCTATGATATGCTTTCCGTAGTGTTTGGTATGGTGTTGTGGGGTTTGGCATCCTGGCTATTGGTGCAGAAGGCTTTGGAAGTGGTGGCCTATGGTTGGGGGAAAATGCGTATACAGCTCTCTGCCAAGGGGGTAGCAACTCCGTTGTACATCGGCGAACGAATTTGGAGAGCGGGCATACAATGGGATTGGAATACTATAGAAAAGATTACCATAGAGGAGTCGGTAGAGCGCAGAGCAGACAAGGAGCGTGAAATTAGATTGTATCAGGAAGGAGGAGACATGGCTTATTTGTACGATTATTACAATCAAAAACAGTTATTTTATGTGTTGGCTTGGTTGCAGTTGTATCATCATTATTATAAAGGTATAGCCACAGCAGCGCGTGCCGATTGGGTCGATTTATCAGATCATTTATTAGACGAAGAATAAACATGGAGCAACAATTGACTGCTTTGGCACCAAAGCAGGTAAAGGTTTCTTTTCCGAGAAAAGACGTGGTGCAATTGGAAATATCTTGGCAAAAGTGGAACAGCTTTTTGGGGTGTTTTTTGGCAACTCTTGTTTTTATGGTCGTGGCTGCCTGGTTGGTTATTTCTTTGTTTAATACGACGGCTCCTTTTTGGATTCTGGTAAAGATAGTGGTTAGTGCTTTTTGCATATTTATGGGGGCGTATTATTCGCAACGCGCACAA
>JBGCDW010000271.1:0-3918 GCA_045105775.1 Aureispira sp.
TCGCACTAAAAAACGCGTATTTTTACCTATATCATCGTTAAAAATACGCGCTGTAGCTCGCTACAGCTTTGTTTTTTGCCTTGATCTAGGCAAAAATTCTTTATTTTTTATTGTGCGATTACTTTTTCTCGCCTACTTAAAGGGTATCGCGTAACACCCTGTACGCAAAATCGACCATTATGTCTAATCTCTTACTCACCTTCTTCTGCCTTCTAATTCCATGCTGGAGCTATGCTCAAGCTGGGGAGTGCTTGGTGGGGGATTGCAAAGAAGGTTATGGGCATTTTCGCTGGCAGTCGGGCGAGGAATATTTGGGCAACTTTCAAGAAGGCTTGCGCAATGGCTATGGTGTTTTTTATTGGAAAAATCGCCGAAAATTTGTCGGCACTTGGCAAGGTGGCAAAATGCACGGAGAAGGCTTGCTGTTTCATCCCAATGGGCACCTGCAACGTGGTGTTTGGAAAGCCAATACCTTTGTCAAATTACTGCGTCCACCCTATCAACTCTCTGCCCAAAACCTCGCACATGGCAAAAAACAACTGCAACAAATCTTGCAGGATCGCCCCTCTATGCAAAACTTAGTACAGCCCGATGATCCCATTGCACAATGGGTAATCTTGCAATTGGCAGGGGTCAATATCAAAACCCCTATTCATTGGCAAGAACAAGCCGACAATAGTTTTCCCATCCCCACTGG
This sequence comes from Aureispira sp., assembly GCA_045105775.1. Lineage (GTDB taxonomy): Bacteria > Bacteroidota > Bacteroidia > Chitinophagales > Saprospiraceae > Aureispira. The sequence goes on from JBGCDW010000271.1 coordinate 698, forward strand.
AGTCAATGCCGTTCATGCTTACCCAACTGCCAAGACCGAGGCAAGGGTATGGGTGGCTCCCGATGCCCAAGCAGAACAGCAATGGGCTGGATTGGTGTATGAATTGCACAACATCCAAAATGGTCCCGCTTTTCAGCAAATCGAAGAAGATGCAAAATATTTTCGCTGTACCAAGGAAGAATACATTATGCGCTATGCTCGACTAGAATACAAAGCAGCACAAGCCACCGCTCAATTTTACAAAGACCTCTGGAAACCCTTTTGCCAAAGCCAAGGCCAATCTACCGTCCCTCAATATTGGTTTTATTACCTCCCTCCTACCTTTGAGGAATGGGCCGTTAGTTTTACCGACAAGAAAAGCTATCCTTGGCATCCTTATGAGGGCTATTATCAAAAAATACTACAAACAAGGCTCAAAGGTTACTAAACAACGAACCATTGCTATCCCTTCTTATTCTAAATATAAGGGCAATATCTATTTTTATTTAAATGAGTCCACCAAAAGCTCAGTTGTCCTGTACGGAAACAAAAAGCAGCAAGAAATAAATTTTCCTGCTGCTTCCGATTTTTAGTGATTCATTGCTATCTATAAGGGATAGCGCCTTTAATTCTTTAGTTGTTACTGTTTGTAAATTTGCTTCACGGTAGTTCCCGTCTTGAGCAAATACATCCCTTCTTGTAAATTGCTCAAATCAATAATTACTTGTCGCTCATTTTGGCTTTGAATCTGTACAGGTATTGCTTGTCCCAAGGCATTGAACAATTCCAACTGCTGTCCATATTCCAACGGTAATCCATCTACGGTAATTATGTTACGTGTAGGATTCGGGTATACGGTAATATTATGCGTAGTAGGAATCTCTATTTCTACTGCTTTGATCTCAGAATACGTATACTGGCCATCAAAATCCGTTTGTTTTAATCTATAATAAGAAATGCCAAAATGGGGCAATTCATCTACGATTCTATAACTAATAGGCACATTGCTGTTGCCTGCACCAGCTACGGTGGTCACTGCTTCCCAATTGACACCATCCATAGAATGCTCAATCGTAAAGTGACTGTTGTTAATTTCTACAGCCGTTTCCCAAGACAACACTACTTGGTTCTTATTCGCAACAGCAGCATCAAAATACGCCAATTCAATCGGCAATGGCATTACCTCAGCGATACCTATATTGTCTACAATCAAGCCACAGGTACCAGGACTAGTGCCATCCCACTCTATTTGGTGACTCGTAGACGTTGCGGTAAAAACAAAGGTTTCATCACTAAAATTGAATCCACCACCATTGCGGCTCACGTTTACACTCAGTGCGCCACCATCAATCACCAAAGACATGGATTGTAAGGCAGGGCCACAAGTTGTTCTTCTCGAACAACGAAAGGATAATGCATAATCTTGACCTACGATAAATCCTGCAACAGATTGGCACAAACCAGCCGAAGCGTCTACCTCTGCTACAATGTTGTTGCGATCCGTTCCACCATAAGTAGTTTCGCGGTGAACAGCCTCTGGGTTGCACCCCCAGCCTGTTCTTCTGGAATCAAACGTACCGTTAGTAATGGTCTGTGCTGTTAGACTCCAACAGCATCCTAATATAATTGCAAATGCGAATATCTGTTTCATAAATTTGGGGAATTTAATGAAATAGTTTTGGTTAATAAATGATTGTATTACTAGAAGTTCTGATTGCAAAGATAGGGCATTTCAAGCAAAAAAACAGCCTTTTTGCCTAATAATCAACCAAATAGCAAAAACAATACATTATACTTCGATACGCTTTTTGAGCAAATTTATATTGGGAAATCTCCCAAAAAAGCTTTTTTTTGCAGGAATAGAGTAAACAATAATTCCACAAAAAGTTTAAATTTAGAATATATTCATAAGACCACTTCTCATATGGATAGGAATCCATGCTATTCCTCCAAACAAATTCCATCCAACTCGCCCAACAGTCGTCTATACCAACAAAAAAACTACTTGCTATACAGACAGCAAGTAGTTCTAAAAACGATATTTCTTAAATTCTAAGACCTTTCTATTTCTCCGTCTCGGTTTCCTCTTCTCCACCAATCAAGCCCAAACGCTTGGCTCTTGTCTCCCAATTTTGACGTGCCAAAATTTGCAAATCCTCCACATTATCACTCTCATCCATAATCTCCAAACCCAGCAACGTTTCGATAATATCCTCTACCGTCACCACCCCACTCACTGCACCATAATTATCCACCACTACAGCCATGTAATTCCTGCTCTCGATCAATTTTTCAAAGAGCGTAGGAATAGGCATGTCACGCTCCACAATCATCACCTTGCGCTTAATATCGGCCAAGAGCTTCGTGTGGTTATCATTGGCCATTTCTTTATAAATCTCATCCTTCAAGACCAAACCTGTAATGTTCTGCACCTCTCCTTTGTATACAGGAATTCTAGAAAAACGCAAAGTAGGATTGGCCTTAAAAAAGTCTTCTACGGTCGTTGTTTCTTCTTCCAACTTCATCACCGTTCTTGGTGTCATCACATCTTGTGCCAGCACATTCTGAAAATTGAGCAAGTTCTTAATCAACGTGCCTTCGCTTTTCTGAAACAAACCTTCCTTCTCGGCCATGTCCGCCATCACCGAAAACTGCTCTCGACTCAAGGCACTGCCGTGGTGTCCTTTGCTGCCCACCAATTTGGTCGTCAATTGCAACAGCCAAATCATGCCCGTATACTTCAAAGGAAAAATCAAGATATTTAATACACGGGTTGCAAATCCAGCCAGCTCCCTCCAATACGTCGCCCCAATCGTCTTGGGTATAATCTCCGAAGCCACCAAAATCAACCCCGTCATAATGGCCGATACAATACCCACCATCAAATCCTCGGTCATCGCTCCTCCAGACGACGAAGCCCCATACAATTCTACATAAGCCACCTTGGCCTGCACCCCCACCAAAATAGCTCCCACGGTGTGGGCAATAGTATTGAGGGTAAGAATAGCGATCAAAGGACGATCCACATCCTCCTTCAAAGCCTCCAATTCATCGGCATAGCTCTTGCCTTCTTGTTTTTTGACATTAATAAAAGTAGCCGTAACAGAGAGCAACACGGCCTCCAAAATGGAGCATAAAAAGGAAAAGAAAATAGAAATAAAAGCGTAAAATATCAGTAATCCCATTGGTTTGTTTATTTCGGGCAACCCTAATTAAGAGTATTCTTTTTTGTGAATTAAAAT
>JBGCDW010000272.1:0-16067 GCA_045105775.1 Aureispira sp.
TTAGTTCATAGCAGTGCTATGGAATCAACCGAGCGGAGCGAGTTCATAAAATAATTTTTAACGATGAGTGAGGGAACCCCGAAGGGCTCACGAAGTAAAAAGATGCTTTTTTCGCTACGAATTTAGTCGTGATAATGTCTATTATCTGAGGATATAAAGTTGAAGCATACAGATTAAAAAGCACTATATTTCATTATAAACTAATCTATTTCTTGGGCAAACATGGTACATATTAAGGCCTATGCTGTTGAACAAGATGAACTGCAATGGACGATTTTAAAATTCCCCCCCCATCTTATAATAATAGGTAGAATCTTCTTGTAAATTCCATATTTTTGCTGTGCAGTAATCAATTTTATTATAAATAGTTTTATAATAGCAGTGGCAAATTGCTGGTGTATAGGCATCAGCAACTAGATCCAACGGCCCCACTCAAGAGCTAGTTGTTCTATTGCATTCACAATCAGGCTTAAAGAATGAATACTACTAATCAATACTTCATTTTACCAAAAAACTACCCATTGCATGATTAAACAGTTCTGTGCCTCTCTTCTGCTTTTGCTCCACTTGGGCTGCGGCCAGCCAACAAAACAAACTACTGAAAAAAAATCACAAAGATGGTTGGAAGATATCGCCTTTGATGCCACTTTGGACAATGCTAATTTTATTATTTGCAATGGAGAAGAAAAGATTTATCAGTATTTTAATATTGGTGATAATATAGCTATTGAAGGGGACAAACCCTATATCTTAGACCATTTTGAGCAGGGCTATCAAGCCGATCAAATGCCCAATGAAAGTGGCCTGATTCGCATTCGATTTATTGTAAACTGCCAAGGAGAAACGGATCGTTTTCGGATATTGGAGAGTGATTTGAATTACCAACCCAAAATATTTGATAAAAAAATCAGCCAACGATTATTGCAATTAAGCCAATCACTCCAAGGTTGGCAACCCAAAAAAAAGGAAGGAAAAGCAGTTGATTATTACCAATATTTGATTTTCAAAATAGAAAACGGACAACTTATTAAAATATTACCATGAAAATATATTTCCAACTTATCCTCTTGGTTTTGATGACTTGCCAGTTGAGTGCCCAACCCAACTGCAATGCTTTTTTGTGGAGTGGCGATACCACCAAGTACCAAGCTTGCAAGGTTTACGAAGGGTTTAGACAGTATTATCAATTTGATATGCGGGGTATTCGGATATTGGATAGTTGTTTGGCTATCTGCCCTTATTTTGCCGATCCTTATTATGAATATGCAGTAGTTTACCTCAAAGCAGGTAATTTTGTGGGATGGGATCAATACATCAATGCAGCTGTCCACTATGATCCTACTACCTATCTGGGCCTACGTGCTTCTTGTAGAGGCAAATTTTTTGCAGATTATCAAGGTGCCATTAATGATATTGATAGCTTGGATGCTTTGATAGATTATGATATTGGGTTCATTCACAATGGAGATTATCATCTAAACACCTACAAAGCCATTTGTTATAAAGCACTGAATAATAACAAAAAGGCCATAGAAATATTTGAAAAACATATTGCAGAGAATGCAGAAATGATTGGTTTTCTAGACTACCTACATCTAGGAGTTGCTTATCAGAATATAGGCAATCATACCAAGGCTATTGAATGTTTTAATCAGCAAAAAACGATCAATAATCTAGCAGAAAATAATTACTATCAGGCACGCTCTTACTTGGAATTGGGGGATATAGACACATTTGAGGTCTATATTGCAAAAGCCGAAAAACTACTGTTAGCCAAACAAAAAATGAATGATCCTTATCACATCTTAGAAGATGAAATTTTTAGGCGTGATATTATTAAAATCAAAAAATTAGCCACTGCAAAAAAGTAAACTTTTAAACAATTTCTTTAGTAATTTTATAACTACTTTCAAGTTCTGAGCCACACTTAAGGTTTTCTCTGTAGAATCCCTATTGCTATTCTTATCAAACATCAATTCACTACATGGAATCCGAAGTAGAAAAAATCTGTCAACTTATATTTGCTGACGATAATAACACCCAAATAGCGGTACAGTTGCTCAAAGGGAATCGCAATCTGAACCAACAACTGGAAAAGGAATTCTCTGCCCCCTTGGCAATTCTAGGCAAAAAGACTTTTAAAAGTATTTTTTCGTTGTTAAAAAAGCAGCGTCAGAATGAGAAAATGAGCAGCAAGGAAAAGTTGGCACTTATCTCCCACCCGCGCTTGGCCGAGGGTATTGTAGAGCTGCATTTGGCCGATTATAGATTGACAACATTGCCTGAGGCAATAGATAATCTTTCCAGTGTGAAGTTAATTGATCTACGGATCAACAAATTAAAGACACTACCTGCTAATTTTGCACACTTATCTACCTTAGAGACCGTTTATCTGAGTCACAATCATTTTCGAACCTTCCCAGAACTCTTAATTCACAATCAAAATTTAATAGAATTAGATTTAACCTCCAATAAGATTTCCTCTATCACGCCACGCATTGGACAACTCCAAAAACTGACAAACCTAAATTTAGCTGCCAATCAGTTGTCAGCACTTCCAGATCAAATTACAGAACTACCATATTTAGAACGTTTAATCTTGGTAGAAAATAAACTTAAAAGGCTGCCTAAAAGTTTGCACACATTATCTAGCCTAAAAATGCTCAATCTAGGAGGATGGAAACACAGTTTTAATGAAATTCCCGAAACCCTAATGGCACTTTCTAAACTCGAACACCTAATTATGAATTCTTCGGCCAATATCAAAAATCTATCTGTGATAGGTAATTGTACTAGTCTGAAATTATTAGACTTAGGCTTGAGCAAAGGCTGTCACATACCCACCAATATCGGCCAATTGCAACAATTAATTCGCCTATCCATTACTGCTAATAATAATTGTAGCATTGATTATTTGCCTGAGAGCCTAGAAAACTTGCAACAGCTCAAAACACTGACCGTTTGGGGGCATAAAATCAGTAAGTCTGAACAAAAAAGATGGGCAGTAGCTTTGCCACAATGCCAAGTTTATTTTCACAAATAACCATCAATTATTCAATTTTTATTGAATCACGATATGGTAATACTAAGGATAATTTTTTATTAAAACTTATCCCGTAGTTTTTGAGTTCAATTCTATTAAAAATTTTGTTTTTTTTGGCTCAAATACTCTTTTTACCAACCAATTCTAGGATAAAAAATATTTTTTTAAAAAAAATCCCACAATAATAAACAGAAAAATAAAATTAATTCAAAATAAAATCAAAAAAATGTTAAAAAAAATAAAATATATTTATTTTTTTTCATAAAATTTATTGTGGTATTTCTAGACCAATACTTTATCAAAATTTAAACACTAATGAGTAATAATAAGACAATTCCTGAACTGGGAATAATGCAAATGATAACGAATTATCAGCACATAAATGAAAATTTGATTTATTATTTCAATCATATACTAGAAGAACATGATGGCTTGGTTAAAATGAAACTTCCGTATAGTTTGATACTTACGAACCACTCTGAGTTTGTTAATCATGTTTTCAGGAAGAATAACAAAAATTATATTATATCAAAATTAGTTAGGGAGACGTTTCGCGAAGAAGTAGCAGCTGGACTTCCAACTATAGCAGGTAAGCCTTGGTTAAAGCAACGTCGAGCGATGCAGCCAGGGTTTCACAAAAAAAAGTTAGAGGGTACTGTAAATCTCATGATAGAGGAAGCCAATCTCTACATTGAAACTGTATTGGATAAATATGCAGAAAATCAACAAGAAGTAGATCTATTCTCAGAAATGCTTATGTTGACATTTCGGTTGATTATAAAAATTTTATTTGGAAAAACGTTTAACGAAGAAAAAATGCTCTTGTTTAGAGAATCTATAGAGTTTGGACTTCAAACTTTCATCAACAAAACTAGAAAACCATATCTAAAACCTTGGTACCGTATTAATGGTCTTCATGCCAAAAACAAACAGTTACAAAAGACTAGGGATAAATATGTTTCTGATTTTATACAAAAACGCAGAGATTCTGGCAAACAAGAGGATGACTTGTTAGATATGCTGTTGAATGTTCAGTATGAAGATGGTTCTAGTATGACCAATAAGCAACTACTGGAGGAAGTAATTCTCTTATTTGTAGCAGGACACGAAACTAGTGGTAATGGTGTAGCTTGGATTTTGTTTATCTTGGATAAGTATCCAGAGATTGCACAAAAAATGATTGATTACATTGATGAACATCTGGGAGACAGAACCCCTACCTTAGAGGATTTGTCTAATATGAGCTATATTACACAAGTAATAGAAGAAGGGCTACGACTTTATCCTCCAGCTTGGTATATAGAACGAGAAGCACTAGGTGATGATAATATAGAGGGCGTTTCTATAACAAAAGGTCAAACTATTGCAATTTCAATCTACAGTCTCCACAGGAATCCCAAGTACTGGGAAAACCCTGATAAATTTGACCCAGATCGTTTCTCTCCTGAAAACAAAAAAAAGCGAGAGGCTTCTACCTATATGCCTTTTGGTATCGGTCCGAGATTATGTATTGGAAAAAACATTGCACTCATGGAGATGCAGTTGATTCTAATACTCACCCTACGTCGCTACAAAATCAACTTCCTAACCAAAGAAACAACTTTTAAAGCCGTACTAAACTTAGCTCCAAAGGAGAAGGTAATGGTCAAATTAGAAAGACGTTAACTATTCTACTCTACTTAATTAGAGTGGGAAAAAGAACCGAGGTTGTTAATATGAAAATCTTTTAGAGATTACTTAATTCTAAATTAGAATCAAAAACAGGAGTCGTCCCACAAGTTGAGACGACTCCTGTTGATTTAGTACAGGTTGGTTTGGAAGCATCGAAACCAACCTGTACTAATTTTCATTCCTCTAATTATGTGCTGCACTAGCTTTGTTTTTGAAGCTAGAATACTCCCCTGGAGACCCTACCACAATTTCCATCCAATTGCCATTTTCTGTCTTAACACGACGGTCTTTGGTCTTGAGAGAAGCAATGGCATTGTTGTAATCAGGATTAGACGATACCGTCTTGAGAAAACCTCTTTGGTAAGAAAAATAATACCAATCGCCACTGGGCGAAACAATGTAAAAGGTCATAGCATCGGTACGAGCAGGATCATTTAAGATTTCCATATGTCCTTTCACCACTTGTCCTACGTGCTTGCCACCAATAGATGCGAGTTGCAAACGCTTGCCTTTGGTCACAAAAGATTCTGTCTTGGGGCTCCACAAGAGTTTGTTATTAATAAAAAAGAAAGTATGGAAGAAGTCGTTGGGCAATTGCAAACGTTCATCATCCTTTACTTTTTTCCACATTTTATCAAACTTACGCTCATCTGGAATGTAGTTTTTCATATGCTGATGCAATTTTTCATTCTTGATACTAGCATACAACACTTTATCGATCAACTCATCATTGCTTTGTAGATCATTGACAATAATATCGCGCAGAGTTTGTGGCAAATAGAAATTCAAATTTGTAGAGGTCTCAAACAAGTAATCCGAGTTGGCATTGAGGAAAAAGGTAAAGTCTCCTACAATATCTACCAAGAAGTCAGGGTTACCCTCTCCTTGGAACCCTCGGTTGAAATCAAAACGCCCAGAAGCTATTACTTTGGCATTTTTTTCTGATACGGTAAATAATTGTCCAGCTTCCGCATCGCCCAATACACGAGCAGAATCTCCAAACAAATATTGGTTCTCATCATTATCAAACTTCAATACACCTGTTGTAGAAAAGATACTTCTATCCGTTGGATTCTGCTTGGGCGATAAGATAGCTGGATACAACTCCATGGTATCCAAATTTAGATAAAGCCCTACAAACAAGTTTTCTCCATCAGGGTTTTTAGGGTTGTCAAACACAATCGATACATCACGCTTATCTACTTTAGAATCAATACCAAACCATTCTTGTGTAGGAATAACAGAGGAAGAAATTTTGGCAAAGCCATTAAAGTTGAGCAATTTGGATTTGGAGTTCAAATTTACTTCTCCTTTGAAACGAGTTCTTTTATCCAAGTAAAAATCTGCACTGTCTTTTACTTCACCGCTCCCTACCGTTACAAACATACCTGGTTCTTCTTGAGCAGAGGTTACATTATTAAAACGAATCTCTTGGTCTTTGTGGCCCTCAATATTAAATTCTAAATAGCCATCTGCCTTAAACTCGTTTCTACTCAAAACATTAATGGTAGCACGCTGAATTACGTGGTTTTGATTAAAGGTATCGGCTACAATGCGCGAATCTTCTAAGGTACGCATGTGAGAGGATTCTTCAATTTCGATGTGTTTGTCTTTGGGATAAACAAAGGCATCTGCTACACGAATATTTTCTACCCCATCAATTTTTAACAAGCCTGTATTCAAATCGTAATCGGCTTTTTCTCCTAAGAACACCAAAGAATCCTGTGCTTGTTCTGTTGCTAAGAAAAAGCCCGTTTTCCCCTCTTGTGCATCCATATAGATGTGATCCGTTTCCATATCCCAATGGAATTGATCTAGAGAAGTTTGATAACTATTGTATGGCAAATCTGTTGCTAAATCGGCTTCTTGAGAAATAAAATCACCATTTTGTTTTTCAAAATCAATGACTGCATCTACATTCTCATTCTCAAACGCAAATTTCTGCACGCCTTGGGATTTGATAATTACCGCAGAAGAAGGCGAAGCAATAGATTGTCTGCCAAATTTAAAATCCCCCCCAGGGTTTGATTCTAAAGTAGCTCCATACCAGTCAAATTTACCTCTACCCAACAGTCCATCGGGGGTAAGTGTCAAAGAACCATCTAAGAAAAAATCTGTAGAATCAAAAAATTGAAAGGGTGCTCCTTCTGCCATAGAAGATTCTATATACATACTATCACTGTAGGGTGCCCAATCTATTTGTACTTGCTCTCCTTTTACATCGGGAAACTCCACATCACCTCGTACCGAGCCTGCCAGATTGAAGCTATCTACCTCCTCTGCTCTAAATTGCTCTGGCAAAAACTCAATGTATTCAGAGCCAATACTAGCTCCCAAATAATCAAGGCGGCCATTACCAATCAACCCTTCATTAGAGATCCCCATAGTGCCCTTAAAGGTTCCCTTACCCGCTTTGTCCTCTCTCAAATACACAGGATTCGGATCGTTGCCACGGGTTTGTGTTTCAAACCCTAAAGACAAATCATGATACATGACCCTCAATTGCTCATTGATAGGCTCAAAAATATTGGAAGTGTACAATTTACCATCAAACACCAGCTGCTCTGGCTCCAATTTGTCCATTCCATTCAGAATAAAAGGCTCTACCTCATAATAAAAACTATCTCTTGGATACGTTCCATCTCCCTGCCTATTCCGTTTATCATAATACACCCTCGATCGGCTAGTGGCCTCAAAGGAAGGATAAATCGGATCACTCTTCATTCTGCCCGACTTATTACTAGGTACATCAATCAGCATCAGTCCACTGCCTCCTTCCATTACACTATTGATCGGTTCTTTTTCATTACTAAATGCCTCTGTACCATCTACCCTTTCGCGCTCCTCTTTGGGACGGCCTTGCTGCCACAAAGGTGCATCTTCGCCATGACGGGCACGTTTATAAATAAACATATCGAGGTAATTGATAGAATCCATTTCTACGTGGAAAATATCGTAAATAAAGTGGAAGTTGGTGCCTGTAAAATTGCAGAAACCACCCGACATTACCCCATTAAAATCCATATTACGTCCAGCCAACATATTCACTTGTCCATTAAATGGACGGGCAATCACTTGTTGAGAATCACTCAAAATAAACTCTTGAACCCCATAAGTTTCTATCGCTCCTTTCTTGAGATCAAAGATGGCATTTGCAGGCTTTTTGTTGTTGCGCGAACGCACAGAACGTATGCGAATTTTATCAAAATCGTGGTCTTTCTTTTTGGTGTTAACAGAAGCCGTGTAATGAAAAAGTTTTTCTCTTAAGGTTACGGTTCCCTTATCTTCATCATAAATCACAAAACCATCTTTAACCATTTCCAAATACAAGGGCAAGGTAGTCTTGGCATCAAAAGAAGGATCTCGAACCACATTGGTCAAGTCATTCACATTCATGGCACCAAACTTAAATACAGAAGGATAACCCCGTACAAAATCGCGATATGATTGGTCGTTTTTAACAATTTTAAAGGAAGGGTTTTTAGAAGCACGCTCCACCTCTTCGGTTGTCAAAATACTAATGCGCTCCATACGCTTATCTAGCAACCGTGCCAATTCATCGGCATCAATCATTCTTGGGTCAAACTCTTCTACAATAGGTTCAGGCTCTGGATCTGGGTCTGGATCATCTGTTAAAAATGGATTGTCCGTATCGTCAGGCAATGGATAAGGCTCTCCATTTTCGTCACACAAGTCAGGCTGCTCTTCACACAAGTCGTACTCCTCTTCTTCATAGTTTTCTTCTTCTTGTGTAAAAGCATTATTGTTAATTTCGTATTCCTCTTTTAGCTTATCCGAATAAACAGCAAACTTGATTAGAGGATTGATAGAAATTATATTTCTATATTTTTCATATAATAATTGGTCAAAATGATTTTCAGAAGCCATTTCCATATCTTGTTTGTTATCTCCCAAATTAATTTGGTCGGTATCAATAAACCAAGACAAGGAAGCTACCTGCATATCCATCTGCTGTAGCGAATTCACAAAAGGCACCTTAGAAATCCTAGACTCACTACGTGTGAGGTCAATTTTTCGTTGTATAATACTGTACAAAATATTAATAGAAGGATGATAAATCGAATCCAATTTGCTATCCTCTCCATGAATATACAAGGTTACTTCTGCATCTTCAGAGACTACTTTTTGGCCTTTAATAATATCAAAACTCTTTGATTCTGCTTTGGCTACAATCAAGCCCTCTTTGTTGGTAATGTATACAGTCGACAAGCCTTTTTTATCTCCATACCCCCTTACAGAGGCACCAGCCATTTTAAAACCACCTACATAACTTACTCCCTCTCCAATATCATCCATTTCAATATCTCGCGCATTGGAGGTAAACTGCGGATAACGAGAATTGGGCAAACTGTGCTTAAATATTTTGTCTACCAACATCCCCTTAATGGGTTTGCTAAAAATAGAGTTATAATACAAAGTCGAATTGGCGGCACCAAAAGAAGTACTTCGGGTTTGAATTTTGTAAGGGCCCAATGAGGCATAAGCATCTCGCGCCCCTTCTGTCATCCACTCCACTCGGCCTTTGCTTCCATACCACATCTGCTCCAAAGGGTAATAAATTCCAGTAGCATCCTTAATCATCAAAGAATCGCTCTTGTTGTAACAAATCAAATTGGTATTATCATACTTAATCGACAATCGATCCTCTTCATATTTCATCACAAACACCCTCGACTCTGAACGCCATTTGTGGCTTCCTTTTGAAATATCATACAAGTTGCCCGTTCTCCAAAACTGCCGACTAAATTTCAAATATTGTTCATATTCTGCCGTTTTACCCGAAGATTGGTTTTCTAACACTTTTTTGGAAATGGTAATCCAGCGACTAAAATGCTGCGCGGCCAAATCACTATCATCGGCAAAACTATTGATGGTCGCCAATACATGTCGAAAGAAATTAAAACGCTTCATTTTGCGTTTAATCATTTCATTGCCCAATTCCGCCAAACCTTGGTAAAAATTAGGTGTCCATTTGCCCGCTTTCTGATCTTGCTTCCACTTATTCATAATCTCCTCACATTCCGTTCTCTTGATCGTCAACATGATTTCCTCCATGTACTTGTAACAAGCTTCTGGCTCTGTTGGGATTTCGTCTACTTCATCCTGTGCTGCTCCTGTCCAACCCATTAGTAAAAACAAAATAAGGGGGAGTAAATTTAAGATCATCTTCATATTAGTAAGGAATGAGTTTGTGAATAACGCTGTTTTGGAAGCTTTCTAGTACATCAAAGCAACATCTATTCCTGCTTAATTATTTTTCTACTATATATTGTACCGTCTTTGCCGCTTAGTTTTAAGATATAAATACCACAAGGCAAATTCTCTAAAGTCAAAGAAATTGCGGTATCAACCAAACCAATCGTCTGCTTCGTTAATACAATTCTTCCTGTGACATCGTGTAAGGTTATATTTTCTAAACCAAAAGATTCAGGAACCCCATCTATCAAAATATTTTCTGTGGTAGGGTTGGGATAAACTTCTATTGTATGTTCTATCACCTCATTGATATTGGTAGCAATAACAGGGCGAAAAACATACGTAACGCCTGTATTGGGGGCACCACTAATAAAGGTATAATTCGGCACACAACTGTTAAAAAACCAGTAAGATGGCAAGTTGGCTGCTCCCTGTAGTCCTAGCATATTATTGCAATTATCGTATAATAATTTAACACTCAGGGTGCTATTATTACTACTAGGAGATTGGCCAAAGCTAGTTCTATCAAATTGGCTAGAACCAAACCGAATTTCAATATGATTGTTCTGTTCAAAAAGCCAAATCTGATAATTCATAAAATCTGCGGTATTAGGAGGGATCAATCCATAGGGTTTAAATCCTGCATTTTTCCACTGAATTTTTAAAATTCGCTCTCCAACAATACCCGAAATGGTATAGTCAATAGATGATTGTGAAGCCGTAGTACCTTTGTCCTGAAGAAAATAGCCCCCAAAAGGAGAATGCACTACAAACAATTCTTTAACCCCCAAACCAGGAAAACTCAAGCCCCCTCCTGCATGTACATTAAGAGCCGTGCATGTTTGACCGTTTATTTCAAAATTGAAATTAAAATAAATTTGATAAATGGAACTATTGGTCCAAACCGCTCCTTGATTTAAGGAAGTAGGATTGACCAAATCTTGATACGTATTGGAAGTAGTATTGAAGGTATATTGTGCCATCAACACACTACTCATAATGAAATATAGCCCTATAAAAAATCCAGTTTTCATAGTTTGTGATTTAGTTAACGGTGGCTGTGGGGCACCAACAAGGTGGTAATAAATATGTTCTTATGCCGTATCTCCTATAAGATAAGTGTTCTAATCCAAAGGAACAGAATATCTATTCAAGATTTAACGTTTTCTTAGTTATAAAACTAGTGAGAGAACAATAAACAACGCCACTTTTCACGTGCTTCTTGGCGTTGCAAATGCAAACCCTGTTCTTGAGCAGCCGCTACCACCAAGGGAATATCTTGTTCTAAGAAACCCGAACACAACAATTTGCCTCCATTCTTTAAACGAGTACACATCTCTGGCATTGTTTCTAAAATAACATTTCTGTTGATATTGGCCAAAATCAAATCGTACTGCTGGGTGGGCACATCGGCCAATACGCCATGATACACTTGCATTTCAGAAGCCTCTACACCATTTAACTCCCTGTTTTCTAAGGTATTATCATACGACCAATAATCAATATCTACGGCATCCAAGTGTTGTGCCCCTAGTCGCTTGGACAAAATAGCCAATACGCCCGTTCCACAACCATAATCCAATACTTTCTGATTGGAGAAAACCAAATCTCGCATTTGAAGCATCATCATATAGGTGGTAGCATGGTGTCCTGTTCCAAAGGACATTTTGGGAGTTACAATAAGTTCGTGCTGCACGGTATTAATGGGTGGGTGAAAACTGGCGCGTACCGCACAAAAATCTTCCACTACCACAGGCTGGTAATCGGCCTCCCATTGTGCATTCCAATTTTGTTCTGCAATAATTTTGGTAGTAATATTCAATTGATGCTGGGCTTTTAGGGCTTCCAATAATGCTTTGGCTGGAGCCAAATAAGCTGCTTCTTCTATATACGCCACCAATTGATTTTCTTCTTCCAAGAAACCATTAAAATCAACCGTGCTCAATTGTGCAATAAGAATATCATTTAATGTGGTCGTCTGTCCAGAAATCCTAAACTCTATATAATTCATTTGTATTTTTTGCCTTTGATAAGAATGGGGCTTAAAATACTGAAATTACTTAAAAGAGGCTCATTTGACCATCATTTAGTATTCTTGTTTTTTTAGAAAATCGCAACGTACTTTTAATCTCTAGTTGCTCTTGGATATACATGCACATTTCTGGTGATAAAATATTATCAGGTTGATGCGAAAAGAAATAAATATCCTGCAAGCCCTGTTGCACCCATGCCAACATCAAATCTACCCAAGCATCTACGCGTTGATAATCGGTAGGATGCAGGGCATTGCCCACAAAACGCAACAACAATTGGGGGGTCGTGAGTCCCAAATGCAACACATCTCGTCGCCCTGCTACATCTGTAATAACCATCCCTACTTTCTGTTCTCTAAGTACGGCTAACAATTCCTGAAAAGCGGCTTCTTCTTCAAACCACGCTTCTTGACGCACTTCTATAGCCAAAGGCGCCGCCTCTAGGGGGAAATGTTTTAAAAATTGAATCAATTGGCGCAAACGCCCTGGGCCAAAATTGGGGGGCAACTGCATAAACGAAGTACCTAATTTTTCCTTTAGACCTACCATAGATTCACAAAACCAGCCAATATGCTGGCCACGCATTCCCAAATCTGCCGCATGACTAATAGATTGTGGTATTTTGGGAGAGAATTTAAAATTAGCATCTGTCATCTGGTACCAAGTTTTTACCAAATCAGGGCTTGGAATTCTATAGTGGGTAGTATTGAGTTCGATAGTGGTAAACTGCTTGGCGTAATGCTTCAGAAACTCCTTGCTCTTGGATTGGTGAGGGTAGAATTTCCCAATCCATTCCTTCATCGCCCAGCCTGTGCAACCAAAATAGATGTTGGGAGTGGCAACAGGTGGCAACCCCTCTAATAAGGTAGTCGTAGCCTTGGGGGGATCGGGCATCAAAAAATCTATAGTCGTTAGATCCTCAACACGTCCAAATTTCATACGAGTGGTTATTTATGATAAAAAAAGCTCCATTGCGCTCTAAAATTATAAATAACTTTTAATAATTTTTGTTTAGAACAAGCTTGAAATCTTTATTGATACAATGCTTTAAGAATTTCTGCTGCTTTTTTGTTCTGAGGAGTATAATCCTTGTTCAAATCCCATTCGCAATACGCACTAATGCTATCGGCATACCATTTCCACTGAAAACCACCAGCCCACCAATCTTCTTGTGCTAGTTCTGTGAGCAAAACCTGCAAGGCATTGGCTTGTGCCGCTTCATTGATGACCGTTTCTTTGATTTTGTCTTCCAATACCCAAGTATTATAAGCCGCACCTTCCACGCTCAAATAACCAAATTCGGTGAATAAAATAGGGCGTTGTTGTGCTTGAGCATAACTGGCCAATTCCTCTTTATAAGGTTGCCACGTTTCTTGTAGTTGGCAAATTGAGGGCACAGCTTTGGGCGTTAACGGAAAGTAGGCATCTACTCCAATATAATCCAATTCATCCCAAAAAGAAACCTCTTGATAATCATCCCAATTGGCGGCATAAGTCAATTTTCCTGTATAAATGGTTTTAATTTGGTTCATCAATTGCCTCCAATAAGCTGGCCGCTGTGCTACAAAAAGACGCAACTCTGTTCCCACACAAAAATAATCTACCCGATTGGCGGCTGCAATCCTTACCCACTCCATAATAAAATTGGTATAGTTGCGCTCAAATACCTGCCATTCCTGTTCGGTCGAGAACGTAAGATGTCCCACCCACTCCTCCATAGCCCACAATTGAGGCTTTATCATAATAGCCAAGTTGGCGGCTTGGGCACGTTGCAGTGCCTCCAAAACTGCCCCCCGAATACTGGGGCCGTGTGGACAACCTGGGTCTGTACAACGTGATATTTCGTCAATAGAGGGATCTCCTGGCGTGTAAAAACAATAAGGCAACAAGGCCACACTATTTACGCCCAATTGTTGGAGGTCTTGAAGTGGATTGCCTTGTATGGGACTTTGGGCAGCCACCAAACTCATTCCACGAATATGCTGTGTTAATAATCCACTGGGCAATGTTTCATCACAAGGCAAGCTAGGTTCTTCTACTTGGCAACTAGACCATCCCAAAAACGATAATAAAAGTGCCAACCAAGTAGGCGGCTTTTTGAATGGTCGTAGCATGGGATTTAGTTTGGAAGTAGACGGAATAGATTAGATTTAGTTTTCTTTTAGTTTATAATAATAACGATCCTCTTTTAATTTTCATAGAAAAGCATCTTAAATTAACAATTACATAATCATGCCAAACAATCGTATTTGAATAGATATAGCTATCAGAAAATTTGAACATTTCTGATAGCTATATTTCTCTATTGCACTCCAATGTAGTGTTTCAACTAATCGCTAACCACCACTTTAACCGTTTCCAATAAGCCTTCCTTGGTATGTATTTGCACCAAATAAACGCCTCTTCCTTGATTAATAGTAAGTGACACCTGCTCCGCAGCATAAACCGTACGAGCGTCAATCATTTTGCCCGATACATCATAAATAGAAAGCTGCACCTCCTCATAAGACTGCCCCCAATCAATTGTAAATTTCCCCCTATTAGGATTAGGGTTGATCAATAACTTAGACGATCCTTGCTTAACAATGGGAACGCCTGTAATTTCTACAAAGTTTTGCCCTGCTAAGTTGCTCGTTATAATGCCGTGGGTTCTGCTATTGAAGGTATACGCAGACTAGGAAGCCGTAGCCCTACCACTCCACCCATCAGGAATCGCTACCGTGTAAGTTCCATTGATGGTAGTGGTGGTGAAGGATGGAAAATTGCCGCTGCCTGTGAAGGTGACGGTCCCGCCTGACAGCATCGTGCTGGTGCTGCTTCTTACGGTGCCGGTTATGGTGTAGGTGGTGGTAGATGAAGTTGTTTGGAATTTTGCTAGAAAGCCATCACCCTCTCTTATATATACATTTTGGTGGCCATTTAAGGCTATATTGTTGGTTGACTGTGTATGTCCAGCCAAATAAATATTGCCTTGATTATCTACTGCACAAATAGTTCCATAATCATAACTATTCCCCCCATAATAAGTGCCCCATCGACGTACTCCATTACCATTAAATTTTACTAAAAACGCATCGTAGTTTCCTCCATTTACATTTTGGTGACCATTGGAGGCTATATTATTCGTTGATCCTGTACCCCCAGTCAAGTAAACATTGCCCTGATTATCTACAGTACAAACTCCCCAATCTCTATGATTCCCCCCATAATAAGTTGCCCATTGACGTACGCCATTACCATTAAATTTTACTAAAAATGCATCACCAACTCCTCCATATACATTTTGGTGACCATTGGAGGCTATGTTATTCGTTGATCTTGTACCCCCAGCTAAATAAACATTGCCCTGTGTATCTACAGCACAACTAATTCCATAATCATCATCATTATTCCCCCCATAATAAGTCCCCCATTGGCGTACGCCATTACCATTAAATTTTACTAAAAAGGCATCGTAGTTTCCTCCATTTACATTTTGGTGACCATTAGAGGCTATATTATTCGTTGATTCTGTACTCCCAGCCAAGTACACATTGCCCTGATTATCTACAGTACAACTAAGTCCACGATCTTCACGATTCCCCCCATAATAAGTTTCCCATTGACGTACGCCATTCGCATTAAATTTTACTAAAAACGCATCATTCAGTCCGCCTCCATATACATTTTGGTGGCCATTGAAGGCTAAATTATTACTCCTTAACTCTGTTTCCCCTGCTAAGTACACATTGCCTTGTGCATCTACTGCACAACCCCTTCCCCAATCAGCATCATTGCCCCCATAGTAAGTCCCCCAAACCAACAACGGATCAATCACCAACCCCTCATGCTCCTCATAATCCGCCAACTGAAAAGAAACAATATCCTCCTCCAACTCAAAGGCCGTAGCAATAGGCGCATCCCCCTGAAAAGAAACAGGAGCTTTTTCCGTAATCGTGCCCATACGATTGGACAAGGTAAAGCTGCCATCTTCATTGAGCGTAAGCCCTTCGTGGTCTTTGAAACGCAATTGGATTTGGCTGGGGTCGGCCCCTGCTTGCACTACAAAATCGTATTTCAAGCCCTTGCCCGTGGTGTAGATGACCCAATCAATGCCGGGGTAG
>JBGCDW010000273.1:0-8779 GCA_045105775.1 Aureispira sp.
AGCGAAAAAAGCATCTTTTTCCCTCACTCATCGTTAAAAATTGATTCCATAGCACTGCTATGAACTAAATTTTTGCCTTGATTGATGAAAAAACCTTACTTTTTGTCTCTGTACAACTCCAGTCGTGATAATGTCTATTAAAAAAAGACAAAAAATAGATAAATTGGTAGTGTTCAAAAAAGTTGCTACCTTTGAATTAGGTGTTCTTTAGGGCTATGCACATGGATTCTTTCACCTACAAAAATGCTTACCCAACCATTAAAATAGTTGATGCGTTTTTTGGAGAATTCGTTAACATACTTCGTCTGTAGTTCGGCTCATTTCATTTGATTTATCTCAAAAAAACTCTAAAAAGATATTTTAGCCCAAACTAAAAAAAGATAAAAGAAATACTTTACATATTATTGATTATAATTGCACAAGTTTATCGGGCTGTTCAGCTAGCCCGTTTCAGTAATGCTTTTGCTATGTTCTACCCAATTTATTGACAACTATCCTATTCTTCATTGGATTAATAATCCAAGTACATATATTTTTAAGTATAAAATATTTTTCTAGTAAAAACAGTTAAATTCTTTGATGACTTGAAAGTAGTTGATGCTTATAGGAATTACCTAAATTGCATACTTAGCATAATCATTCCACATAAAACTATTAAACAAATACGCTAACAGTATACTAATTGTGCTTCCCTCTACGTTTAGTAATAACTGCACTGCTGCTTTTGAGGCACGTCAAAAGTTTTTTTTTAAATAACATTAGACCAAGATTACACAATGCAAAAGACTTTTATTTTATGGTGCTTGCTGCTAATGGGCACATCTGTAGCCGTGGGCCAAAATGATTATCGCCCCACTTACCCCTTGGAAATAGGTATTCAGGCTGGTACTGCTCACTATTTAGGAGATTTAGGAGGAGTTGGTAGTCCTGGATACGCGCCCAGTTCACCTGATTTTCAACGAGGACTTGGACAAGGGTTTGTAATTGATACCGATCTTGAATCAGCACGCCCAACAGTAGGGCTTTTTGCACGCTGGAATTTCAATGGTAATTTTTCGGCTCGCTTAGATTTGAGCTATTTACAAATCAGTGGTGATGACAAATTTGCAGGTAAAGAGGAATTTTCTGGCACACAATCTAGAGATGGTGTAAATGCTGCTTGGTTCCGTTATTACAGAAATTTGAATTTCCGTACACATATGTTTGATGCCAACCTCGCTCTTGAGGTTACGCCTTATAATTTCCAATTGGGTAGAGGACGTGGTTCTAGTATTCTTGCGCCTTATGGTTTCTTGGGTGTTGGTTTATTTACATTTAATCCAGAAGGTTTTTATAATGGCGGATGGGTTGAACTCAAGCCTTTGAGTACAGAAGGTCAAGGGCTCGTTCCTGGTCGTGCTCCTTATGAGCTTGTTCAGATGAATGTTCCTATGGGAGTAGGCGTAAAATGGATTTATGATGATACTTGGTCTTTGGGTTTAGAAGTAAACTATCGCCTAACTTTTACCGATTACTTGGATGATGTTTCTATAGATTATGTAGAAGACGAAAGTATTTTTGATATAAATCTTGATCCTACAAGAGCTCAAATCGCCAGAGATTTGGCCCGTCGTTCGGGTGAATTGGATCCTTCGGGTGTCAATGCTGTTGTTACTGCACCAGGAGAGCAACGTGGAGATCCAAAAGACAATGATGCTTACTACACAGTAACTATTCGTTTTAGTTATTACATTGATACCTACAGCTTAGGTGGAGGTCGTCGTTATGGTTGTCCTATATGGTAGATTTTAGTGGTCTATAACAAAATAAAAAATGACTTATTCCAATACAATCAAGGAATAAGTCATTTTTTATTTAAAAAGTGTGGCTATAAAAAAGGCAATTCAGAGAGGCTATTCTGAATCGCCTTAAAGTGACAAACAAGTTGCCACATAACCCTTTTAACTAACCTAATAAAAACTTAGTTTTCTTTGTCCTACAATCGTGCCAATTCACCAAGATTTGTTGCGCTCAGAAACGCTTTAACTATTCTAAAAAGACAATAAGACAGTTTGGTGATACTATTAATGTTCTTTTGTTATACCAATATAATAGCTCTCCGCGTTCTAATTTTAGCATAATAACACTATTATCCAATCAATCTATTCTAACTATGATGCATTTACGTTTTAGTTCATTGGTATTATTTATTGGATTGGTTTGCTTTGTTTCGGCCTGCTCTAGCAAACGTAGCGCGACCAGTTCTAGTGCGCCCACTCTGAGTAAAGCCACCAAAACGCGTCAATTAATTATCAAAGAAGCCGAAAAACACCAAGGGGTTCCTTACAAATATGCAGGAAAAGATCCCAGAGGGTTTGATTGTTCTGGTTTTACCTATTACCTCTACAAAAAACATGATATTTTACTGTCTAGCAGCTCTGGAGCGCAGTCCAAGCAAGGCAAAGAGATCCCTATTTCCAAAGCCCAAAATGGCGATCTTCTATTTTTTGGCCGCGATGGTAGAAATGGTCGTATCCAACATGTAGGTTTGGTCTATAAAAACACACAACAGGGCTTGTATATGATTCATAGTAGTAGTAAACGAGGGATTGTTATTGATAATGTAAGTACGTCTAAGTATTGGAAACCCAAGTTGTTATTTGCTCGTAGGGTATTGTCTAACTAATGATAAGGTCTTGTTAATATTCTAAGCTTTCGCTCCAATAATTGTATCTTTGAGATACTCCCTACCTTTTTCTATTAAAGCGAAAGTATTTGTATGTTATTTGATCTTGGATTTTATGGGTTATTGCTTTCTAGTACTGCCTTAAGTTACTGGATTGTACGTACACCATCTGCAAACAACTGGTTCATAAAAAGCCTCAAAATAGCTCCTATCCTATTTTGTATTGCTCTTTGGTTGTGGCAAGCGGTGTTACTATTTGCTCCCAAGGGAACATCATTTCATGAAGTAGCGCGTTTGCCTCGACATTTGTGGATTTTGGATAATAAATCCTCCAAAGAGGCCGCTAATCGGGAGCGTTTTGCTTATGGCAAACACAACCGCCAATATTATAATTACTATCCAGCTCCTAAAAATAGCCCACATCCTGAAAAAGTAGTCTTTTACTTACATGGTGGAGGATGGAGAACGGGCAGCCCTCAACAACATCGCTATTTATCTTATTTATTGCAACAAGAAGGCTACAGCCTCATCTTTCCCGCTTATCGCCTAGCACCCATTTTTTCGTATCAACATCTACAAGAAGATGTTGATAATGCGCTGGTTCACAGCTTGGCTATGCTTCGAGAAAAAGGTTTAAAAGATATTCAATTGTTGGTGGGTGGCACTTCTGCTGGTGGCAATTTGGCCTTGCTTTTGGCTTATGATGAAAAACGTTGGGAAGCCTTAAATTTGGATAGAGCAACGTTACTCCAAGGAGCCTTTAGTATTGTAGGTGCCATTGATTTGGAAAAAATGGATCAAACATTTGCTCTAAAAGATTATGCAGGGGATGAAGACGATAAAACATTTGCATTGGCCAATCCCAAAACTTGGGTTTCTCCCAAGGATGAATTTCCGCTCTTGTGCTTGCATGGCACCAAGGATGGCCTAGTTAATTATAAAGCTGCTGTTTCTTTTTGTAACGAGGCCAAAATGTTTTGTCCTGGTGGTGTCGATCTTCGCACCTATGAAGGAGCAAGCCACGTAGAGATTGGTTCTAGCTGGTATTATAGAAAAAGTGACCGTCAAGGACAAGATACAGCACTGATTAATTGGATGGCTAGAGTCACCAAAGCACCACCAGCTCCTTTTTATGGAGAGTAAACGCTCAACTAGTTTTTTCGTTTTAGAAGAAAGAGGTTTTCAGTATTAAATTAAATTATCATGAGACAATTTTCACTAACTATCCTACTCCATACAATATTCATATCCCTGTGTTTTGCCCAAGATAACCCCAATTGGTTTTCTGGAATGGTGGTGGATGCTGCTGATACGCCCTTGGTTGGCGCAGTGGTATACTGGAAAGGCACACAAGTAGCTACGACAACTGATGTAGATGGATGGTTTACCATACAGCGTCTGGATACCACTGAAGGACATATTTTGAACATACAATACGTTGGTTATGTCCTAACAGAAGTCGAAATCTTACCCGAGGAAGAGCGTTTAAAATTGATTGTTGCAGAAAATGCAACCTTAGATGATGTAGTGGTAGAGACTCGACGAAGAAGCAGCTTTAGTAGCAGTCTTGATCCACTTAATGTAGAAGAAATTGGCGCAGGAGAATTGAACCGTGCTGCTTGCTGCAACTTATCAGAAAGCTTTGAAAACAATGCTACGGTAAATGTAAGTTTTAGTGATGCGGTAACGGGAGCCAAAGAAATTGAATTGCTAGGTCTTAGAGGTACATACACCCAGATGCTCATCGAAAATCGTCCTACCTTCAATCGTTTGGGGCGTGCTTTTGGCTTAGAATATATCCCTGGTACTTTTATTGAGCATATTCAAATTTCCAAAGGAGCAAGTTCTGTTCGTAATGGTAGTCAAGGGATAACAGGACAAATCAACACCCAGCTTATCAAACCCTCTACAGCACCTTTATTATTTGCCAATCTGTATGTGAATACATTTGGTCGGGTAGAACTCAATTTGCAGTTCAATTATCGACTTTCAGAACGTTGGAGCACAGGTTTATTAGTACACGGTAATTTATTGGAATCAAGAATAGATCACAATTCAGATAGTTTTTTAGATATTCCTATCAAACGTCAAGCAAATGTTATTTCTCGTTGGTTATATCAAGCACCAGGTTGGCATGTAGAGGCTAATTTTCAAGGAATTATTGATGCCAGACGAGGTGGCCAGCAACCTGAAATTGATCCTGAAGCCACACAACCTATCCTTTCTTATGAGGTGAATAATGATGTAAGAAGATTTGGGGCATTTGGTAAAGTAGGTTATTTAGGTATGAAAAACAAAAACCAAAGTATCGCTGCTATTTATGATTTTAATATACACGAGCACAAAGGATTATTTGGTGCCCGCGATTACTTGGGCCAACAAACTCGTGCCTATCTTCAACTCATTTTTGAAACAGGATGGTTGCCTAGCGGTCATAATTTGATGCTAGGAGCCACCGTAGAACAGGTAGATATTCAGGAGCAATTTGACAATATTTATATTGATCGCAAAGAACTCTGGACGAGTTTGCAAGCAGAGTATGACTGGACGGTAGAATTGAATAATGCTTGGGGCAGTTCCTTTACTCTATTGGCTGGCATTCAGGGTTTGGCTCTAACGACCAATACCTACAACTATATTGTTCCTATTCCTCGTATCAATCTCAAATTTAATTGTACAGATGATCTGGTTATTCGCGCGTCTGCTGGGCGTGGTATTCGCACAGCGAATGTATTGTTAGAAAATATGCGATTCATGGCCAGCTATCGCAATTTTGTACTGCAAGAAAACATTCTGCCAGAAGATGCTTGGAACTATGGAGTCAACATGGTTTGGAATTATCAAGTGAATAATAATTACGAAGGGAGTTGGAACGTGGATGCTTATCGAACTCAATTCAACAATCAATTGGTAGCGGATATAGATAGTGATCTTAGTTATGATAATTTGCAGCTCTATAATCTCAAAGGAGTTTCTTTTTCCAATAGTTTGCTGGTTACTTGGAGTCAAACATTTTTCCAACAGTTAGAATGCCGCTTGGCCTACAAATTCAACGATGTACAAATGACTATGGGCGATGTGTTGCACGAAGTAGTTTTGATGCCACGCCACCGTGCCTTGCTTCACTTGAGCTGGGCTACCAAAAAGAAGAATTGGGCATTCAATTTCACTTATAATATTATTGGTCAGCAACGCCTTCCACATTTGCATCCACCTTTTGGCAACGATCTACCCAATTATCGTTATGGTGCCTATAGTCCTGCTTATGGCTTGGCCAGTGCTCATATTGTCAAGTATTTTGGCGAGGCTTGGCAAGTTTATATAGGTAGTGAAAATCTTGGTGGTTATACCCAAAGTGCTCCTGTTTTGGGACATGACAACCCATTTGAAGAATCACCCACAGAAACTGCCCGTTTTGATGCCTCCTCCGTTTACGCACCTATCCTTGGTCGTATGGTTTATGCAGGAGTCAAATACACGGTGCAAGGAAAGCAACGCTTTGATCCACCTTCTACTTGTAGTCAGTAGTTTTAAAACATAAAATTTTTCTTACTAAAATTATTTACCAGTGAAAACATTACTTAAGAAAAAGAAGATCAAGAAAGTTGATTTTTTTACTTCCAAAAAATATGAAGTCAAAAACCTTCCTCAAATAATAGGTGGATCTGGCGAGGAATATGCAGAGGATGTAGACCTAGTGTTCCATTTATTGGCCTATTAAAAATGCCGTACAGCCCTAAAAAAAATGCGTGTTCCACCGTTTGTGGAACACGCATTTAGTATTTTATTAGAGGTTAATCCCTACTTATTATTCTTCATCTTTTTTACAAACATCTAGTTCTAAGCCCTCAAAGCTTTGAGTTTTCTTGAACTTCACGCGACGCATGATGTACATATTGCTTGCTTTTTTGTATTTCAAGTCAGATAATTTAACTGCTTGATACAATTTAAAGTTTGCCTTAGTAGAATTCTGAACATATACTAACAAGTCAGCAGGATCATCCGCTTCATAGATGGTGTACTCCTTTGGACGAACTTTTCCTTTGCGCTCTGCATTCGTTGCTTTGTATACTTCATTTGTTTTGGTGTTACCCACAAAAACAGTTGAGTTTTTCAACAAACGTACTTTCAAGATCCACTTGTCTTTACTAGCAGGCTTTGTTTTGCTATCATCCCACTCTCCCAATTTGTACCAAGCTTTAGCAGGTACATCAAAAACTACATATTCGCAGTTTACAGGGCCCAAACATTCTGTTGGGCGAACGATTTGATCTACGTATTTAGGATAACCAGCAGAGTGTGTTTCACCTACTAATAATACAGGATCGCTCAAGTCTGTGATATTTTTCTTCACGATATAAACGCGAGAAGTTTTTCCATCAGCAGGAGCTGCTTCTGAACGTACATTGATGTTCTTCTTATCTGCCATTTTGTGACGGTTTGGATACCAGTCATCGGTTACAACTCCATACTTGAATTGCTCACAAACATCCAAGTCACTGTCCATATCATTATCATCAATGACTGTTACACCATCAAGGTTAGCATACGTTCCTTCTTCAAATTCAAAAGCAGTTTTTTCGATACTAGCACGGATATTGGCAGCAGTTGCATCTGGGCTCTCTACGCCACTAAATGGATCTGGGTTACAATCTTCTTCACAAGGACGAGGCATAGCACAAGCACAATACCCTGTAGTCATTACATCTACATTGTAGGTTTCGCAGCCATCTGCATCATTTGCTTGACAAGGCTTTCCTGTGTTTTTCCAAACTACTTTACCATCTTGGTCTACTCCTTCATAAAGCATGTAGCCTTCTTTGTCAGCATTTACCAAAGGTAGTTTCAATTTCATAGCTTTTACAGGTGTCAACGTATTGCCCCCCATAGTTGCTTGAAGATACAATACAGAGTTGAAGTACAATTTGCGACCTTCAGTATCTTCGATTGACAAATTACGAGCGCTCATTGCATCAGCTGTGTTGTATGCTTTGAATTCGTACGCTGCATTTTTAGTTTTGTTAGGCTTAAATGTTCCTTTTTCAATAAACGCAGAAGCACACTCATCTTGCAAAAGTGTATCTCTGTCGTCATCTTCTAAGTAGAACAATACATAAACACGACGGTTAAGTTCTCTCTCATCATATTTTTGCTCTTTCTCACCATAGAAGAACAATTCTGATTTCTCTTGATAGGCATCTCCCAATGTTTTTACATATTCAAAAGCAGCATTGGCACGACGCTCTGATAAGCCCATATTGTAATTATCAGATCCCAAATCACAAGCGTGTCCAGCTACACGTACTTTTAGAATTCTTTCTTTATTTTTTTCAAAAGCAGCAGTAATCGCCTCTTTGCTTTCAGTTTGAAGTGTTGCTCTATCTAGTTTGAAGTACACTTCCATACTATCCTTAATTGCTTCTTCTTGTGCCTGTGAAGCATAAGTACAGCTGAATAAAAGGAGAAATCCCAAGAATATTTTTTTCATTTCGGCAGTTTTTGTTGTTTATATAAAATTCGGCAATTGATTGAAGTTACTAAGTAAATCAACAAAAGGCACTTCACAACATAAAAAATTTACTTGATAAATCCGCCAAGCTAGATAGGGAACTTTGGAAGATACACAAAAGAGTAAATCATTTTGGAGTAAGAGAACTTTTGTAAAATTTATTCAGTAGAAATACGCTGATTTGAATTAGTATTAAAGCCTCTATTTTCAAATTAGTATAATTCTTAAACATTCATTTAAGGGTTACAGAAGTGCAAAGCTATTCATTGCCTCGCAAATATCCATAAAAGATATGATTTATCGAATAAAAAAAGTTAGTTTCCGTTGGAAAAACAACTATTCGATACTTTATTATACAAAAAAGCACCAATTATTGTCGTAATAACTGGTACTTTAATACTAACTATTACGATTAAAGAGGTTACTTATACACGTTCAATTGTAGTGGCAGAGTTTCAGGAATAGTCATGCTTTCGACAATACCCTTTTTGCTGTAATCTACTAAATCTCGATTGGTACGGCTAAATTCCACCTCAAAACGGTTGTTGGCTTCATCATAGCTGCTTTCTATTACGAGTTGTAAATCTAGGGAATATACTTTGGGG
>JBGCDW010000274.1:0-6172 GCA_045105775.1 Aureispira sp.
AACTATCAAAAATATACTCCTTGTAGTTCTTGCATTTATGGGATTACAACACAGTGCTTGGAGTCAAAAAATTGAATGGGATTTCCAAACTGAACCACCATCTGACAAACTTCCCTGTGTTAAAAAAGGGGATCATCTACTCATCAACATTACCAATATCAATAGAACCTTGTTTGATATTACAATAGATAAGGAGTTCAAAAAATTTGATGCTACACTACCTGAAATTCTCAATTTTGAACAAGCCAAACAAGTATTACAAACAGAAACTGCGTCCAGTATGGTGGACAACACAATCGCTGCAAATGGAATTACAAGAGGAGGGACGGATTCTCTAGAGCAAGAAGAACAAGCAAGAAAATCTTTAATTATGCTCTTAATTTCTTCTCAAAAAATCATTGATTGTGGCCTTTGCCTAGAAGAAGCACTTAAAAATAGCTCTACTCATGACATAGCACAGAAAAGAAAAGAGATGTGCTTGCAAAATAAGCCCATAACTACCGTCCGAAGCGAATTGGATGCTAGTTATCAAGCTATATTGAGAGGCGAAGCTTTTGTTCGCTCTAATACGAAGGACTTAGCCACAGTTAAACATTTGAACGAGGCAATAAAGGCTGTTGATTTGCAAAAAGCCATTGAGGATATTATCACGCTTTATTATACCATTAGTGATCCAAAAACATTTGAATTCAGTACAACACTGCCGATTGAGGAAGCGTATAGATTGGACTTAAAATTAAATATTACTCCCAAAGAAGGGGTGAATAAAGATGGTGCTGTTCTACCGCTCCATTTACCCATCAAGGGCGTAAAAATAAGTGTCAGCCCAGGGCTGTTTTTCAATTATTTCCCTAGTGCCAAAACCACCTACTTAGAAGATTATCAATCTAATGGAGTAGCAACAGATTCTGTATTGATCCGAACGGCTTTTGATAATAAAAGCCTAATTCCTTCTGCTGGTGCCTTGATTCATGTCTCTTTTTTTGGTTGCAAAAGTATAGATTTAGCAGTGAGTGCAGGCGCAAGTACACGTATAGAATCGGGCGAAATGAGATGGCACTTGGGGGGCAGTGTAATTTTGGGCAAAGCAAGAAGACTGGTATTGTCGGTTGGTGCTACTTTGGGCACTAGTGTTCAAGAATTAAATCCTAATTATACCCTTGAACGCCCTTACCTACGAGCTGATCTTCAAGATAAAACCATCCACCAAGAAGTACCTCAAATTGGAGCTTTCTTAGGCATCACCTATAACCTCCCTATCAAAACCAAGTCCTAAATAGCCTTAAACATACATTTTATGAATGTGGTATAGTTGTCCAATACACCCGACAACTATACCAACCATTCACCCATCTAAAAAAAACAACATGCAACACGGAACCATGAAAGCATTGGAGGACATGAAAGCACAGGGAGCCTCCCTCAACAATTACGACTATTTATTTCCAAGAGATTTGGAGCGATTGGATAGCAACAACAAAGAAGAAGTTATCAAAGGGCTGACGGAGCTGGGCAAGGTGATGACCAGCAAGCCATCAGAGGATGCAACTAATTTGGATGCCTTTTTTACTTACTTGGGGCAATTTATTGACCATGATTTGACCAATTCTAGTATCAAAAAAGAATTGGATGCTGCCATTGATAAGGATAGTTTTGACGTAGTGGATGCTACCGCAGATATACAAGAGTTGGTACAAAACATCCGAACAGGCACCATGGAAATGGACAGCTTGTACCATACGGCTGCGGTAGATGCCAGTGGCCGTTTTATCTTGGGCAATCTGGAGGACGAATTAGGCAGTGATGGCAACGACCTACCTAGGGATCCCAACAAAAAAGCCCTAATTGGAGATGGACGCAACGATGAAAATTTGGCAGTTGCTCAAACACACGTGGCTTTCCTCAAATTTCACAATGCCATCATGGACAAAGAAGGGGTCAATGGAGCAGAAGCACGCAAAATCGCCACCCAGCATTATCAATGGATCTTAATTCATGATTTTTTGAAAGCTGTAGTAGATTATGACTATGTGCAGCAAGCTCTTACTTTTGGCAATCGCTTTTTTAGGCCAACTATTGATAATTTTTTCTTGCCTTTGGAGTTTACGATGGCTGCTTTTAGGCTAGGGCACAGCATGGTACGCGATGCTTATGACTGGAATATTCCTAAAGGGGAACTCACCCTACGGGATTTGTTTGACTCTGGTGATTTGGGAGGGCAACTGCCTCCTTCATTGAATAGAAAAATTGATTGGAAGGTTTTTACGACTAATAAATCTAAGAAACTGGATAGCTCTATTGTAGACCCTCTAGCCAATATTCCTAACATTAACATCAACTTGGCTGTACGCAATTTGAGAAGGGGTTATATGTTTGGTTTGCCAACAGGGCAGGCGGTAGCAGAGGCTATTTTGTTTGACCATTCCTTGGTGTTGTCTGCTGAGGAATTGTTGGGCCACGCTACACCTGAGGAACGCGCCGTATTGGAGCCGTATAATTTTCACAACAAAACACCGCTGTGGTATTACATTCTCAAGGAAGCAGAAATCAGAGCGCGTGGCGAGCATCTTGGGCCTGTTGGAACAGCCATTGTTACCGAAGTGTTTTTGGCCTCTATTCAGTTATCCCCCTTCTCTATTCTCAAAGAAACCAATTGGCGACCGACCCTCGCCCCCCACTTCGATTTTAGAGAAATGCTCCGTTATACAGGTTTGTTGGAGCCTATTATTTAAGAATATTTTCAAAACTGGCACAATAATTCTTCTTGCTAGACGTGATTATCATTTGATATGGAAGTTCATTTAAGAATAGCTTCCTTATTAGAATGGTAATTGCGTCTTTGTTTTTTCAGTAACTTCATCGAAAAAACTTATCTTCCCTTCAATTTTGATTATTAACCGTTTTCACGAATAAACTTTATGAACGTACAGAACGTAAAACAGAAATTAGACAAAGTCAATAACTTTTATGCTTATTTAATAGAAAACCAATCTATTGTATCTCGTGTAGATAAAGATGCTTTTCTAGCTTCTATACGTGCTCTGTATGATGCTTGCTTTGAAGAAGCCGTGGAAGAAGCTCCTTCAGTGCCAACTCCAACCCCAACTCCCACACCCACTCCTCCAGTAACAGAGCCTCAGCCAGTCGAGCCTGTCAAAAAGAAACCTAAGTTGGTATTTAATACGCCCACTACTCCACCAAAGCAGGAACCACAACCTGAGCCTACGCCTGTTGCTCCTGTAGTAGTTACACCACCCGTTGTAGAACAACCACCCGTTGTGGCTACACCACCACCTGTAGAGCCTACACCTACACCAGTAGCCGTATCGGTGCCAACACCGCCCAACAATGAACCACCTGCCACAGTAGAAGAAGATGGTTTTAAGGAGGCTTACGAAACACTCTTTCACTATCAAGAGGCCACTGATTTATCCCAAAAACTAAGCTCTTCTAAACTAGATGATTTACAAAAGGCGTTAGGGCTCAATGAAAAATTCTTGTACATCAATGAATTGTTTGGTGGAGATGTCGGACAATTTCAAACAGCCATTAAAACCCTTAACGACGGGGAGGATTTTGCAGAAGCACGCCACTACATTGAGCAAAATTTGATCGCTCCAAACGAGTGGATGCACAAAACCAAACGTCCTATTGCCAAAGATTTTATCAAGCTGATTCGTCGTCGCTACGTTTAAGTAGGAACGTTGTCTAAATCCTAAACTATGTTACATCAAGTTTTATGGAAAAACCGTAGCTCTGGGCAATTGCTTGGGGCTTCTGTTGGTATTTTTATTGGTTTATTTCTCTTGCTCTTTGCCTTGCAAGTGTACCTCGATGTGCAAACCTTAACCAAAGGCGCACGAGACAATAACTTCTTGGTAATTAATAAGTCTTTTGAGAAAAATTATAGCAGTGAGTTGTCGTTCTCTGCCGAGGAATTGGAGGAAATGCGTCAACAACCATTTTTTAACACGGTAGATCCTTTTGAGTCCAATACGTACAAGGTGTCTATGTCTAGCCAACGACTACGTTTTAGAACCTTGTTATTTTTTCAATCCTTGCCAGTCTCCTACTTGGATGTAGATACCACCCTGTTTAAGTGGAAAAAAGGCGAACCTCTTCCAATTGTGCTGTCTAGTGATTACTTGACTTTGTACAACTTTGGTTTTGCTCCAAGTCAGGGATTGCCCAAATTTTCGGCCAAGACCATCAGTTTGGTAGATTTTACGGTGACGATTGCTGGCAATGGCAGTAGTGAGCGTTTTGAGGGCTATGTGGTAGGGTTTACCCCCAATGTAAATTCCATCTTAGTGCCGCCCAATTTCATGGAATATGCCAATAGTTTGTATGGCGATGAAGTGAAGGCCAAAGATCCAACCCAAATAATTGCAGCAACTGATAATCCTTACAATGTTAATTTAGAGCAATTTTTGGAGAAAAAAGGCTATGAATTGTCCAAAGGGGGCTTGATTGGTGGCGAACTCAAGAGTTCCTTAAATTTATTGGTCTTTTTGCTGGTGGTCATTGGATTGACTATTGTTAGTTTGGCCTTATTGGTCTTTATTCTCAATTTTCAAGTGCTTATTGCTCAGTCTAGCCAAGATATTCGTCTTTTGTTGCAATTGGGCTACCTTACCAAAGATATTGCATCGACGCTTTCCAATCAACTGCTCAAACATTTTGCAGTAGTTGTCGTTGCTGCTTTTACAGTATTGCTTCCGATCAAGTATACCTTAACTTCTAATTTGGCCGAACAAGGCTACCAACTCAGCTATTTTCCACATTGGTTGGTTTGTTTGGTTGGGATTGTCCTCAGTGTTTTATTTGTAGGAATCAATTACAACAGTATTCAGAAAAATGTAGCAGGTTTGGCATAGTTTCAGCATTGGAAACAGTAAATCATTCTATATTTTCATATTTTGTACTAATTATTCAATGATCCCCTTGTAGTTTAGATGTTGTTTATGAATAATACTTCGTGGATTAGCTCGTGAGCACCCGATGTAAGAGAATAACCAAATAATAACTTCTTATCTAAACTATTAGCACTACTTTGTGGAGTTCTTACCAGATAATACCCCATCCACAAAACGCGCGATTGAATAACGATCACAAACCAACTAAAACAACAAAACTATGCAGTTCTTCACTACACTATTATTAGTGAGTCTAACATGGTCATTCTTACAGGCACAAACAGGCTCTTACAACTACACTGGTAAAGGTAAATCTTCTGAGACCACTATTGATTTGGATTTACGCCGAGATGGCATTTTTATCTACAAATATCAAAAGGGATGGGTAAGCTGCGAAACGCGTGGCAATTGGCGACCTTTGGGAAGCGGCCGTGTGATCTTGACCAGTGAACACCAACTAACAGATTATCAATTGGAAGCCCAAAAGAAGGAAAAAATAGAGGGCTTGCGTTTGATTGTACAAAGTACAGGCAAAAACCAAAGTCCTTCTAACATCAGTGAAATCTATATCAATGAAGATGAAACGGCTGGCTTTCAGCCCGATGGTGAGGCGGCTCTAAAATTACTAGACGAACGCCAACGTCAACTTATGGCAGGTTCTGATGAAGTAAGAGATAGCATCAGCAATACAGATCCACCGCGCTTTTACACCTATCCACACAGCAAAAAGGTAAGCTCCATTACCCTAATTTTTAACGATCAAGAATTGGTCATTCCCATTGCAGAGGAAGATGCCGAAGCCAATACCTTTATACTCACCACTAGTTTTGCAACAAACGCGGCTTATAAATACATGAAAGAAAAAGAATTTGTCAAAAGAGGTGATTTTATTAGCGAAGCAGGAAGTGCCATCCGACTCAAGAAAAATAAGCACAAGCAGTAGTAGTGCGAATAAAAATGATTGCAAAGCAACGGTAAGATTGATTCATAAAAAAAGGTTTGTCAAAGCGAGCTTCGACAAACCATGAATCACCAAAAATCAATCAATTATATTCCATAACGCTGGACAATCTTGCTCTTCAGCAGGGTAGTAACTTGTCCATTGTTTAGTAACAACATCCCAAAATTAATAACTTTTGTGGAAGTTTCAAAACTATTTTAAAAAAAATAGTTTAGCCAAGCGTTTTTTCTTGATAATATGCCAAAGTAGCTCTAATTTGAAGGTAAAACAGGGAATAAATCCTTATTTTACCTTC
>JBGCDW010000275.1:0-4908 GCA_045105775.1 Aureispira sp.
AGCAAAGGAGAAGGCTGGCAAAGCCCACAACATTACCGCAAAACCCAGCCATTCTATAATCTCTCCAAATAAGTTGGGGCAGGAAATCCACTTGAACAAACCACCTTTGGGAATTTTGTAACCTTTCTCGCCAGGTTTTCTCAGGCCGAGCAAAATATTATCCGATTGTATGTTAATGCTCATTCCGAGTACAAACAAACTTATTCCTACCATAAAATAGGGCGAATACAACCAATCACTAGCATACCCATTGCCATAATTACCCAAAAAGTAGCCATTCAAAAATCCATTGACCAGATTAAAAAAAATAGCCGACCCCATAATCATCACGGGCATACGCTTCTGGTGGTCGCGTTGCCGCAAGGGATAAAGCACACTTCTATTAAAATAATGCAGCATCCACAATCCCCAAGCGATCCATGTAACGGTATTGGCTGCGGTTGTTCCTGCAAAAAAGAAATAACTCAATACCAAGGGCGAGGGCAATTCCATGAGGATCCATCCCAATCGGGCATTAATGGTAGGCCCCCAGTTCTCTGAAGTATGCCGCCCAAAAGGTGCGGTTACAAAAAATAAAGAAATAAAGGTAAGGACAGCCAGTGCCATCCAGCCGTAAACTAAATAGTAAAAAAATGTGGTAGACATAGTTGTTGAGAATTATTTCGTGTGAGAATGGATTGGATAAACGTCCAAGCAATCCCTCAAATTAAAGCATTTTTCACTAAATTGAACAACATCACATAAATACAGCAATAGAACCACTATGCAGCAACAAATTATCAACTGCCACCAACAAATCAGCCCTCATATTCATTCAACCCCTGTCCTGACATCTAGCTTGCTCAATCAAATGACTGGGGCTTCTTTATTTTTTAAGTGTGAGAATTTTCAGCGAACAGGCTCGTTTAAAATGCGTGGGGCAACACAGGCCATTTTGCAGCTTTCGCCAAGCCAAAGAGCCAAGGGAGTTGTGACGCATTCTTCGGGCAATTTTGCACAAGCAGTGGCCTTAGCTGCACAAACCTTGGGCGTAAAAGCCTATATTGTGATGCCTTCTAATGCCCCAGCCGTCAAAAAAAGCGCGGTGCTTAGTTATGGGGGGCAAATCATAGAATGTGAGCCCACCATAGAAGCCAGAGCAGCCAATGCCCAAAAGATGGTAGACGAAAAAGGAGCCAGTTTCCTGCATCCTTCCAATGATTGGTCTGTTATTGTGGGGCAAGCTACGGCCGCTTATGAATTGTTGCAAGAGCAGCCTATCTTAAATACTTTAATTGCACCTGTGGGTGGAGGGGGATTGTTGGCAGGAACTGCTTTGGCAGGGTATTATTTTGGTAAGAATTGCCAAGTTATAGCAGGCGAACCCTTGGCAGCAGACGATGCTTATCGCTCCTTGCAAAGTGGACAAATAGAAACCAACAGCAGTGCCCATACTATAGCGGATGGTTTGCGTACACACTTGGGCGATCAAAATTTTCCTGTTATCCAAAAACATGTGCAACAAATTATTCGAGTAACAGAACAGGAAATCATAGCAGCCCTACGGCTGTTGTGGGAACGCTTAAAAATTGTTTGTGAGCCTTCCTCCGCAGTAGTACTGGCCGCTATTTTACAACAAAAAACAACCTTTGCAGGGCAAAAAATAGGATTAATTATTTCGGGTGGCAATGTGGATATTCCCAAAATTGGAGCACTACTCGCCTCATAACAACTTAAAACCATTCTTTTATGTGGTCTATAGAACAATTACAACAGGCGTGGCAAGTTGCCAGCCAGTTTCACCATGGACAAAAATACAAAGGCCAACAAGCAGGTCAATCCGTTGAATACCTCAACCATATTGGAAGTGTGGTCTTGGAGGTAATGGCTGCTGTACAACTAGAACCACCATTGGACGCTAATTTAGCCTTGGCCTGCGCGGCTCTACACGATACGCTCGAAGATACTGCCCTAGATTATGCCAGCCTAGAAAAGCAATTTGGCACCACCATAGCCCAAGGCGTGCAAGCCCTCACCAAAAACGAACAGCTCTCCTCCAAAAAAGAGCGCGTGCAAGACAGCCTAGCCCGTATATTGCAACAACCCAAAGAGGTTTGGATGGTCAAAATGGCGGATAGAATTTGCAATCTACAGCCACCTCCTCATCACTGGTCTAGCCAAAAGAAACAAGCCTACCAGCAAGAGGCCCAAATGATTTATGAGCAATTGCACCCCAGTAGTCCTTATCTAGCTCAACGTTTGCAAGCTAAGATTAAGGCTTATGAGCAATATTTTTAGTGCTAGTTAACCTCTCCAATTTTGGCAATAAAATGTTCACCTCTTATCACAAAACACTACATTCCAAGGACAATGAATAGATACCAACGACCCAACTTGTTGTGATTTTGCAATAAGTTGGGTAATTTTAATTCGGCCACTTTTTTGTTTCCTATTTCAACAACTTCGATCATGTCTAGTACCCCTAACGAACTAGCACAGCAACTCCTTTTGGCAGTTAAGATGCAGCAAGATAGCCAGCCCCTACAAGACCAACTGGCACAACTCACCCTAGATCAATTGGAGGGCGACTTGAGCCTCGCCAAACGCCAAAAAGCCTTCTGGATCAATTGTTATAATGCTTATTTTTTGATATTGAGAAGAGATCAACAGGTTGATAAATCCGATATTTATACCAAGGCTTTTTTTACTATTGCCCAACAAAAGTTTAGCTTGGACGATGTAGAACATGGCATTCTTAGGCGTTTTCGCTACAAATACTCCTTGGGCTATTGGCCACAACTGTTTGTTCCTGCCCACATTCGCCGCTTGGCGGTAGAGGCTGTTGATTACCGCATCCATTTTGCCCTCAATTGTGGTGCAAAAAGCTGCCCACCCATTGCCTTTTACACCCCCAAAGATCTTTCCAAACAACTCAATGCAGCAACCCAGTCCTTTTTAGAACAAGAAACAGACTTTGATGATGAACGAAAAATTGTACATACCACGCGCCTGTTTTTATGGTATCTAGGCGATTTTGGGAGCCCCTGGGGCATCCGCCAAATATTCAAAGCACAATTGAATAAAGATATTAGAGGGTATAAAATCAAATACAAACGCTACTCTTGGGACGAGGATTTGGATAATTTTGTATCGTAGGGACACAATATATGGTGTCCCTACGATATATGGTGTCTCTACGATAATGGTGTCCCTACGATATATGGTGTCCCTACGCATATATGGTGTACCTACGATAATGGTGTCCCTACGCCTCAAAAATAACATCGCCCAAATCCGTATCCGTACGTTTTTGTGCCCTCAAATCATCCATATCATTCAGCTCTTGAGCAATGAGATCAAAGCGATACATGATGACATTGTTTTTGTTTAAATAAGCCTCCCCCCCCAAATCGGACAAAGTATCTCTCATCACCGCATCTACGGTAGTTGCGTCTAGTTTTTCCTCGGTAGTGCGTTGGGTATTGGCAACCTCCGTGAGTTTATCCAATGGAATTTCATGTATATAGTCAGTGCCTTGGTCGTAGGTCTGAAAAACCACTTTCATAAGGCGTTTACGGATGTTGAGTTCCCGTTGTTGGCGTTGTAAAGGGCGTAAGCGAAACCAGCGCAATAAGGGAATAAGAAAAAAGCTAAGGGAGTACACCAAAGGAAAAATGCCCAATACCGTAGTGCCAAGCCACCCCAGCCCAAGCCCCATAGGCCCTAAATAGCCCCCCAAAAGGAGCACAGCCGACATGATTAAATTGAAGGTATTAATAGCGATGATAATACCATTGCGACTCTTAGAATTGCCCGTCAACTCATGTTCTGGCTCGTATTCATCCCAATACCAGACTA
The DNA here is from genome assembly GCA_045105775.1 of Aureispira sp. GTDB lineage: Bacteria > Bacteroidota > Bacteroidia > Chitinophagales > Saprospiraceae > Aureispira. Next base: position 3,838 of record JBGCDW010000275.1, read on the forward strand.
CTGGCTCCTCACCTGTTCTGTTTTTGGCGCGAATGAGTTGTCCAAAATCGCCATAGAGCGTACCGTTGTCCGATATGTTGGCCTCGCCATTGAATAAAGCCAAGCACTCGGTCATAAAATTTTCGGCCTCTTCTCTGCGCCAACCTGCCAAGGCTTGCACCTCTGAAGTGCTAATCAAGCCTTTTTGCTCTCTCAAGAAGGTAGCCACTTCTTGGTTGTTGGCCAGTGGGTCTAGCTCTACTCTTGGTGGCCCAAAAATAAAATCATAAATAGAAGCGACAAAACTCTTTTGATCCTTGGGATTTTTGGAACGTCTGCGTCCTTTGAGCACCCTTGGTTTTTCTTGATAATGTTGGTATTTATAGCCATAATCATCTTGACGATAATAACGCCTGTTGTACCCCATAATGGTGTTCCATTCAAAAATAGAAAGGAATACACGGAATAAAATAGCAATAGCATCGCCTATACCATCGCCATCTTCAGAAGCCACTGCTAATCCTATTAGAAAGATTAAAAAGATAAAAAAGTAGATAATTAAGAAGAGGGAAGTCAGCAACTTATAAAAAACTTGAAAGCCCTTCCAGAGCAATTGTCCAAATTCTTGTAAACGCTCACCCCATGTTTTTTTATGACGGCGTTGCAGAGTTGCTCCAAAATCATAAATCAAGTCGCCATTTTCTGTTACTTTTAGCTTGCTATCGTACTTTCCAAGTAAATCCTTGATGGCAACTTCGGTTTCAATAATGGGCATTCCTGTTACCGAAGAAGCATCTTCTAAAGTAAATTGCTTGGTATTATTTTTCTGTACATATTTTTCTAAAACAACTAAATTTGTTTTAGGATCATCGTAGGCCATATTATAAGACTAAAATCCTTTGAGATATTAAAAAATAAATGGGGCATAAGTAGCATAAATCATCTATACTCAATAGACATTATCACGACTGGAGTTGTACAGAGACAAAAAGTAAGGTTTTTTCATCAATCAAGGCACTCGCAAAGCGATCTGCGTGGGTTGTACCTAAAAGGTACAAAAGTACTAGCGTATTTAGTTCATAGCAGTGCTAT